>NZ_CP053439.1:640909-961363 GCF_000769405.2 Rhizobium brockwellii
CATGTTCATCGCTTCGGAAGTGATGTTCTTCGTCGCCTGGTTCTGGGCCTATTTCGACGCCAGCCTCTATCCGAACGAAGCGATCCAGGCCTCGCGGCTGCTCTATACAGGCGGCACCTGGCCACCGAAGGGCATCGAGGTTCTCGATCCCTGGCATCTGCCGATCTACAACACCGTCATCCTGCTCCTGTCGGGCACGACGGTCACCTGGGCCCACCATGCACTGCTGCACAACGACCGCAAGGGCCTGATCCAGGGCCTGACGCTGACGGTGGTGCTCGGCGTGTTGTTCTCCACTGTCCAGGCCTATGAATATGCCCACGCGCCCTTCGCCTTCAAGAATTCAATCTACGGCGCGACCTTCTTCATGGCGACCGGCTTCCACGGTTTCCACGTCCTCGTCGGCACGATCTTCCTGGGTGTCTGCCTGATCCGTGCGCTGCGCGGCGACTTCACGCCGAAGCAGCATTTCGGCTTCGAGGCGGCAGCCTGGTACTGGCACTTCGTCGACGTCGTCTGGCTGTTCCTGTTCTTCTGCATCTACGTCTGGGGCGGCTGGGGCGCACCCGTCGCAGCCGGCTGATCGGAACCATAGTCAAGCAAAAGGCGGGCCTGGTGCCCGCCTTTTTTTGTTCACAAATCTCGCTCTCTACTCGGCGTCATCCTCGGCCTTGTGCCGAGGATCTGCTACATATCAACCGGGCGCAGATGCCCGGGACAAGCCCGAGCATGACGAAAGAGGAGTTGGCCGACTTCGTCCGCAGTCTCAGGCTGGCCCGTGCCCGCATTTTTCGCCTCAGCGCGCCCCGGCGATCCGTTCGAAAGCCGAAGGCTGGGGAATGCCGAGATCCAGCTGATGGCGGATCGCCTCGGCGCATTCGAGCGGCGTCAGCACTGATGTATCGACCTCCAGATCGTAGATGCCGGGCCGATGCACCGCGTCCTGCCAGCGTTGCACCGGTTCTGGAACGGGCACGTCCTCCGTGGCGCTGAGATAAAGCGTCTCGCGCCCTTCCTGGGCAATGTCGCGCCGCTCCATGATCGTCTCGATCGGACAGCGCACGCCGACGAACAGCACGGGAAAGTCTTCCAGGCGCCGGGCGCAATCGCCGAGGATGCCGAGCGGCTGCGAATAGCTGTCATGGTGGCCGAGATCGGCGATGACATTGAGCCCCAGGCTGGCATGAATGGCGATCGATTCGTAGAGTGCCGCATAAAGGAACGGCACCAGTTCCTCCAGGTCCGGCCGTTCGCCGCCCGGCCGCAGTCCGATGCCCGGAAGGTAGCGCTTCGGTGTCATGGCATTGTAGCCGTCGACGCCGAGGTTGATCCACAGCCCCTCGAAGTGTTCCTGCACTGCGCGCGCGATGCTTGATTTGCCGCTCCGCGGCGCGCCGTTCAGGATTATGATCTGCACGGAATGGTTATCTCTAGTCATCAGTCTTCTTCTTCTGTTTGGCGCGAATCATTAGAGCGCCGCGCGACTTTTCAGACGCGGCAAGGACGCTGTAACACTTTGAATTGCTGATAGTTCCTCACATCGGTCCCGATGTGAGGAACTATCAGCGGGACGAAATCACGCAGGCATTTCCATTCGGGATGCGAATACTTTATGGGAGAGTTAAGGCAGCATCGAAAAAGCCGCGGCCGCCAAGGCTGCCGGAAGGAATGGCCGGAAGGAATGCCATGAACGAGGACAGCGCCCATTTTCCCCCCGTCGATCCGGTGAAGACCGGCATCAAGGGCTGCTGCCCGCGCTGCGCCCAGGGCAAGCTGTTCGACGGCCTGCTCGGCGTAAAGCCGCGCTGCGCCGCCTGCGGCCTCGATTATTCCTTTGCCGATTCCGGTGACGGCCCCGCCGTCTTCGTCATCCTCATCGTCGGCTTCATCGTCATCGGCATGGTGTTGTGGCTGCAGGTGAATTACGGGCCGCCGATCTGGGTGCACATCCTGCTCTTTGCTCCACTGACGATCGTCCTGTCGCTGCTGACGCTGCGCTGGTTCAAGGGCATCCTGATTGCCATGCAATACCGTCATAATGCCCGCGAAGGACGCCTGAGTGACTGATATCGACCATGCCGCGCCGCGCCGCCTGCTGCCGGTTTTCACCGGCATCCTGGTGCTGATTGCCCTTGCCATCCTGATTTCGCTCGGCACCTGGCAGGTGGAGCGCCTTCACTGGAAGGAGGGCCTGATCGCCGATATCGCCGCGCGGCAGGCAGCAGGGCCCGTGCCGCTTGCCGACATCGAGGCGATGGCGGCTGCAGGCGGCGACATCGAATACCGCAAGGTGAGCGCCACCGGCCGCTACATCAACAACAAGGAGCGGCACTTCTTCGCCACCTGGCGCGGCCAGACCGGCTATTATATCTATACCCCGCTCGAGCTTGCCGACGGGCGCATTCTCTTCGTCAATCGCGGCTTCGTTCCCTTTGACAACAAGGAGCCGGAAACGCGCATGCAGGGCCAACTGACGGATCAGCAGACCGTCACCGGCCTGGCGCGTGAAAAGCTTCCCGGCAAGCCCTCCTGGGTGGTGCCCGACAACGACGTCGCCAAGAACATCTTCTACTGGAAGGATCTCGACGTCATGGCCGAGAGCGTCGGGCTGGAGAAAGCGCGCGTCATTCCCTTTTTCGTCGATGCCGATTCCGCCCCCAATCCGGCCGGCCTGCCGATCGGCGGCGTCACCCAGGTGGATCTGCCGAACGACCATCTGCAATATGCTTTCACCTGGTACGGGCTGGCCGCCGTGCTTGTCGTCGTGGTGGCGATCTCCTGGTTCCGCAAGGGCGCCAAGACACCTCAGCAATAGTATCACTTCAATTCTCGACCATATTGGGCTAGAGGTCCCTAAATCTCTCAACCCGGAACAGACATGAATATTGCGGCGAAACCTCCTTTGACGATCCGGCTCTGCGGCCCGCGCGGCTTCTGCGCAGGCGTCGACCGCGCCATCCAGATCGTCGTGCTGGCGCTGAAATCCTATGGCGCGCCGGTCTACGTGCGCCACGAGATCGTCCACAATCGTTATGTCGTCGAGGGGCTAGAGGCCAAGGGCGCCGTCTTCGTCGAGGAGCTGGACGAGATCCCGGCCGAACATCGCGCCCAGCCGGTGGTCTTCTCCGCCCATGGCGTGCCGAAATCGGTGCCGGAGGATGCGGCAAGCCGCAATCTCTTCTATCTCGACGCCACCTGCCCGCTGGTCTCCAAGGTCCACAAGCAGGCGATGCGCCACAATCGCCTCGGCCGCCATGTCGTCCTCATAGGCCATGCTGGCCATCCCGAGGTGATCGGCACGATGGGTCAACTGCCGGAGGGGTCGGTCTCGCTGATCGAGACGATCGAGGATGCCGACGCCTATGTCCCCGTCGATCCCGATAATCTCGGCTATGTCACCCAGACGACGCTGTCGGTCGACGATACGGCCGGCGTCATCACCCGCCTGCACGAACGCTTCCCGAACCTGACGGCGCCGGCAGCGGACTCGATCTGTTATGCGACGACCAACCGCCAGGAAGTGGTGAAGCAGGCAGCGCCCGGCTGCGATCTCTTCATCATCGTCGGCGCGCCGAACTCGTCCAATTCCAAGCGTCTCGTCGAAGTGGCGCTCAGGGCAGGGGCGAAGAAATCGATCCTCGTGCAGCGCGCCGCCGAGCTCGACTGGAGCGAGATCGGCGCGATTTCGACGCTCGGCCTCTCCGCCGGCGCCTCCGCCCCCGAGGTCATCGTCAACGAGATCATCGAGGCTTTCCGCGCCCGCTTCGACGCCCGCGTCGAACTGGCCGAAACGGTGCAGGAAACCGAAAACTTCCTCGTCAACCGCGAACTGCGCAACATCGAGCTGACGGCGGCCGACATGGCTTTCGTCAACGGCTAGATCGGTCTTCGGCCTGGCGTCCACTCCGGCAAATCCAATATCAACAAGGCATGAAGGGCGAGACCTCACTTGGCAGTCTATACCGATATCGCCGAAGACGATCTGAAATGGTTCCTGACGGAATATGACGCAGGCACGCTGCTCTCCTACAAGGGGATCGCCGAAGGCGTCGAAAACTCCAACTTCCTGCTCCACACTTCCAAGGATCCGCTGATCCTGACGCTCTATGAAAAGCGCGTGGAAAAGAGCGATCTGCCTTTCTTCCTCGGCCTGATGCAGCATCTCTCCGCCCGCGGTCTGTCCTGCCCGCTGCCGCTGCCGCGCCGCGACGGCGCGCTGCTCGGCTCACTCTCCGGCCGCCCGGCGGCGCTGATCTCCTTCCTCGAAGGCATGTGGCTGAGAAAGCCGGAGGCAAAACACTGCCGCGAAGTCGGCAGGGCGCTCGCCGAGATGCATGTGGCCGGCGATGGTTTCGAGCTGAAGCGGGCGAATGCGCTGTCGATCGACGGCTGGCGGGGGCTGTGGGAAAAATCCGAGGTGCGCGCCGGCGAGGTCGAGCCCGGCCTGCAGACCGAGATCCGCAGCGAACTCGATTTCCTCTCTGCCGCCTGGCCGAGTGGCCTGCCGGCCGGCGTCATCCACGCCGACCTCTTCCCCGACAACGTCTTCTTCCTCGGCGATCAGCTCTCCGGCCTGATCGATTTCTATTTTGCCTGCAACGACCTGCTCGCCTATGACGTCTCGATTTGCCTGAATGCCTGGTGCTTCGAGAAGGACGGCGCCTATAACATCACCAAGGGCACGGCGATGCTCGAGGGTTATCAGAGCGTCCGGCCGTTGAGCGACGCCGAAATCGCTGCCCTGCCGGTGCTGTCGCGCGGATCCGCGCTGCGCTTCTTCCTGACCCGGCTCTATGACTGGCTGACGACGCCGGAGGGCGCCATGGTCACCAAGAAGGACCCGCTCGAATATCTCCGCAAGCTGCGGTTCCACCGCCAGATCAAAGCGCCGGCCGAATACGGATTGAGCCTATGAAACACGTCGATATCTTCACCGACGGCGCATGCTCCGGCAATCCTGGCCCCGGCGGCTGGGGCGCGGTGCTGCGTTATGGCGATGTCGAAAAGGAGCTTTGCGGCGGCGAGGCGGATACGACCAACAATCGCATGGAACTGCTGGCGGCGATCTCGGCGCTATCGGCCTTGAAGAGCCCCTGCGAGGTCGATCTCTATACCGACAGCGCCTACGTCAAGGACGGCATCTCCAAGTGGATATTCGGCTGGAAGAAAAACGGCTGGAAGACCGCCGACAAGAAGCCGGTGAAGAATGCCGAGCTCTGGCAGGCGCTGGAGGCGGCCCGTGACCGCCATAAGGTGACGCTGCACTGGGTCAAGGGCCACGCCGGCCACCCGGAAAACGAACGCGCCGACGAACTCGCCCGCAAGGGCATGGAGCCTTTTAAGAAGGGCAAGGCGGTTTAAGTAGCGGCTGTTTCCTCGATGCGCTGCCACCCACATCTTCTCCCCAGCGGGGAGAAGATGCCGGCAGGCAGATGAGGGAGTGAGCGGCAAAGCCGCGAATGCGCTGAGCGTTAGCGAAGGGCAATGAATGGTGTGCCGTGCGGCCCCCTCATCCGACCCTTCGGGCCACCTTCTCCCCGCTGGGGAGAAGAGGGAGCAAGCAGCGCGCCCGAACCTCTTTCACGCCGCCCGTTGCTGCGGCGCAGTCGCCGCGCCCTGGATCAGCCGGTGCAGATATTCGAGCTTTGCCACGACAGGCGAGGACAGCACGAAGGGGTAGGAGTCGGGCTGGCCCATACTGCGCTGGATGGCGTTAATCGCGATGCTGAGCGGCACCCAGGCGCTGACCAGCTGCTCGGCGCTTCTTGCCCTGTAGGGGATGAAATCCACTTCGCCTGATATTTCCTCATGGCCGCTCGGATCGATGCCGATGCCGAAGGCGCGCGCGGTTTCGAGCGTGTCGACGATATGGAGGTAATGCGCGAAGCATTCGGCAAAATCCTCCCAGGGGTGCGATGCCGCATAGGCGCTGATGAAATTGTCCTGCCATCCCAAAGGCGCGCCGCCGGAATAGTGGGTCTGCAGGGCTGTCGCATAATCCTGCCGTTCGTCGCCGAAGACCGTGCGGAAATCGGCAAGGCCGCCCCGATCGCGCACCAGCTTGTTCCAGATGAAGTGGCCGGCCTCGTGGCGGAAATGGCCGAGCAGGGTGCGATAGGGTTCGTTCATCGAGCTGCGCGCCTGTTCGCGCGTCGCGTCGTCGGCCTCTGCGGCGCGGATGGTGATCAGGCCTTCCTCATGGCCGGTCATAGCAGGCACGATAAAGCCGTTGCTCTCTATCGAATCCTCGAGGAAATCGAAGACCAGGCCGCCTTCAGGGTCTTGTGCTCGATCAGGATGCGGCAGCTTCCAGCGCAGCAGCGAGTAGAACAGATGGCGCTGCGCCTGGCTGATGCGCCGCCAGCGATCGATGCCGTCCTGTGTATCGGTGTTCGGAACCAGCCGGTTGTGGCGGCAGGCAACGCAGAATTCGCTCTCGCCATCACCGTCTACCAGCCAGTTGCAGATATCGAGGCTGGCATTGGCGCAGAAGCGGACATCGCGATCGGGATTGGAAACGAGCTGCCAGAGCGTCTCGTCGCGCGGCTCTAGTGCATGCATTGCGAGATCGCCGGGCAGGAACCCGAGGCGATGGTTGCAGCGCACGCATCGGCGGTTGTCGAAGTGGACGACCTGATCGCAGTTGTCGCAGGCAAAAAGTTTCATCGTATCTCTCTCTGCAGAGCATGAGGGTGACGGATTAAAAATGCCTGCCGCGCGAGGGCGCAGCAGGCATGATTCATGACGGATGAGCTTATGGCTCAGAGCCGGTCGACAGCGCCCTTGAGCTTGTCCTTGACCTTGCCGGTTGCGACCTGTCCCTTGCCCTTGGCTTCCTGGACTGCGCCCTTGGCCTGCATTTCGCGATCGTCGGTGGCCTTGCCGACGGCCTGCTTGGTCTTGCCGGCAATTTCGTTTGCCTTACCGGAAATCTTGTCGCTTGTGCTACCCATATGTGATGTCTCCTTGGTCGGCATGGGCTTCTTGTCCATGCTTGCCGAAATGAAACGTCACTCGCGGCTATTCGTTCCCGCTGCCGTGAGGTCAGCTGCGGTCAGGCCAGCCTTTCAGGCATGGCCAGCTTCGGCCGAAAGCATCGCAGCGGTTACGCCCATGCTGGCGAGCGCCCGCTCATATTTGTCGTCGAGACTGCGGTCGAAGATCAATTCCTCATTGGCCGGGCAGGTGAGCCAGCCATTATTGACGACCTCGCTTTCGAGCTGGCCGGCCGACCAGGAGGAATAACCGAGCAGCATCGTCGCGCGCGTCGGCCCATCGCCCTTGGAGATGGCGCGCACGATATCGAGCGTCGCCGTCAGGCAGATGTCGTCGCTGACGGGAATGCTGGAGTCGCTGGAATAATCGTCCGAATGCAGCACGAAGCCGCGGCCGCTTTCCACCGGGCCGCCGGTCTGGATCGGGAATTCGCGCGCCCGCTTCGGCAGCACGATCGAATCTTCCTGCTTGATCATGTCGAGATGCAGCAGCACATCGGTGAAGGTGAGGCTCTGTGGCCGGTTGATGACGAAGCCCATGGCGCCGGCATCCGAATGCGCGCAGATGTAGATGACCGTGCGCGCAAAATTGCGGTCTTCCATGCCCGGCATGGCGATGAGGAATTGGCCATCGAAGAAGCCACGTTCCCGTCTGTTCTTCAGCGTCAATAAGGACATCGTTCCTCCTGCTGCTAGACCGCACCAAGGCCTCGACAACAGAAACATGGGCCAATGTCACACATCAATCAACTGAAAATGAAGATTTAAATCGCCGCGACTTCTGGCGGCCAAACGGCACATTCGGTAAACCTTTGTTCCATGATGATTATTTCCTCAGGTCCGCGCAGGCTTTTGATCGCGGTTGTGTCGGTGGTCGCGGCCCTTGTCCCGTTTTATTCCGCCCATGCGGAAATGAGCGCCTGGGCGGACAATGAGGGCGGCCGCATGCGCCTCGTGGCACTCGCGCCCGACGCCGGCGGCAAAATCCGCGCCGCCCTTCAGATCGAGCCGAAGCCCGGCTGGATCACCTATTGGAAAGAACCCGGCGGCAATGGCATTCCGCCCCAGATCACTGTCGCGGCGGAAAGCGGTGTTGCGCTCGATGCCATCGCCTATCCCGTTCCGAAGCATTTTTTCAACGGCGCGATCGAGGATATCGCCTATGACGCGCCGGTGACGCTGCCGCTGTCGCTGACGGCGGCCGGCAAAGGCCCGGTTACGATCGATGCTGCCGCCTTCATCGGCATCTGCAAGGATATCTGCATTCCCTTCCAGGCGAATTTTCAACTGAAGCTTGGTCCCGCCATCCAGTCGCACCCGCAGGAGGAGGCGATCCTTCAGGGCGCCGATGCGAAGCTGCCGAAGCCGCCATCGCAGGATTTCGGCGTGACGGCGCATGCGATGTCGCCCGATAGGAAGACGCTGTCTTTGACACTCGCTCTGCCGGGCGGGGGGCCCGGCGAGGGGAAGGGCGCGCCCGACATCATCGTCATCGGCCCGAGCGGCTATGCTTTCACCAAGCAGATCGGCGGCAAGCGCGACGGCGCCACCTTCAAGGTCGATGTCGCTATCGGCAAACTGCCTGAGAATTACGACATATCCGGCAAGCGCTGGGGCTTGCTGGTCATCGACGGCGAAAGGGCGATGGAGACCACACTTGCCTTCGAATGACCGGTCTTGCCTTTCAATGGCCGGCCTTGCCTTTCAATGATGGGCTCCTATAGTCGCCGCAGATCCCCTGCGGCGCCCGCCGCCGCCAAGCCGGAATTCCCAACGCAAAAACCCCCAAAGCCAGAACCAAGGAGAAGACCATGACCATCGCGATCGGCGACAAGCTTCCTGCCGCTACCTTCAAGGAAAAGACGGCTGACGGCCCGGTCGAAATCACCACCGATCAGCTCTTCGCCGGCAAGCGCGTCGTGCTCTTCGCCGTGCCGGGCGCCTTCACGCCCACCTGCTCGCTGAACCACCTGCCGGGTTATCTCGAAAACCGCGACACCATCCTTGGCAAGGGCGTCGACGACATCGCCGTTGTATCAGTCAACGACTGGCACGTGATGGGCGCCTGGGCGCAATCGTCAGGCGGCATGGGCAAGATCCATTTCCTCGCCGATTGGGATGCCGCCTTCACAAAGGCCGTCGGCCTCGACGCCGACCTCTCCGCCGGCGGCCTCGGCCTCCGCTCCAAGCGCTATTCGATGCTGGTGGAAGACAGCGTGGTGAAAGCCCTCAACGTCGAGGAAAGCCCCGGCCAGGCAACCGTCTCGGGCGCTGCCGCGATGCTGGAACAGCTCTGAGCGTTCATTCCTGTTGGATGAAGGGGCGGCCGTTCGGTCGCCCTTTTTATTTGCGTGAGCAGCTCCCGGAGCAGTCCTCGCAGGATTCCACCTGATAGCCGCGACGCGTTTAGTCCTTCATCGGCTCACCGAGCGTATGCATCAGGCGGTTCGCCCAGCCGAAGATCGCCGACGAGAGGACGAGATCGAGAGCCTCCAACTCGTCGAGCCCGACGTCCGCCAGCGCCTGCGCGTCGGCTACGACCGCTTCGGGCGGCGTGGTCGACAGTCGGGCCGAAAAGTTGAAGATTTCCTGGAGGTGCTCGTCGAGCGTCGCTTCGAGACCATCGGCGAACACGGCTTCGATGACATCGGTGCGTTTTGTCAGATTGTTGAACCGGGATGCATGGACGGCGGCGCAGTAGACGCAGCGGTTGACGACGGAGGCGGCGACTGCACCCAGTTCGCGCTCGCTGGCTGCCAGTCCGTCCTTGCCGTACATGATCAGGTTAAACAGCGGCGAGCGGACTGCGAGCGTCTCGGGATCGTGCGCCAGGGTCAGCACATAGGGCGAGATGCCCTTGTTCGACGGCGTCGTCTGCATCGCTGCATGCTGCTCGTCGGTGGCGGTCGCGAAATCGACCGGAACGACATAGGGCTGCCAGCGCGGCACCGTGGTGGTGAAGGTGTGGACGACCTCGCTCATCGCATTTCTCCGAGCAGCTTCAGGCCGGCGAGAACCCGCACCTGGTAATTGACGAAAGCCGCAAGCTCCGCGAGCCGGACGATGTCGGCGTCGGTTACGCCGACCTGGCGCAATGCCTCCACATGGGCGCGCGTGGCATCGCGCGGCGCGACCGTGAGCCGGTCGGCATGGCGAACGATCTCGGCGGTGCGCGGATCCGACACGTTCGTGTCCGGCTCGGCGAGCAAGGCTGTCGCCGGTTCGTCGGCGCGGGCAACGAGCGTGTCGTAGTGGCTTGCGAGCGCCGGGCTGCGGTTGTGGCGCGCCATGCGGGCGGCGAGCGCAGCCCTCAGGCCGTGCGACAACCCGCCGGGATCGTGTGGCAGAAGCACTGCGTCGTGGGCCGCTTCACTGAGGCGCAATATCTCGGCGCGTTTGCCCATGGCTTCCGCGAGCGCGGAACCCGGCCTCACAGAGGCAAGAGTTTCGATGAGTGTCAAAACAAGCTCCTCAATACGTCAGCGGACATAGGTCTTAGGTAGGCCGGACCTCTCATTATGTCAAACTGGAATGCTAAACAGATATTGATGTGAATTTTTTATCTACGGCCAGTCGCCAAATGAGAATTGTCATGCTTTACTGACATGAAGGAGAGTGTTTGATGTCCATTATGCATTCTAACTCTTTCGATATAAGGCAGCTTGAAGCCTTCGCAGCGGTGATGTCCGCCGGCAGCGTGACCGGGGCGGCAAGGCTGCTCGGCCGGTCGCAGCCGGCGGTAACGCGGCTGATCCAGGATCTGGAGGCCGATATCGGTTATGCGCTGCTGCATCGAAGCGGCCCGCGCATCAGCCCGACCGCGCGCGGTCTGCTCTTTCACGCCGAGGTGGAACGCCATCTTGCCAGCTTGGCCCACATCCGCGAGCGGGCGAACGCCATCGGTCTCGATGAACCGCCGTCGCTGACGATCGCCGCCACGCCTTCTCTTGCGGCCGGCGTTCTGCCGCAGGCGATCTCGGCCGTCGCGCCGGACCTGATACCGCGTCATCTCCATGTCCAGGCGCTGGCGGCCGAAAACGTCGTGCAGGCGGTGCTCGCCCGCTCCGCGGACTTCGGGATCTCAAGCCTGCCGCTGGAACATCCCGGCCTCGACGTGCACTGGATTGCCGAAGCGTCGTGTGTCGTCGCTCTCGCCGCGAACGATCCGCTGGCCAACGATGACGTGGTGCGTCTCTCCGATCTCGCCGAGCGCCGCATCATCACGCTCGCCAACCCCTACCGCCTGCGACACCGCATCGACGAGGCCCTGGAGCGGGCGGGTGTGGCGCCGCAACGGATGATCGACGTCAACGCCTCGCTGACGGCCCTGACGATGGTCCGGGCCGGACTGGGCGTCGCCATCGTCGAGCCGGCGACGGTCTGCGGCGTTCCGCTCGAGGGGATCGTGATGCGCGTCCTCGACCACGCCATCCCCTTCCTGTTCGGCGCCATCTCGCCTGCCGCGATGCCGCTGACCCCGACGGTCGCCGCCGTGATCGATGCGGCGCGCGCCGTGGCGCTGGCGATGCCCGGTTGCCGGCTGCATGACGCAGGCGGCGTCGAAGCCTTGGCCGACACCGTCTACGGCGGCAGCCCGATGACCGAGGACGTGCCGTCATGAGCGATCTCTCGACATTTCCGAACAATCTCGAAGCCCTCGAGGCGCGCCTGCGCCAAGACCTTGCCTGGCTGGAGCTGCCGGCCAAGTCATGGGTTCCGCCCCGCGTCGTCGATGGCCAAGCGGTCGTCGACGTCGTGATCATCGGTGCGGGCATGGCCGGGCTCGTGGCTTCCGCCATGCTGAAGCGGCTCGGTGTCGCCAATCATATCCTTCTCGACAAGGCGCCTGCCGGCAGCGAGGGTCCGTGGGTCACCTTCGCCAGGATGCGAACCCTTCGCTCCCCAAAGCAACTGACCGGGCCGGCAATGGGCCTGCCGGCGCTGACGTTCCGCGCCTATTACGAGGCGCGTCATGGCCGCGATGCCTGGACCGCGCTCGACCGGGCGCCGCGTGAGACATGGATGGACTATCTCGTCTGGTACCGGCGCGTGCTTGACCTGCCGGTGCGCAATGGGGTCGCGGTCGATGCCATTCGTCCGCGCGCCGACGGTCTGCTCGATGTCGTCTGCCGTCATGATGGCCGGTCCGAAACGACGATCGCGCGCCATGTGGTGCTGGCAACGGGCCGCGACGGCCTCGGCGGTCCCTTCGTACCGTCGATCGCCCACGGCATCGAGCGCAAGTTCTGGGCCCATACCGCCGACGAAATCGACTTCGCCGCATTGCGCGGCAAGCGGGTCGGGGTCGTCGGAGCCGGCGCCTCGGCGATGGACAACGCCGCCACCGCGCTCGAGGCAGGTGCCGCCCGGCTTGACCTGTTCGTGCGCAGGACCGACCTGCCTCGGATCAACAAGTTCACCGGCATCGGCAGCCAGGGCGTGGTGCACGGCTTCGCCGGTCTGCCGGATGACTGGAAGTGGCGCTTTCTCGACTATGCCATGCGCGCGCAGACGCCGCCTCCGCGTCCGAGCGTCTTGCGTGTCAGCGCATTCCCGCAGGCCCATCTTCATCTGAAAAGCCCGATCGATCGATTGCAACAGCAAGCCGACCATATCGTTGTGACGACGCCGAAAGGCAGCTATCCCGTCGATTTCCTGATCTTCGGCACCGGATTCAAGGTCGAGCTGACGAACCGGCCGGAACTCGCCGCCGTCGCATCGCATATCCGCCTCTGGCGCGACCGCTTCCCCGCGCCCGCGGACATGCGAAACGACGAGCTTGAAACCTCGCCTGACCTCGGCGAGGCGTTCGAGTTCCTCGAGGCCGAGCCCGGCGCTTGCCCGGCGCTGGCCCGCATCCACTGCTTCAACTTCCCGGCGACGCTCAGCCACGGCAAGCTCACGGGCGATATTCCCGCAATCAGCGAAGGCGCCGACCGGCTCGCCCGTGGCATCGTCAGGGCGTTGTTCGTCGCCGACCGCGAGCGTCATTTCGCCGATCTCCAGGCCTTCGACACGCCCGAATTGCTCGGAGACGAGTGGGCCGACGACGAGACCGCGACGTTTTCCGATCTATCTGCCGAAAGGACACCGACCCGAAATGCTTGAGATCAAAAACCTAAAGCTGTCCTACGGAAACACCCAGGTTCTGAACGGCGTCGATCTCTCGGTGAACCGTGGCGACGTGGTGTCGATCATCGGCCCCAGCGGCACCGGCAAGACGACATTGTTGAAGTGCATCAACTATCTGGCGAAGCCCGCCTCCGGCACGATCGCCTTCGATCAGGTCAGGATGGACTACCGGAAACCGGACAACACCGCGGTCCAGGCGATCCGGCTGCGGACGGCGATGGTCTTCCAGCAGTTCAATGTCTTCAAGAACATGACCGTCATTCAGAACGTGATGGATCCGCTTGTCGTCGTGCAGCGCAAGTCGAAGGAGGAGGCGCGTTCGATCGCTTTGCAGGAGCTTGAGCGGGTGGGCCTTTCGAACAAGGTCGACAGCTACCCGTCCCAGCTTTCCGGCGGTCAGCTGCAGCGGACCGGCATTGCGCGTGCGCTGGCCGTGAAGCCGGATGTGATGCTCTTCGACGAACCGACGTCGTCGCTCGACCCAGAACTCGTCGGCGAGGTTTTGAAGGTGATCAGGGACGTCACGTCATCAGGCATCACCTCGCTCCTCGTCACCCACGAGATGCAGTTCGCAAAGAATATCTCGAACCGCATCGTCTTCATGGATCGGGGCGTCGTCGCAGCTCAAGGCAGCCCTGCCGAGATCTTCGACACGCCCTCTAACCCGCGCCTTGCCCAGTTCCTGAATTCCGAACACTCCATCCAGTAAAGAAAGGATGCCTGACATGTCTTCCATCAAGTCGACTTCCCGCCGCACCTTCGGCCTCGCTGTCGCCGGCGTTGCCTTTGCCCTCGCAACCGCGGGCCTATCGCATGCCGAGGACGTGCGCACCATCAAGATCGCGACGGCTGCCGAATCCAAGCCGCTCTCCTGGGGTGCCATCGGCGTCGAGCCGCAGGGTTACGAGCCCGACGTGCTGAAGGCGATCAACGCCAAGCTGCCGCAGTACAAATTCGTCATGGAGGGTGCAGCTGACATCGCTCAGGAGACCGGCCTCGCCACCGGCAAGTACGACATCGCGACCGGCGGCTACTACCGGGCGCCCGCTCGCGAAAAGCAGTTCCTCCTTCCGGAGAGCCCGATCGGCGCCAGCCTGATCAAGATCTACAGCCGCAAGGACAGCGGCATCAACGAAATGAAGGATCTGGTCGGCAAGAAGATCGTGCCCGTGACGGCCGGTGGCGGCATCTACAAGTTCGCCACTGCCTGGCAGGAAAAGAACCCCGACTTCAAGATCGAGATCACCGCGTCCAGCGCCGGCATTCCCTATCCGGATCGCCTGAAAGAGGTCGAGAACGGCAAATACGACGCGCTGGTTCTGCCGTCGAACCTCGGCGAGCAGACGGTCATCGATCAGCAGAAGTTGAACGTCAAGGCGAGCGAGCCGGTCGCGATCAACAATACCTTCGTCCTGATCCATCGCTCCGAGGAGAACAAGGCACTCTCCGCAGACATCGACAAGGCTCTGAAGGAACTCAAGGCCGACGGCACGCTGGCAAAGCTCTCGCAGAAATGGTTCGGCGAGGACATCACCACGTACATGAAGTAACGCCGGCATGAAGTGACGCCGGGCAACGATCGGCGATCAGGCCCAAGACCGAAACAAGGAGTGTTCCGAAGTGGACCTATCCATCATGATCCCCGAGCTGCTCAAGGCGCTGCCGCTGACGCTTGCGATCACGTTCACGGCCATGATCGCCGGCTTCCTGCTGGCCCTGATTGCGACGACGTTCCGGGTGCGCAGGATATGGGTTGTCAGCCAACTGGCCGACCTCTACGTGTCCTATGCCCGGAGCGTCCCCGTCGTGCTCCAACTGTTCGTCGCCTTCTACGGACTGCCGCTGGTCGTCGCTCTGTTCGAGGTCGAGGACTTCGTGTCCCCGAACGTCGCGGCGATGGTCGGCCTCAGCCTCTACCATGGAGGCTATCTTTCCGAGGTTCTGCGGCCAGCCTACCTCGCCGTGGAACGCGGTCAGCACGATGCCGCCGACAGTCTCGGATACACATTCCTTCAAAAGATCCTTCGGGTCGTCGGACCCCAGGCGGTGCACATCGCTTTGCCAGGTTACGGCAACTCGATCATCTACCTCATCCACAACGTCGCACTCGTGATGTACATCGGCGCTGCTGATGTCATGGCGACCGCCCATCTGGTGATGGAGCGCGACTACAACCAGTACCAGTTCGAGACCTACCTTGTGCTGGCGGTGATCTATTCGCTGCTATGCCTCGTGGCATGGATCGTCGTGCGCTTTTTCGAAACGCGAAACGCAAAGTTTACGCCCAATACCGCACCGGCCAAGGCCACGATGATGGCAAGCGTCTGATCGAATAGGAGGTCATCACATGTTCGATTCCGAAGTCCTTCTTCCCGATCTCTGGGACATCCTTGGCGCGGTCCCTGTGACGCTCGCCATGGCGCTTGGCATCTTCGTCTTCTCCACGATCGTCGGCAGCCTTTTCGCGATGGTGGAATATCGGCGGATCCCGCTGCTTCGGGAGCTGGTCGTCGCCTACAAGGTCGTCTTCAAGGGCGTTCCGATGGTCATCGTGATCTTCCTCGCCTATTACGGCCTGCCGCCGACGCTGCAGTTCCTGACCTCGCTCGTTGGCATCGACTATAACGGTCACTCGACGCCGAACTGGATCACGCTCATCGTCGCCCTGACCGCCTGCGTCGCAGCCTTCCAGGCGGAAGTCGTGAAGGGCGCACTCAACTCCTTCGACAACGGTCAGGCCGATGCGGCCTATTCCCTGGGCTACAAGCGCAGCCAGGTGTTCCGCCGGGTGATGTTGCCTCAGGTCATCGTCGCGGCCATCCCGGATCTTGCCAACTCGATCATGGTGATCATGAAGGCGCTGTCGCTGGGATTTGCCATCGAGGTCGTCGACATCTTCGCGCAGTCGCAGCTGACCGCGGCGCTGAACTTCTACTATCTCGAAGCCTTCCTGATCGCGGTCGTCATCTACATGGTGATCGCCTATCTCGTCACATACGCCGCTGACCGGATGGAACGGGCTCTTAGGGTTTGGGCCTAGGGGCACTTCGCTCTTCCTCGGAGCACGATGCGCGGGATCAGGATTTCCACAGTCGTTCCGGCATGTAGCGGCCATCTGCGGCAGCGAACTTTCGCTTCGGGCTCGATGCGCCATCCGCTGCGCCGGCGGGGAGTTTGGCAGAAACGCACCCCAAACCTCCGTCATCCCAGGCCCTGAGCCTGGGATCCATGCCCGGTGCTGATGGAGGCGAGAGTGGATCCTCGGGTCAAGCCCGAGGAAGACGGAGGGTGGGGTGGCTTCTGGAGCAAGGACAGCGGAGCGCTGCATCTACGAGCATCCTGATAGATAAAGGGCGGCCATTCGGTCGCCCTTTTCAATTGTGTGAATAACTGCCAAGCCTTGCCTCAATCTCGCCGCAATCGTTATAACATAACAGTAATGTTATTACATTGTAGGATGCGCCATGCCCCCGAGCCCCGACCGCCCCTCCGTCAGCCTGCTGGGACAGTCGGCTTTATCTAGGGTAATCGGCATGGCGCTGGTCATTGCCGTGCTTTGGCTGGCGATCCACTGGGCGGTTCTCTTGCCATGACGCCGCTGATCCGTCTCGAGAATCTGACCGTCGCCTATAACCGGCACCCCGCCGTCCATCATGTCTCCGGCGCCTTCGCCTCGGGCAGCCTGACGGCGATTGCCGGGCCGAACGGGGCGGGCAAGTCGACGCTGCTGAAGGCGATCATGGGCGAGCTTCGCCCGGCCGAAGGCAGTGTCGAGCACCGGCTGGGGCGGGCTGAATTCGGCTATCTCCCGCAGGCGGCCGAGATCGACCGGCGCTTTCCGATCTCGGTCATCGACACCGTCATGCTCGGCGCCTGGAAGAAGACGGGCGCCTTCGGCCGCATCGCGCCCGGTGAGGTGAAGAGGGCAGGCGAGGCACTCTCGGCCGTCGGCCTCGAAAGCTTCGGCCGCCGTCATGTCGGCTCGCTGTCGGCCGGCCAGTTCCAGCGTGTGCTCTTTGCCCGGCTGCTGCTGCAGGATGCCGGCATCATCCTGCTCGACGAGCCGTTTACGGCAATCGATGCCCGCACCACCAGGGACCTCATCGATATCGTCACCCGCTGGCATGGCGAGGGCCGCACGGTGATCGCCGTGCTGCATGATTTCGAGCTGGTTCGCGCCCATTTCCCGCAAACCCTGCTGCTCGCCCGCGAGCTGGTCGGCTGGGGTGCGACCGCAGACGTCATGTCCTCAGTCAATCTCCTGAAAGCCCGCGCCATGGCCGAGCGCTGGGATGAGGATGCGAATGCCTGTGCACCCGAAGAGGCGCCGGCAGCATGACGGCTTACGATCTCTTCCTGGCACCCTTTGCCGATTACGGTTTCATGCGCCGCGCGCTCGTCGCCTGCCTCTGCCTCGGCCTCGGCTCCGGACCGATCGGCGTTTTCCTGATGCTGCGGCGCATGAGCCTGATGGGCGACGCGATGAGCCATGCCGTGCTGCCGGGGGCGGCGATCGGTTACCTCGTCGCCGGCTCGCTGTCGCTGACGGCGATGGGCCTTGGCGGTCTCATCGCCGGCCTGTCGGTGGCGCTACTATCAGGCGCCGTCAGCCGGATGACCGTGCTGCAGGAGGATGCGAGCTTTGCCAGCTTCTATCTCGCGTCGCTGGCGCTTGGCGTGCTGATTGTCTCACTACGCGGCTCGAATATCGATCTCCTGCATGTGCTATTCGGCACCATCCTGGCGATCGATGCGCCCGCCCTTTATCTGATCGGCGCGATCACCTCGCTGACCCTGGTCATCCTCGCCTTCATCTATCGGCCGCTGGTGGCCGAATGTTTCGATCCGGGGTTCCTGCGCGCCGTCGGCGGGCGCGGGCCGGTCTATCACGTGCTCTTCCTGCTGCTCGTGGTGCTGAACCTCGTCGCCAGCTTCCAGGCGCTCGGCACGCTGATGGCGGTCGGCCTGATGATGCTGCCGGCAGCCGTCGCGCAGCTCTGGTCGCGCAGTCTGCCTGTCATGATGGCGATAGCAGCCGTCAGTGCCGCCGCTTCCGGCTATCTCGGCCTGATCGCCTCCTACCATCTCGAACTCGCCTCCGGCCCGACGATCATCATGACGGCGGCGATCCTCTACGGCTTTTCTATTCTTTTCGCGCCCTCCGGCCTGGCCCGGCGCTTCTTTCCCCGCCCGCATTTGAAGGGCTGATCCCAAGGAGACTTCGATGACACCGCACAGACTGCTTCTCTCCGCAGCAATCCCCGCTTTGATGGCGCTGTCGGCCGTGCCCGCCTCCGCCGAAACGCTGAAGGTTGTGGCCTCCTTCACCGTGCTTGCCGATGTCGTCAAGCAGGTCGGCGGCGAGCACGTCAAGGTGACGAGCCTCGTCGGGCCGAACGGCGATCCCCATGAATTCGAGCCGTCGCCGGCCGATGCGAAGAATTTGAACGCGGCTCAAGTCACCTTCGTCAGCGGCGAGGGGCTCGAAGGCTGGATGGACCGATTGATCACCGCCTCGGGCTATAAGGGCAAGCCGGTCACCGTCTCCGAAGGCATCAACGTCAGCACCATGGAAGAGGACGGCGAAAAAATCACCGATCCGCATGTCTGGAACAGCCCCGTCAACGTCAAGATCTGGGTCGCCAATATCGAAAAGGCGCTGTCATCGGCCGATCCCACGGACGCCGCCGCCTTCAAGGCCAATGCCGAGAAGTACACCAGGACGCTGGACGAATTGAACGCCTACGCCCATGCGAAGTTCGACAAGGTCGCCGACGATCGCCGCAAGGTGCTGACCAGCCATGACGCCTTCGGTTATTTCGGCCGCGAATACAATGTCAGCTTCCTGGCGCCGCTTGGTCTGTCCACCGAAAGCGAGGCATCGGCCGCCGACGTCGCCAAACTGATCGAGCAGATCAAGGGCGAGCATGTGAAGGCCTATTTCTTCGAGAATTCCAACGATCCGCGCCTGGTCAAGCAGGTCGCCAAGGCAACCGGTGCCGAGCCCGGCGGCGAGCTCTATGTCGAATCCCTGTCCGACGCCAAGGGGCCGGCGCCGACTTATGAGAAAATGTTCAAATACAATGTCGACCAGCTCGCCGCCGCCATGGCGAAATCGAGCTGAGGGAATCGAGGGCTGCAGGTCTATCCTGCGGCCCTCACAAATTAAGGTCGAAGACCAAGATGCCGGCAAGGCCTCCATCCGTCGACGAGACGATGCGCTCGCCCACAGTCACGTGCTCGGGATGGATGAGATAGGCGTCGCGGGCCTCGGGGCTTTCAAAGGTCACGGCAAACCCGTCGACGAAGCCGCCATGCAGCCCCTCGGGCGAAACATTCGGCCCGTATTTAATATCCAATATGCCGGGAATGAGCTGTTTCAAGGCGACGATCGCCGCAAACAGCGACTGCTTGTCTTCGCTCGTCACCGCGGTCTTCAGCCGCAGGAATACGCAGTGCAGGATCATCCGTGGTCCTCCCGATTTTCTTTGGCTGGAGAATAGCGGCGAAAGCCGGGAGAGCAACGAGATTTATTTTCACGCAGGCGTTGCGCCGCGAGCCGGGGCCCGGGCAGATTACATCTGGTCGGTCTTGACCATCGGCCGCTTGTAGATCTTCTGGACGAGATCGCTCGCCAGCGCGCGGGCTTCGTCTTTTTCAGCCGCCGTCATCGGCCGGCAGGTGTTCCTGGTGTTGGAACTGTCGAGCACCGTCGTAGAGCCGGAATTGGCGATGACGAGATGCCAGCTGCAGGAGGCGACCTTGTCGATGGCGACGGCACCATGGCAACCGGTGGACAGGCAGAAGGCAATGGTTCTCTGCGCCCCATGGTCGCCCTTATAGGCCAGCTCGACGGCTTTCTTGATATCCGTGACCCATCGCTCGCATTGCGCCTGTTTTGCCCCCGGCTGGCAGCTTTTGGTAGCGGGAGTGACGTCGCCGGCCTGAAGCGGCGAGACGCAAAAAACACCCATCGACAGGGCGAGCAGAAACTTGAGCATGGGATTTTCCTTGTGCAAGCAATGAGAGACGCACATCGCAGGCCGTTGGTCAATGGCCGTCAAAAAAAGGAAGATGGCGCGCCCAACAAAGGTTGGCGCGCCACCGGGAAAATCCGAAATTGTGCAGATCCGACGCCGCCGCTATTCCAGAATGACGACGGCTTCGACCTCGAAGAGCATGGGGTCGATGGCAAGCTTGGGAACGGGAATCAGCGTCTGCGCCGGCAGTGCTTCGCCGAACATGTCCTTGACGTTCCTGGTCAACACCTCGAGCTTGGACATATCGTGATCGACCACGAAGACCGTCAGCTTGGCGACCTGATCCGGCCTTGCGCCGAGCGCCTCGAGGGCGGTGCGCAAGTTCGCATAGGCCTGCTTCACCTGGACGGCGAAGTCGGGCGACAAGGCGCCCGTGCTATCCTGGCCGCCCTGTCCGGAGATGTAGGCCAGCCGGCCTTGGCGCGGCACGATCACCGCCGTGCTGTAGCCGTTCGGCGAGGGGTCGTAGAGGTTTTTCGGATTGACGATCGTTAGCTTGAGATCGTCCTCATTGGCTGTCGCCGCAGTGGGAACGCTGATGGTCATGCTGATTATCCCTCCGATAATGAGATGTTTGATTGCGCGTGACATGACTTTCTCCCGAACGCCGAGGGCTGCGAGCGACGGATCCTCGCGGCCTGCAGGACGAAACTAATAATTGACTCGTACGGCGTACGATTAAATTGCATCGTACGCCGTACGAGTCAATCGGTCAGGATCGACATTCCCAGCATTGTCGGCTTAGATCGACGCCTGATGAGTAGAGGGAGACGGATGGCAGCCAAACGCAGCGGCGCTGAGAGCAAAGGGTCTGGGCGGAGAGGTGCGTCACCTCAGTCCGGGCAGGAGCCGCGCAGTGAACCGCCTCTCTCGCTGGAACGGATCGTGGCGACTGCGGTGGATCTGCTGGACGCCGAGGGCGTCGACGGATTGAAGATGCGTCGGCTGGCCGATCGCCTCGGCGCGGGCGCGATGAGCCTCTATTGGCACGTCGGCAACAAGGAGGAGGTCTTCGATCTGGCGCTGGATTCGGTGCTCGAATATCGCGGACCGCCTGCTATCGTCGAGTCTCGAGACTGGCGCGGGGAAATCGTTCATATGCTCGAAGACTGGCGCGCCAGCATGCTGCGCCATCCCTGGTCGGCCTCGCTGCTGCCGCGCCGGGCGCTCGGCCCGAACATTCTCATTCGCCTGGAACTGCTGAGCAAGACCTTGTCTGGAGCCGGTGTCACTGATGCGGATTTGAACGTCGCGATCTGGTCGCTCTGGAACTATGTGATCGGCGCGACCATCACCCGGGCGAACTTCGACCTCTCGGACGACGACAGGGCGGCCGCGCAGCAGCGCCTGACAGGTCTGAGCGAGCACTATCCGACGATCGAACGCTCTCGTCTGCTGCTGGATAATGATTGGGACGGCGCTTTCAGGAAGGGCCTCGACTTCCTGCTCGATGGCCTCGCGCCGCGACAGTGAACATTCGTCATTCCTGGACGAGATCGCGGGTACTGCCGCGACAAGGTTTCCCGGCTATTTCCGCAGGATTTTCTCCATCGCTTTTCCCTTGGCGAGTTCGTCGATCAATTTGTCCAGATAGCGGATTTCACGCATCGTCGTTTCCTGGATGTCTTCCACGCGCACGCCGCAGATCACGCCGGTAATCAACGATCGGGAGGGATTCATCTGAGGCGCTTGCGCAAAGAAATCCTCGAAGTTGGTCTTCTCAGCCAACTGATCGTCCAGGCTCTGCTGGCAATGCCCCGTCAGCCAACAGATGATGTCATCGACCTCCGTCTTCGTGCGTCCCTTCTTCTCTGCCTTGGCGACATAGTGGGGATAGACGCTCGCGACGCTGATGGAATAGATGCGATGCTTCGTCATGCCTGCTCCTCAACGTTCCGGATATTTTCCGGCTTGAGATAGCTGACTTCAAGTCCTCAACAAGCGGCCGACAATGGGTAAGCTTCCGTGGGAGCGAAGTAGATCAGTGCAAAATTGGCATCTCTCCAGCGCCGCGCGTCTTCGACCGGATTGCACCAACAACGGACATCGGCTCGGCTTGGGTTACGGGGCCGATGAACGAACCCGCTGCGCGGGAGGGCGTCTGCGGTTGAGGTAGAGGGTCCAGGCCGGAGTTGGCGCCTGAATTGAACGTCGTCCGGCAGAGGCAGAGCATGACGAGCTTCTTCAACAAGGAGCCTGACCATGCAGTACCCCCATCTCGACACGCCCGTCAGCCCGCTGCGCCAGCGGTTGATCGACTGATATTTTCCTCACGCTGAATCGGGCGAAGCGGTTCTCTTTCCCGCGGGATATTCAGACCGAAGTGATGAAAGCTTGGTTCCAGGACCCGGACTGCCCGCTCCTGGGGCAACTTACGCGAAAGTGAACATCAGAAATATCTGACGACGTCCGGGATTGGCCTAGAAATACGCCGATGAACCGACGACCGAGAACCGCAGCCGCGGCTTGATGGCTGGCAGTGCGATAACGCTAAAATGAACATCGCCGTTACTTGCCGGGTAGCATAGTCTCAAGAACCCCGTCGCGACGGACGAGCCCATGGAAGAGTGCTGCCGCAAGATGCATCAACACAAGAGCGAAGAACGCAAAGGCAAGATAGTAGTGCGCGCTCCACAGAAGTGCGTGCATGGTGTCGCTCTGCGGCAGTATCGGGGGAAGCCTTATCCCGCCATACAGCACGATCGGATAAGCGGCGGCGGACAACATCGCCCACCCGATCAATGGCATCCCTATCATCAGCGCGTACAAACCTAAGTGGGACAGATGTGCGGCAAGCTTCATCGGTTCCGGGAGGTCTGCGGGTAACGGAGGAGTGCCGGATATGAAGCGAACCACAAGACGAACCAGGGCAAGGACAAGAATGGCAATCCCCAGCGTCTTGTGGGTCAGCAAGAGCGGCACGTACTGGCGTCCGATGGTAGAAACCATTCCGACGCCGATAAAGAGCATTGCCAGGATGCCTATCGCCATCAGCCAATGCAACACGCGCTGGACGGTGGTGAAGCGTGTCTTGGTGCTGGCGTCCGTCATGGCTTCGCGCTCGCTTCAGTTCTGGGGTAACTGCTCGCTTCTGATGTCCGTAGATCATAGGATTTGGCATAGGCTGCAGAACGGGCGGCCGGGAAAGGATCATCGGAAACCTTGATGCCATCGGGAAGGATGGTCGGGTCAAAATTGATGTCACGGCATGGGCCGTCCGCCTCCGACTCGATTTTCTGGACAACCAGCGTTCCAGCTTCGACAGTACGCCGCCCCGGTGGCCAGGCCTTGGTAGGATCCGATGTCGGATCCGAGGGATCGGCCACCGTCAGCACGAGCGTCCAACGCTGAGGAGAACTCGCAACGCGTTTGGTAATGTCTTCCTCTAGGTAATTGGCACCGAGCTTGGCAAAGTCCTCGGCGGTGATCGGAACAGGCCGCGCTTCCGGGCGCAACGACCAGCGGACCGCGTGCTCGGCGCCCGATCCATCCGTGAAGATGAACGCATTGAGACTGTTGAACGCCACCTCGGCGTAGCTGGCCGTCCAGGGAGCCTTGGTCGCCCACTCGCCGAACGCGGCGAATTCTGGATGGGCGGCGATGAAGCCCTTCATGGCTTCCGGATCCTTGCTCGTGGACGCCTCTAGCAAATCGTAGAAACCTTGCGGCGTGGAGACCGCGAAGACAGGTGGATCGATCAGAGCCATCCGCCAGACGTTGCCGTCAGGCGCCGAGATTTGCACGCCGATGCCCCGAACTCGAACTGTGGGATCGGCGGCGTTCGGGTCCGGCGTTGCGAGGTTGAGGCGGCCGACGACTGGGTACTGTCCGGCGGCAAACATTGACGCGCGCGAAATCGCACTGGCGTTCCCGTTGGCTTCGAATGTGCCAGTGAAGCATACGCCCTTCGCGTGGTTTCTTCGATGCCCAAGCGCGGGTCCGCCGGGAGGCGCCAACGCACTTACTAGCTTCGTCGATGTAAGGCGGTTAGGGGTGAGCCATCCAGCGGTGTAGGCGAACGCGCCGACGCCGAAAGTTACGACGGCCGCAATCAACACAAGGGATCCCAAGACGGAACGCTGCGGGCCTGGCATCCAAGACTATCCCTTCGTGTCAGTTCAGTGCGGGATGTCGATTTTAGCGCAAAATGAATTGCAGCCGGGTTCCATCCCAATGCGCACAGGGAAGATGCCACCGTCGAGCTGCCAGGTCAAATCCCTCAACGCCAAGAGTTCAGGGTCACGTCCGGTGTGCCAAAGCTCGTATAAAGATCGCAATGCATCATTCGGCAAGCCATTCAGGCTTTCGCATCGGACTGGCTTCCGACAGCGCCCTTCGAACGCCTTCGAGATCGAGATTTGTTCCGTACACCGGCGTGTCGGGCTGCTGCCGCCAGGATTCGGACAGATTGCCGGCGTCGACGGCGTCGAAGCCGATCTCGTCGATGATCCGGATGAGTTTCGCCTTGGCATTCGCGTCATTTCCCGAAACGGGTAAGGCAATGCGGCCGGGCGTCCCGGCGGGCTTGCCGTCGTTCAGCAGGTTCTTCCAATTGATGTTGTTGAAGGCCTTAAGGACCGGCTTGCCAAGCTGCTTCTCAACCCACTGGCTTTCAGCCAGTCCTTCCTCGATACCGGCAATCTTGCCGTCGCGCTGGCGCGGGTAGTAGTTGCCGGTGTCGACGACGACGACGCTGGAATCGACACCGTTAAAGAGATCCTTCGGCAGATCGGGAATCCGGTTTTGAGGGATTGTCACGATGACGATCTCGCCACTTTGTGCCGCCTCGCGAGCTGTCACGGCTTTGGCCCCAGTCTCCTCGGCAATATCGGCCAAGGTGTCGGGACCTCGCGAATTCGCAATGAATACGGTATGCCCGGCCGCAGTAAGCCTTCTCGTAAGGGAGCCGCCGATATGGCCGGCGCCGATAATTCCAATGTCCATGACGATGCCTTTCCTCGCGTTGTGGGCCGTCTATCGAAACTGGTGTCGATGACTCATCGAGACAAGGCTGCTAAAACACCACCACAGCATGGAATGTCGTAGGGCCCGACCGGAGCCAGCCTTTATTGTCAACAAGCAAAGATTCTGTCGGCGGCGCACCGACCGAAGTTTGATCTTCAATGGCGACCAACCTCAGAAACTTGTTCGCTATCGGCGCCGTCCTCGCCGTCCTCGGCAAGAAGCTGCGTCGCTTCAGCAAAACGGCCCTGCTTTTGCCTTGAAGAGGATACCCGTGTCTCCTTGGTGTTTGAGCATAATTGGCGGAGCAAGAGGAGTGGACGCCGCGCTTCACCGGCCCGGAGGTGCTGGCGTATCGTCACTGTGTACGCGTTGCCAAGTAAGGTCGCTTAAAGATGCTTACAGTTCGTTCGAATTTGCGCGCCAGACCAGTTTGCTAATCTCAACGGCAGCAGCGGCAGCTATGGCGCGCAGGGGACGTACCCAATACGCTGTCCGCTTTGAGCCAGGCGCGACGGCGCCTTGTATGACCGGTAAGGGGGCGCATTGCCGCCCGGCAGCATTGGCTCGGTCGGTGGTGTCTCTGACCGCATTTCTGCTAAAGCTCGGAAGCATATCGCCCGCGATCACCAACTGCCGAAGTGTGAAGGGCGCAACGGGCTGATGGGCCTCTCGCTCATCGGGCCTCTTGTCTTGAAGGAGGAGCGCTAGGATGAGCACCGACCTGGATACCGTGCGGTCCTATGATGCGATCGCGGCGGAGTACGCTGCCGAGGCCGCGGCGATGCCCGAATGGGTCGCGACAGAGATCGATGCGTTCGTGACCGAGCTGGGCGGCTCGGGCAGGGTGCTGGAGATCGGAAGCGGTGGCGGGCGAGATGCACTTGAGCTTGAGAAGCGGGGAGTGAGCGTCCGGCGCACCGACATTGCAAAGGGTTTCGTCGAACTGCTTCGCGACAGTGGCTTCGAAGCCGACCTGTTGGACCCGCTGACCGAAGACTTGGCCGACCCGCAGCGTCCCGGCACGCCGTACGACGGGATCTGGGCCTGTGCCTGCCTGATTCATGTCGCACGCGAGGATTTCGGCACGGTGCTCGGACGGCTTGCCGAGGCGACCCGGACCGGTGGCCGATTGCACGCCTCGGTTAGAGAGGGCGAAGGCGAGGATGTGTCCACACACGGCAGTGCTGCAGCGCCCCGGCGCTACGTCGAGACGTACTGGCGCGAGTCTGCCCTGCGGCACGCACTCACAGACGCCGGCTGGATCGTCAGCGAGGTACGTCGGTGCGTCGGAAAGCCCCATGATCGGTGGCTCAGCGTTCGGGCGAGCCGGGCGTGACGCACATAGAACTTGCGGGAATGGCGGCTCCGATCAAGCCCGTTTCGTCAACGGAAACCGGTCGCGAAGCAGCCGCAGCACCGATTCCGAAGGGATCGGCGGCCCGAAAAGGTAGCTCTGGCCGTAGTTGCAGCCCATCTTGGCAAGCTCGATCGCATCCTCGTTGGATTCGATCCCCTCCGCCACCACCTTCATCTCAAGCTCGCGCGCCATTGATATCACCGATCTGAGCACGGTGGCCTTCTTGTCGCTGCTGTCGCGCACCAGCGCCTTGTCGAGCTTGATCATGTCGAAGGGGAACCGGGTGAGATAGGCGAGCGACGAATATCCGGTGCCGAAATCGTCGAGCGCCAGCCCGATGCCGGCTTCCTTCAGCTTCTGCAGCACAAGGCGAGCCTGTTCCGGATTTTCCATCACCATGGATTCCGTCAGTTCGAGCTTGAGGCGCGAGGGGTGGCAATGCGTCTTGGCGAGAACCGAACGCACATCGTCATAAAGCTCGTTGTTGAGCAACTGCACGCTCGACAGATTGATCGAGACGAAGATCGGCAATTCGCCGGTCTGGTGCTGCCAGCTCATCAGATCGTTGGTCGCCTGTTCCAGCGCGAACATGCCGAGCGGGCCGATAAGATCGGATGCCTCGGCGATCGGAATGAATTCCGACGGCTGGATATTGCCGCGCTTGGGATGTTCCCAGCGCATCAATGCCTCGAAACCGGCGACCTCGACATCCTCCAGCCTTGCGATCGGCTGGTAGACCATCGACAATTCCTTGCGCTCGATGGCGCGGCGCAGATCAGTTTCGAGCTGCAGCCGGTCGGTGCCGAAGTCGCGGAAGGCCGGCTGGAACGGCTCGACGCGGTTGCCGCCGGCCCGTTTTGCCCGGTACATCGCAAGCTCGGCGTCGCTGAGCAGGCCGGTGGCGCTCTCCTGCCGGTCGACCCAGGAGGCAAGCCCGACCGAGGCCGTCAGGATGATCTCGCGATTGGCGAAGTTGATCGGCACCATGATCGCCTTGCTGATCGCATCGGCAAAATCGGCGACCTTGGCCGGATTGTGCTCGGAAACCAGGATGAGGCCGAACTGGTCGCCGGCAAGCCGCGCCAGCGTGTCCTGCGGTTTCAACAGCCGGCGGAGCCGCCGCGTCAGCGCGATGAGAATGTTGTCGCCGGCGGCAACGCCGAGCGAATCATTGACCAGCTTGTAGCGGTCGATATCGATCACCATCACCGTCGGGCGCAGCGTGTCACCGCCCGGCGCCAGTGCCAGCACCGACTGCAGCCGGTCGAGGAAGACCTGCCGGTTCGGCAGGCCGGTCAGATTGTCGTGCAGCGCATCATGCAGCAGCCGTTCGACGGAATTCTTCTGTTCGGTCACGTCGACAATGGTGCCGACGCAGCGGATGATCTCGCCGTTCGAACCGAGCACCGGCCGGGCGCGGATCAGCAGCCAGTGGAAATGCCCATCCTCGGCGCGGATGCGGAATTCGTGGTTCAGCCGCCCGCGGCGATGTTCGAGCAGCACGTCGAGCGTGGCGCGGAAGCGGTCGCGGTCGTCGGGATGCAGCCGCGGCAGCCAGTTGCGCGCCGCGCCATGCATGGCGCCCTGCGACAGGCCGAGCTTGATCGAGACGTCGGGAATGGTGACGACGCGGTCGCGCGCCACGTCCCAATCCCACACCATGTCGCCGGAGCCGGTCAGCGCCAGCGATTGCCGCTCGAGATCGGAAAACAGCCCCTGCTGGAAGGCGCCGCCGGCAAACGCATGCTGCATGACGGTGAAGCCGATCAGCAGAACGATGAGCACCAAGCCGCCGCCGAGTGCTGGCTGGATGATGTCGTTGTCGAGCCGTCCGGTGACCGTCAGCCACGCCCCGAACAGCCAGACCAGGATCAGCGCCCAGGCCGGCACTAAAAGGATGGCGCGGTCGTAACGGTTGAAGCCGAGATAGATGATCAGCAGCAGCCCCATCGTCGCCGTCAGCGCGAAGGAAAGCCTGGCGATGCCGGCGGCGATCGACGGGTCGTAGATCGCCACGCCAAAGAGCAGGGCAAGGCCGAGCACCCAGGCAAGTGTCGCGTAACCGAGATGCGCATGCCAGCGGTTGAGGTTGAGATAGGTGAAGAGGAAGATGACGAAACTCGACGCCAGCGCCACCTCGGCGCAGGCGCGCCATATTCGCTGGTCGGCCGAGGCGACGCTGATCAGCTTGCCGAGAAAACCGAAATCGACGCAGATATAGCCGAGCACCGCCCAGGCGAGGGCTGCCGTCGCCGGCAGCATCGAGGTGCCCTTGACGACGAAGAGGATGGTCAGGAACACGGCGAGCAGGCCGGCAATGCCGAGCACGATGCCGCGATAGAGCGTGAAGGCGTTGATCGTGTCCTTGTATGCGTTCGGTTCCCAGAGATAGATCTGCGGCAGTTCCGGCGTCGACAGTTCGGCGACGAAGGTGATGACGGCGCCGGGGTTCAGCGTGATGCGGAAGACGTCGGCCTCGTCGCTCGGCTGCCGATCGAGCGCGAAGCCTTCGCTCGGCGTAATCGCGCTGATGCGCTGCGAGCCGAGATCCGGCCAGAACAGCTTGGAGTTGACCAGACGGAAATGCGGCGCGACGATGACGCGCTCGAGCTGTTCTTCCGAGACATTGGCGAGCGCAAACACCGCCCAGTCGCCCTGATGGTTCTCCGAGCTTGCCCTGACCTCGATGCGGCGGCGGATGCCGTCGGCGCCGGCCGCCGTCGAAACCTGGAAGGCCTCGCCCTGGTTGGCGTAGATCTCCGTCGTCGCGGTCAGGTCGAGCGCAGTATCGTCACGGGAAATTTTTACCGGTTCGGCCGCCTGGGCAACACCCGCCACGAAGGCGAAGGCCGCCAGGAAAAGGGCTGCGATCACCGCGATCACTCGTCCGGACGGTGACTTGGGCAGCATGCGGTCTCTTGTCATCGGCTGTCGGTTTTCCTGCCTTTATCCGTATCGGTGGCGAGACGTGAAAACATCACATGGTCATGCCACTGACCGTTGATCTTCAAATATCCGCGCAGATAGCCTTCCTGCTGAAACCCGGCCTTTTCAAGCAGACGGATGCTGCGCGCGTTATCTGGAATACAGGCTGCTTCGATACGGTGCAACTCAAGCCCGGCGAAGATGTAAGGAATAACCAATTGAAGAGCGGCGAACATATGCCCCTGGCCGGCATGGCGCTCGCCCATCCAGTAGCCGATCATGCAGCTTTGTGCCGCACCTCTTCTGATGTAGCCGATGGTGACGCCGCCGACGAGCGTCATGTCGCCTTTCAGGAAAATGAACAGCGGCACCGCCTGGCCCGAGGCGTATTCCTGCTTGCCGCGGACGACGCGGGCGCGGTAGGCGCCCTCCGTCAGCTCGTCGCGTCGCCAGGTCGGTTCCCAGGGTTCCAGGAATTTGCGGCTGTCGGCGCGCAGCCGGTGCCACTGGTTGAAATCCTGGTAGCGCGGCAGGCGCAGGAAATACCTGTCGTTCTCCAGCTCCACCGCTTCCGGCTGCCGCTGCAGGAACCGAAAAACCGATTTTGGCATCGATCACTCCCGGCAGGACGGACGTCGGCTCAGCGGCTTGCCTGCAGCGTCTTCGACGCCGGCACCGTAAGCGAGGCAGTGATGTCTTCCATCGGCGCGAGTTGTTCCAATGGCCCGATCGCCGAAAGCGTCGGCACCGTGTCATAGAACAGCCGGCCGGCGAGGTCGGTCAGCCGCTCGATGGTGATGCCTTCCAGCCGTTCCATCATCTCCGGATTGGAGATCGGCCGGCCGTAGAGCATCATCTGCCTGGCGATCTGGCCGGCCCGGGCGGCCGGGCTTTCCGCACCCATCAACAGCTGGGCGCGAATCTGGGCGCGGGCGCGCTCGATTTCCTTCTGGTGGATCGCGTCGGCGGATTTGTGCAACTCGTCGATGATGACGGGCACCAGTTCCGGCAGGTTTTCGCCGCCGGTCGCGGCATGAATGCCGAAGATGCCGGTGTCGGAAAAACCCCAGTGGAAGGCATAGACCGAATAACAGAGGCCGCGGAACTCGCGCACCTCCTGGAAGAGCCTGGACGACATGCCGCCGCCAAGAATATTGGCGAGGATCTGCGAGCAGTAGAAGTCGCGGGCGTGGTAGGGCTTGCCTTCGAAGCCGAGCAGGATCTGCGCGTCCATCAGGTCGCGCGGTTCGCGCACGCTGCCGCCGATATAACGCGCCGGTTCCATGACGGGCGGTGCAGAAGGGGCCGTCGGCAGGCTGGCGAAACGATCCTCGACCATGCGCAGGAATTCTTCATGCTCGACGGCGCCGGTGGCGACCACGAACATGCGGTCGGTCGTGTAGTTGCGGCTGAGATAGCCACGGATCTGCTGCGGCGTGAAGGAGACGACGGTCTCCGGCGTGCCGAGGATCGCCCGGCCAAGCGTCTGGTCGCGATAGGCGACCTCGGAGAACCGGTCGAACACCACGTCGTCGGGCGTGTCGTTGGCGGCGTTGATCTCCTGCAGGATCACCTGCTTCTCGCGCTCCAGCTCCTCTTCCTCGAAGGCCGACTCCGTCAGGATGTCGGCGAGGATATCGACGGCGAGCGGCACGTAGTCCTTGAGCACGCGGGCATAATAGGAGGTCGTCTCGGTCGAGGTGGCGGCATTGACTTCGCCGCCGACATCCTCGATTTCCTCGGCAATCTGGCGGGCCGCGCGCCGCGCCGTGCCCTTGAAGGCCATGTGTTCGAGCAGGTGAGCGATACCGTGCTCGTTGTCCGTCTCGTTACGCGATCCCGATTTGATCCAGACTCCGAGCGCAACGCTTTCAAGATGCGGCATGGTCTCTGTGACTACTGTCAGCCCGGATTTCAGCCGGGTGCACTCAACTGTCATTGGCTATCTTTCTGCGCCTGCTGTCGTCTCGCCGCGGGCATGCTTGCCGATAAAAGTCTCAACGGCTTTCAGCTCCGGTTTGATGATCTGGAAACGCTCCTCCCTGTGCATCAGATCAGCAAGCCACGTCGGAAGCGCCGGGTCAATACCGCAGGCGGATTTTACGGCGGCGGGAAATTTCGCCGGATGCGCGGTCGAAAGCGTCACCATCGGCGTATTCGACTTTTCTTTCTTGGCAGCGACGAAGACGCCGATCGCCGAATGCGGATCCAGCAGATAGCCGGTCTCGGCATGGGTCTTGCGAATCGTCTCGGCCACCTGCTTCTCGCTGGCGCGCCCGGCGCGGAAGTCGCGGCGGATTGCCTTCAGCGCTTGTTCGCCGATCTCGAAGCCGTTGGATTGCTTGAGGCTTTCCATCGCCGCGCGCACCTTCGAGGCGTCGCGGTCATAGGCTTCGAAGAGCAGCCGTTCGAAGTTCGACGAGATCTGGATGTCCATCGACGGCGAACTCGTCGCCTTGACCGCTTTCATGTCGTAGCGGCCGGTCTTCAGCGCCCGCGCCAGAATGTCGTTCTCGTTGGTGGCGATCACCAGCCGGTCGATCGGCAGGCCCATGCGCTTGGCGCAGTAGCCGGCGAAGATATCGCCGAAATTGCCTGTGGGCACCGTGAACGAGATCTTCCGGTCCGGCCCGCCGAGCGCGACCGATGCCGTGAAATAATAGACGATCTGGGCCATGATGCGCGCCCAGTTGATCGAGTTGACGCCTGATAGCCGGACCCTGTCGCGGAAAGCCACGTCGTTGAACATCGCCTTCACCAGGTTCTGGCAATCGTCGAAATTGCCCTCGACGGCAAGCGCATGCACATTGGCTGACGACGAGGTGGTCATCTGCCGCTGCTGCACCGGCGAGACCTTGCCATGCGGGAAGAGGATGAAGATATCGGTGCGCTCGCGCCCCGCAAAGGCGTCGATCGCAGCCCCGCCGGTGTCGCCCGAGGTGGCGCCGACGATCGTCGCCCGCTCGCCGCGCTTTTCCAGCGCATAATCCATCAGCCGGGCGAGCAGCTGCATCGCCACGTCCTTGAAGGCGAGCGTCGTGCCGTGGAAAAGCTCCATGACAAAACTGTTCGGCCCGGTCTGGACGAGCGGCGCGATCGCCGGATGGCGGAAGGTGCCGTAGGCCTCGTCGATCATCGCCCGGAACGTGTCGTCGGGGATCTCGCCATTGGTGAAGGGCGACAGGATGGTGAAGGCGATCTCCTGATAGGTCTTGCCCCTGAGCGCCCGGATCTCCTTCTTGGAAAAGCTCGGCCATTTGCGCGGAACATAGAGCCCGCCGTCGCGCGCCAGCCCGGCCAAAAGGGCGTCGCAAAAGCCGAGGGAAGGGGCCTCGCCGCGGGTCGAGATATAATCCACGTTCGTCATCCTTGATCTATCGCTGGAGGAAACCCGGCCGGCCGGCACCATGGCCCGCTCTGCCTGAAATCGGGCCGGAAATCGAAAAGGCGCCGCTCTGCCGGCCGGGCTTTGCTTGTATGCTTTTGAAGTTGCCCGCATCCGGCGTCGAAAAGTGCATCAAAACGGCGCTTACCCAATCGATTTTTGTTTGCGCCGCTGATATAGACCATCGCAAACCGTCATGAAAGGCCCTGCTGAAAAGACATGGGGCCTCCAAGAAACGCTTGTACAAGGGATGGAATATGGTGCTCGGCAAGGTCTCGCGTCTCATCGTCTCCGCATCTTTTCTTGCCCTGCTCACTAGTTGCAATTCGCTCGGCATAGGCGGCGACAGCAAGTCGTCGGCGCCGCCGACCCAGCCGAACGGCACCGCGCAGATCATGCCGCTGGCGCCAGCCAACCCCTCGTCGAACAATCCTTCGATCGGCACCGGCACGACGGCGCAGGGCACGGTCGCCCCCGTCGTCCAGGGCGCCTGCCCGCAGATCTTCATGCGTGACCAGGATGCGATCTTCCGCACCTATGCCAAGGGCAAGAAGGACGATCCGCAGCAGATCGTCTTCCAGGCCTCCGTCGGCGATTACACCCGCCAGTGCACGCTGAACGACACGAACCTGACGATGACCGTCGTTGCCCAGCTGCGCCTGATCACCGGCCCGGCCGGCACGCCGGGGCCGGTGACCCTGCCGATCCGCATCTCCGTCGTCGACGGCGAGACCGTGCTCTATTCCGAAGTCACCAAATTCCCGACCGAGATTCCGGCGGGTGCGCCGGGCACGCAGGTGATCTTCCGCAAGGACGGCATCAAGATGCCGGTCGGCTCCGGCGCCCTGGTGCGCGTCAATATCGGCTTCGACACCCTGCCGGCAAAGACCAAGAAGAGCAGCTAGAGCAATTCCAGGAAACGTGGGAAGCAGGCCTTCTAGTTCAGAATCCGGTCAAGCTCGGTTGTACGGGATTTGGATAGGCCAGCTTTTTCTGCGAATTGTTGCCAGCCTTCGATAGCGGTGCGAACCTGATCGATGACATCTCTCGCGTCTTGATCAGAGATCGATGCTTGCCTGGAGACTGTCAGCAGGTGCTTCATATCAGGGCTTCTTCCTTCGCCTGCAATATCCACGCTGTGTTCTCCTCCTGGTCCAGAAGAGAAGGTCAGGTCGTAAGCAGGAGAGAGGATCCATCGCCCGTCTGCGTTCATGAGGAAGGCGTGGTTCTTGGCGTGGTCGTCTCGATTCCTGGCGTACACGTTGAAGACCATGCGCCGAAACATCCGTAGGACTTCGGAACTGTCGCGTGTCATCATGAGTGTCAGCTTGTGGAGTTGTCCGTAGTTCAGCGATGCCTGTCGATGGCTGGCGTTCAAGATGCCGCTGGCAGTGTGCATGTGCAGCCGGCCGGCCGGTGTCCGATCAAATCGCTTGGTGGCGAAAAGACGGCTCCCTTTGCTGGTGTCGAATATCCGCGTCTCGGCCATCTCCAGCCCTGCGTCGCATGCCATCAAAGCATAGGCCTGCTCCTCGACCCCGATGTCGGCGGGATCGCCGACGCCGCGCGCCTTGACCATCCATCGATCAAAACCGGGCTCCATGTCCTGGCCGTAGTCCAGAGCGAATGTATTTTGGGCCTTGTTGAATCCTATCATGATTTTTGGACGTGCCCCCGCAGAGCCGCCCTGCGCGCCTTGCAGAGTGTCGATGTCGGCAATGTCCATCTCGGCTTGGACGAGGTCGACCTGCTCGACGAACCAATCCCAATCGATGTCGGTGGCTGGTTTCCTTTCGTCGTCGGCTAGCTCGGGGATATATGAGAGCGCACCCATTCCCGTCTTTCCAACCGCGGAAAGGCGATCCAGCGGGGTGAGCAGGTGATAGTCGATACCGGCCTTTTGAAGACGGCGATCAAGCAGGAGCCGTCCCCATCCGTCGGGTAGACTGTCGTTAAACAAACCGTGGAGTCCGTCGAACGGATCGCGCGGCGCCGCGATGAGGCCCGCATTATCTTTTAAATTGAAGGGGGACACCGGCAAAGGCGCAGCGAGGAATTCCGCCGAATATTCAAAATAGGCTCGGCGGTCGTCGCTACTCCAGGCAAGCGTTCCCAAATTTCTCTCGCTCCCCACGAGATCGAGAACGACGCTCGTTTTTCGGATCGGCTTGAATTTCATCTCTTGCGCACCCTCTGCCTGACAGGACGGCCAATGACATCGTCAATTGTTTTGGGCGGGCGAGGCGGAAACAAGTGCTCGAACTCGGCTTCGGCTTCCAGAACAAAGGCAATCTTCACAAGAGCTTCGAGCGAAATCTTTCCCGTTTCCTCGAACAGTCGTAGCGACCCGTAGGAAACGCCAGCTCTTGCTGCTAACTCCCTCTGCGTGAGGCCGGCATCAATACGCCGACGCTTCATCCGTTCCGACAGGCCGACAATCACCTCGGCGGGAGAGGTCATATTAAATGTGAACATAATAGCGCTTATATCAGATAACGAACATAATTGCCAATATAATAGCAATTATCTCCAATCTCAATGGCGCGAAATCGATCGCACGGAAATCCGATTGATACCTGCCGTTGGCGTAGCAGCTCGAAGTCTGGCGGCAGTTGCCACCAGCGCAAGACTGCGCAGTCGTTTACGTCAGTGACTCGGAGAAACCAGAATGCTCTCTGCATAGCCCGCGGATCGCGGGCCTGAGGCGCCTCAGAGAACGTTGTCCCAGGCCGCCAGTGCCGCAACGACGCCTGGCAGGTCGTTCATGCGGGAGATTGCCGTTTCGGCGCCGGCATCCGTCAATTTGTCGGCATGGGCGGGATAGCTGTGCGAGGCGCCGGTGAAGCCGATGACGCGCATGCCGGCGGCGCGTGCCGCATGCACGCCGTGGACGGAATCCTCGACCACAACGACCTTGTCAGGCGAAACACCCATCTGGCTTGCGCCATGCAGGAAGATGTCGGGCTTCGGCTTGGCGCGATCGGGACCGAGATCCTTGGCAGAAAAAATGTTCGGCGCAAACAGCGGCTTCAGCCCGACCTTGGTCAGCATCATGTCGAGCCGCTTGGTGCTCGAATTCGAGCAGATGCAGCGCTTGATCGGCAGCCTGGAGAGCGCGAATTCGACGCCCGGAATGGCCTCGACGTCCTGCGCCAGCCTGAGGTCGAGCATATGCTCCGACTTGTCGAGCAGCGAGGCCGAAAACGGGATGCTCGCCTCGCGTTCGATCTGCAGCAGGATGTTGCGCCACGTCATGCCGGCGAAGCGCTCGCCCATTTCTTCGACGCCGATCGGATATCCGGCCTCTGTCAGAAGCGCGGATTCGACTTCCGCCGCGATGATTTCCGAATCGACGAGAACGCCGTCGCAATCGAAGATGATGAGGTCGAAGCCGTCCATATGTTCACGCCTTGCTGAAAGTCTGGGCTGGAAGCCTGGGTCTTGTCCGGGAATGCTGCGGCTTTACACGATGCCCGGCCAAAGCTCAACCGGATCTCAAGCATGGCTGCGATGCGGCAGACGACCGGCTCCGGCATCGCTGCCGGATCGGCGCCGTTGGCCGCCGTCATCCCGGCCTCGACAAGCAGGAACCCGCTGGTCACCGAACGCGCATGGGGAGGGAACCGGAAGGCACAATCGCAAGCCGCATCAGCCGAATGCTCGCCTAGCGCATCGTGCGCGGCGCTATAAAATGAGAGCGCCTGGAGATGACCGTGGAATGACGTCGGCAGGATTGCCCGCCGACGTCATGGCAAGTTTAAAGCGCGCTCAGAAACGCGAGGGACGGCATAAAGAAATACTCGCCTCCCTTCATCTTCACCGCTTGAGGAACGGTTGCAACGGTCTTGAGGGAACTGGGATCACCCCAGATGGCGGCTCCTTCCATGTCTGGTCGCGCAGCATCTTGTTTTGTTTGACCGATGACCGGATCGACCCCTGGCGGTGGAAAGCCAGCCGGCACGGCCGGGAAACCGGGATTGTTGGCCCAATTTTTTTGAGTGAATTCGAACTGATTGCCTATGTCACTGTTGAACGCCATAAACAGCAGGCCGACGTATTTACTCGGTTTGTTCTCGATCTTGCCATCGTTCGGATTATCTGTTCGCACGCCATAGGTTTGGCCGCGTCGGGCCATGAGGTGCTTTCGCTCGCCAGCAATGTTTTCGAACCCGCCCGACCCTCGCGGATTGGTTTTTCGGATATGCCCTGAAAAGGGACACTTCGCGCCGCTCTTGTCGCTGAAGTAGTTGAAGTTGTTCGGGACGGGTGACTCAACTCCGTCTTCTGACTGCATCGTGACCGGCGTTCCGTCCTCAAAGCGCCCGACGACCATGGCGCCGGCCCTTTCGTCATCAGATCCGAATAAGCGATCTGCAAGTTTCTGCTCTTGCCTTTTGAAGCGGCGGACGTTTTGTTCCAGCTTTCGGTATACGAAGTAACTTCCGAAATGCACGGCCGGATCGGGCGCTGCTGGATCAGGAACAATGACCTGTTCTAATGGGAAAGCCGGGTCCCAGTTCGCAATCCCATCTGTCGCGTTTTCTTCGGCGTCGATGTCTTCCAGCAGAAACAGCGGCTGGCTTCGCCCATCGACATAGCCAAAGTGTTCGATACCTTCTTCATTGTCATTGTGAAGGCCCAGGCCATCTTGCGTCCCTACGATCGTTACCCCCTGCGAGGCTTGGATCAAGTCTACCACCTGATCATGAGCCGTGACCTTGGTGTCATTGAGCATATCTCCCACCAAAACGACCGCATGGATGGGATTGCGAAAATAAGAATCCCACCTGCTGACATCAGGGTCATTCAAGTCGGATTTTTGCATACCCGCGCGGAATATCGGATCGCTCGGTCTTTGGGCGATTTGGAGCGCTTGATAGCCCGCGTCAGTAAGGCCAAGCCCAATGTACGGCGTTCCCGGCGTCGAAGGTTTGGCCTTGAATGCTTCAATTTCCATTAAATGTTGCTTTGCCGATTTCATCAGCGTCGTGGAAATTGCCCGAAGGAAGCTTTTCGCAGCCTCCTTGTCGTCAAACCGCAGAAAAAACAGAGTCAAAAACTCACGAACATGCGCCTTGATGATGTTCGGTTGAAGATTGTTAAGCATAGTGCTGTCGTCAGCCGATAGATTTTTCCATGAGATTGGAGAGTTTAACGTGACGGACATCTTGCGTTCCTCCGTTAATGACGTAGCCATTAAACAACAGGTAGCATATTAGAGTCAACGCAACCATTTATTATTTGATTTGTATTTCCAATGACGGTTTGAATCTCTTGCCTTTTTTGATCTACATACGAACCTATTGGTATCAGGGTGCTCCGCATGTCCTCGATGCTGCGGGTGAGGGACGTGTCGTGGAGTTCGATCTGATTTATCACCCGCCCTCTTGGATGGGCTCTGCTGCCAGATCGGCTGAAGAGTGCAGTGACTGCCGGTCGTCTTCCGCTGAGAAGAGGATGGAGCGACTTTCCGCCGTCCGGCGCGCCCAGCCTTTGTCGAAGAAACTTGACAGCAGGGCCTCGCCGAGACTGCCGGCAAGATGAGCCCGCCTTTCGTTACAGTCGAGGCAGGAGCGGCAGAGCCGCCGCCGCGATGATTTGAGGTCCCCGACGTCGCCGGGATGGAAATGGCGAGCAGATAGCAGCCGTCAGGCCGCCAGCTGCCCACCCCGGCGTCCAGCTGCAGATTGCGTCGAAGCCGTCGCGCGAAGCCTGAACCGGGAAACGAGTTCGCGCAGCTTGGCAGCTTCCTGTGCAAGCTGGCCGGATGCCGCGGTGGATTGCTCCACCATCGCCGCGTTCTGCTGGGTCACCTGATCCATGGAATTGACGGCGGTGTTGACTTCGGCAAGGCCGGTCGACTGCTCTCTGGCCGATACGGCGATTGCATCCATGTGCTGATTGATGCGGGCAATCTGCTCGCTGATCGCCTTCAGAACCTGGCTGGTGTCGAGAACCAGTTTGACGCCGCTATCTACTTCCACCGAGGATTTCTGGATGTGGCCTTTGATTTCCTTTGCCGCCTGAGCCGATCTCTGGGCGAGTTCGCGGACTTCCTGGGCGACCACCGCAAAACCCTTGCCTGCGTCTCCGGCGCGTGCCGCTTCGACACCGGCGTTCAGCGCCAGCAGATTGGTCTGGAAGGCGATCTCGTCGATCACGCCGATAATGCTGGAAATCTGCTGGGACGAAGCCTCGATGCGGCGCATGGCTTCTTCGGCATGCGACACGACTTCCGAAGATTTGGCGGCATTGCGGTTTGCATCGGTCGCTTCGGTGCGTGCCTCATCGGTCCGCTTGCTTGAGTTCGAGACATTGGCGGTGATCTGATCGAGCGCTGCGGCGGTTTCTTCGAGCGAGGCTGCCTGCTGTTCGGTTCGTTTTGACAGATCGCCGGCCCCGGAGGCGATTTCCCTGGTGCCTTCGTCGATCGCGGCAATGGCGGTCGCAATCGCGCTGAGTGTCTGATCGAGCTGCCGGATCGACATGTTGAAATCATGCCGGAGGTTCTCGAAATCAGGAGCGAAGGGCTCTTCGATCTGGAAGGCGAGATCGCCGGATGCAAGCCTCTTCAGGCCCGCGGCGAGGCCTGATGTCGCCGCCCGCAGCCGTTCGGCGGCATCTTCGTCTGCCTGCTTTCGCGCCGTGACCCGCTCGGCTTCGCCCTGCAATCGGGCTGCCTCGGCATCTTGCTCAAGCTGCTTATTGGCAATCGCTGCCTGGCGGAAGACTTCGACGGCCGATGCCATCGTTCCGATTTCATCGGTGCGGCCGATCCCGCTGCATTCAATCGCCGTGTCACCGCCGGCAAGCCTTTGCATATCGTTGGAAAGGGCGAGGATCGGCTTGGTGACGGTCTTGCGGGTCAGGAAATAGAGGCCAATGGCGAACAGCGCGGCTAAGCCCAGAAGTGCCTTCAGAACAATATCGACCGAAGCTTTTATCTCAGAGCTGTGCTTGGAAATATCGTCCGACGCAGCCGTAATCTGATCCCCGGCCTGTTCCATGGCCGTTTCCAGCGTCGAGAACTGCGCCATGAAATCCGGCAATGCCTTCAAAGCCGCGCTGGGATCCTTGCCGGCGAGATCGACGATCTCAGTGGCGCTTGCGATATAGGCAAGCAGGGGACGTTCGACGCTGGCAAGGATCGTTTTGGTCTTGTCGTCGGTGGCAAGAGCCTTGTTGGCATCGATCATCTCGCGGAACGACGCCTCGTGCTCCACCAGATCCGCCTTCACCGCAGCAGCGTCTATGCCTGCTGCCGGATTGGACGCCAGTATCGACGCCAGCACGTCGGCGCGCAGCGCGTCGTGCATCATGTCGGCCTGCATGTGGTTTCGCAGAATTTGCGCTGATTGGGCAACGTCGGCGCTGTTTGCGGAGAGGGTCGAGGCGGACCAGATGCCGACGCCCGTAGCGCCGCCCGCCAACCCGAAAATCGCGATGCTTGCGAAGATGATCTTATGCTGGATCGACGCCATGATAGGGCTCTCTCGTTAAATTCAGAACACGAGAGTACCGGAACATGCTTAATGATTTCTCAGCACCGTGTCGCTTAGCGGCGCGAAAACAATAGGTTGCAGCGGATATTTCACTTTCGATGAAAAGTTGAACTCTTGGCTTGGTCGAGCGGATGCCCGATGCCGATAGGATGACGGACCTGCGCGAGTGCCGCGGCATCGTCGAGGCTCATTGCTGCTTCACGGTCCGGGGCGTAGCATGCATGTGCAAGAGGAGAGGGACAATGAGGCTTTCAGCTTTCGTCCGACCGGCAGCAGCCTTAGTGCTGCTGTTTGCCTTCACATCCACCGACGTCGTCGCCAAGGGCAAGCACCGAAGCTGCGCGCAGCTGCAGGCGATGAAGGATAATGCCCTGACCGGCGGAAAACATGCCGGGGATGGCACCGACAAGAGAGCCAAGATCGAAAGGAAGATGAGGAAGAAAGGCTGCTAGAGGCAAGTCGCCGCTAGAGCCTTTCCGGGTTGAGGACGGCGCGACATCCATCAAATCCGCCTCATGCCGGACTAACCGCAGCCCGGGGACTACCTTTGGCAAACTCATGCACTAGATGGCGATCGAGGAGGACGCCACCGCCGCTCTTGGGAGGAGAACAAGCGGCATGCCTAGAGAATGGATGAAGAGGAAGACTGCATGACGATCGAGGACATCATCGAAACCCTGGAAAAGACTGACATGCCCGACAGCCGGATCGACGCCTTCATCACCTGCGCCTTTCTGTTGAAGCAACTCCGGCCGGCCGAGCCCAACGATTTCGACGGTCCTCACGATTACCTGCCGAGCAGTATCAAGTCAGAGCACGGCTTCCTGATGGCGCGACCCTTCACACACGACGTCAATCACGCCATCGACCTGTGCCGGGAAGTCCGGCCGGATGCGGTTTGGCACCTTGCCCGCGGCCGCCAGACAGCGGATGATTCGCTCTACGGTGCGCAGCTGCGCGAGATCAAGGAGAGCGAAAGCGTGCTCGGTGAAGCCGAGAGCAATCACGCCGCGCTGGCGCTCACGCTGGCGGCGCTGCGGGCGCATGTGCGGCAGGAAGATGAAAAGAGGGCAGGTGCGTGAGGGCGCTAGAGAGTGCCTCGGAACCTCTTGCGGGTCGGCAATAACCTACGCATCGACCGGAAAAAGCTTCAGAAACTGCCGGTCGCCCTCCGGCGAAAACAGGATCGAGCGGCTTTCGGCCGTGCGCCGCGCCCAGCCTTTGTCGAGGAAGCTTGAAAGCAGGGCCTTGCCGAGGCTGCCGGCGAGGTGGGCGCGCCTTTCGCTCCAGTCGAGGCAGGAGCGGCAGAGCGGCCGGCGCGACGATCTGAGGTCGCCGACATTAATGCCGATGCGTTTGAGATCGCCTTCGCCCTTTTCCGTCAGCGCCAGGCCGTCTCCGACCGCGTCGATCGAGCCGGAGGCAATCAGGCTGTCGAGCATGCGCACGCCGTAATCGCCGGCAAGGTGATCGTAGCAGATGCGCGCCTTGCGCAGCGCCGGCTCCTTCGGTCCCGGCTGGTGACGCAGATGCCCGCGTCCGGCGGCAAAGCCCATCATGCTTTCGATCAGCCGGGCGACGGCCTCGTCGGCCAGCGTGAAATAACGATGACGCCCCTGCTTGCGCTGGGCAAGCAGCCCGCCGGCCTCGAGCTTAGCCAGATGCGTGCTCGCCGTCTGCACAGTGATGCCGCCGACCCCGGCAAGCTCGGTCGCCGTCAGCGCCCGGCCGCCGGTGAGTGCCGCCAGCATGTTGGCGCGGGCGGGATCGCCGATGAGCGCGCCGATCTGCGCAATGTCTGGACCTTCCTTCATACTTCGATCGTAACCGAAGCATCGCCGTCAGGCAATCTGCGAAAACGGGTGGGCAGCCAAAGGAGAAACGATATGATCACCTGCTTCATCCGCTATCAGATCGACCCCTTCAAGAAGGAGGCGTTTGCTGAATATGCCCGCAACTGGGGCCAGGCAATCCCGAAGAATGGCGCCGACCTGATCGGCTATTTCGGTCCGCATGAGGGCTCGGCAACGACCGCTTACGGCGTCTATAACATCGAGAGCCTCGCCGCCTACGAAGCCTATCGCGCCAGGCTGGCTTCCGACCCGCTCGGCCGTGAGAATTATGAATTTGCCAGACGCGAAGGCTTCATCCTGAAGGAGGATCGCATCTTCCTCAAAAATGTCTCCGCTCCCCACGCCAAGCTGGTGCTGTCATGATCGCCGTCATCTTCGAAGTCGTGCCCTATATGGGCGAACGCCACAAATATCTGGATCTCGCCGGCGAGTTGCGCGGCGAGCTCGAAAAGATCGACGGATTCATTTCGATCGAGCGTTTCGAGAGCCTGACGAACCGCGGCAAGCTGCTGTCGCTCTCCTTCTTCCGCGATGAGGAAGCCGTCAAGCAGTGGCGCAATCTCGATGTGCACCGGGCAGCCCAGCAGGCCGGACGCGGCGGCATCTTTGCCGATTACCGCCTGCGGATCGCCAGCGTCATCCGCGATTACGGCATGTTCGAACGCGACGAGGCGCCGGCCGACAGCCGCCGCGTTCACGACGCGGCCTGATCGCCGGCGTCGGCAAACTCTGCCGCTCACTCATCGGCCACCCGAATAAATTCCCGAAATCGGCCACCGCTTCAGGCTTTGGTAACTAAGTTGCGTAACCATAACGGACAGTTAAGCGTAGAGCGTATGAGTGAGTATCAGAATGGCATCAGTTTTTCCGCTTGCCGACCTCAAGGCTTCCGTCAAGTCGGATTCCCGGCCGGGCTCTTGGGTTGACACGATCATCAAGGGCGATTGCGTCAGCGCCCTTGAAGCTTTGCCCAGCCACTCCGTCGACATCATCTTTGCCGATCCGCCGTATAATCTCCAGCTCGGCGGAACGCTGCATCGTCCCGACCAGTCGCTGGTCGATGCGGTCGACGACGAATGGGATCAGTTCGCCTCCTTCGAGGCCTATGATGCCTTCACACGCGCCTGGCTGCTCGCCTGCCGGCGTGTGCTGAAGCCGACAGGCTCGATCTGGGTGATCGGCTCCTACCACAATATCTTCCGTGTCGGCGCCACGCTGCAGGATCTGAATTTCTGGATCCTCAACGACATCATCTGGCGCAAGACCAACCCGATGCCGAATTTCAAGGGCCGCCGTTTCCAGAACGCCCATGAGACGATGATCTGGGCAAGCCCCAACGCCAAGGCCAAGGGCTATACCTTCAATTACGATGCGCTGAAGGCCGCCAATGACGACGTGCAGATGCGCTCGGACTGGCTGTTCCCGATCTGCAACGGCAGCGAGCGGCTGAAGGGCGAGGACGGCAAGAAGGCGCATCCGACGCAGAAGCCGGAGGCGCTGCTTGCCCGCGTCATCATGGCCTCGACCAAGCCCGGCGATATCGTGCTCGATCCCTTCTTCGGCTCGGGAACGACGGGCGCCGTCGCCAAGCGTCTCGGCCGCCACTTCGTCGGCATCGAGCGCGAACAGGATTATATCGATGCGGCCTCGGCCCGCATCGCCGCCGTCGAGCCGCTCGGCAAGGCGGAACTGACCGTCATGACCGGCAAGAAGGCCGAAGTTCGCGTCGCCTTCAACGTGCTGGTTGAAAGCGGCCTGATCAAGCCCGGTCAGGTGCTGACCGACGCCAGGCGCCGCTATAGCGCGATTGTCCGCGCCGATGGCACGGTAGCTTCAGGCGGCGAGGCCGGCTCCATTCATCGTCTCGGCGCCAAGGTGCAGGGTCTCGATGCATGCAACGGATGGACCTTCTGGCATTTCGAAGACGGGCAGTCCCTGCGCCCGATCGATGATCTCAGGTCCGTCATCCGCAGTGATCTGGCAAAGGCGGAGTGAGCACCACCTTCGCGAGATCGAGATACCTTCTTCCGATTTCCCTCCAGTTGCGGAAGAAGACCAAGGCGCCCGGGGTCAAACCCGGGCGTCCTCTTTTTGTTTTTGCGCAATTCCGGACGCAAAACCGCTCTACACTTTTGCCGGAATTGCTCCAGTTCGGAAATCTGATCAGAACTCCTGGTAATCGGTGACGTCGACCCGTGTGACGCGGCCTTCCGCGTTGAAGGTGATCGTCTCCTCGCCCTCGCGGATCAGCGGCTTGCCTGATTTGCTGTGGGTGGCGCGCACCGACCAGACCGACCGGCCGCACAGCGGCGTCAACGTTTCCACCAGCGAATTTTCCGCCGTCTGGTCGGGATAGTCATCGAAATAACGCCGGAAGGCGGCCATGATTTCGGCGCGGCCGGTGAGATCGCCGACGCCGTTCGAGACATAGGTCGCGTCCTCGGCGAAATAAGCCTCGATGGCGGGAAAATCGAGGGCGTTGATGGCGGCGTGAAAACGTTCGATTTCTTCTGCGGGGTCGAATGCCATGGATATCAGACCTTCAATCCGTAAGCGGCAAGATCGCTGCGCAGCTTCTCAGGCCCCGAAAACAGCACCGCATTCCAGCCGTAGGCCTTGGCGCCTTCGACATTAACAGGCGCGTCGTCGATGAAGATCGTCGCAGCCGGATCGAGGCCGAAGCTTTTCGTATGCGTCTCGTAGATGGCGATATCGGGTTTGATCAGGCCGACATCGCCGGAAACGGTGACGCCGCGCGGTTTGGTCAGGAAGGGGAAACGCGCCTGCGCCTCGCGGAAGGTGTCGGAGGCGAAGTTTGTCAGCATCGTCACGTCGCGCCCCTCGGCGATCAGCCCTTCCATGATCGCGACGCTGTCGTCATAGGCGTGCGGAACCATCTCGTGCCAATATTTGCGGAAGGCGCGGATATGCTCTTCGCGGGCAGGGTGCTGTTCGATCAGCAGCGCTTCGGCCTCCGCCCAGGTGCGGCCGCGGTCCTGCTCGATGTTCCAGTCATGGGTGCAGATATTGGCGAAGAACCAGTTGCGCTCGGCCTCATCAGGGATGAGGCGGCTGAAGGGAAGATGCGGATCGTAATGAATAAGGACTTTGCCGATATCGAAAACGATATGTCTTATGTCGGTGGTCATGGTCATCCCTTGGATGTTTTAAACGCGAGAGGAATAGCCGCTGCGATCGCTTTTTTCATGATGGTTGGTAAGGCCTGGGCTTCAAGATTTGTAACCGGCTCCCACCATCCGTCATTCGTGCCGACCTTGGCAGCGATTGCCGCACGCCAGATCGAAAGCCTGAGCTCGAAATGGGTGAAGACATGGATGACGGTGCCAGCGGCCTGCCATGCCGCATCGAAGGGCGCGGCGGCGGCCGAGGTCTCGCCGTCGATGCGCGCCGTCCACGCCGTTGTCGGCACCTCGGTCATGCCGCCGAGCAGGCCGCTGTCGATACGCCGCCGCAAGAGGATCTCGCCATCACCGGTTACCGCGATGAAGGCCGCGCCATATCTGACCGGCTTCTCCTTCTTCGCCGCCTTGATCGGAAAGAGCTCGGGATCGGAAGATTTGAGTGCTTCGCAGGCACCCCGGAACGGACAGAGCGAACAGGCCGGCCGCTTAGGCGTGCAGATCGTCGCCCCGAGATCCATCATCGCCTGGGCGAAATCGCCGGGCCGTGTCTCAGGCGTCAGCAGCGCCACCTTCTCCTTCATCGCCGGCTTTGCGGCTGGAAGCGGCGTGGCGATGGCATAGAGCCTGGAGATCACTCGCTCGACATTGCCGTCCATGACCGCCGCCTGCCGGTTGAAGGCGATGGCCGCGACGGCTGCTGCGGTATAGTCGCCGATGCCAGGCAGCGACTTGAGGCCCTCTTCGGTATCGGGAAAGATGCCGCCATGCACTTTCGCCACCGCTTCGGCGCATTTCTTCAGGTTGCGGGCCCGCGCATAATAGCCGAGCCCCGCCCAGGCGGCCATCACCGCGTCGTTTTCGGCTGCGGCAAGATCGGTCACCTCGGGCCAGCGCTGGAGAAACCGCTCAAAATAGGGTTTGACCGCCTGCACCGTCGTCTGCTGCAGCATCACCTCGGACAGCCAGACGCGATAGGGATCGGCCTTGACGCCGCGGGCCGCCATGCCGGGCGAAACACGCCAGGGCAGCTCGCGGTGATGGCGATCGTACCAGTCGAGCAGGGGCTTTGCGGTGGGCGTGTCGAGTGTGGTGATCGTCATGATTTGCCGCGATAAGGGGAAGTGCCTATACTTGGCGAAACAATGCCGCGCGATCAAGTCGCCCCTACGAATTGACGCGCGAATTGGCATGCGAATTGGCGGCGTCGCTGAAGGGTTTCGATGAGTTATCCACGCAAAGGTGCAAAGCAGATTTCCGAGCTGGCGAACGGGCTGATCGATCCCGTGCTTGCCAGGCGGGCCGGCATCAACACGGCTCTGCTCGGCTCGTGGAGCGAAATTGCCGGCGAGGATTTCGCCGATTGCACCCGGCCGGAAAAGATCGCCTGGGCCCGCGGCGGCAATGAGACCGGCGGCTTCCGCCCCGGCGTGCTGACGATTGCCTGCGAAGGCGCGCGTGCGCTCTTTCTCACCCATGCGCAGGGCGAACTCATCCAGCGCATCAACAGCTTCTTCGGCTTTGCCGCCGTCCACCAGATCCGCATCGTCCAGAAGCCGGTCTCACAAGCCATCCGCCGCTCCCGCACCCCGCCGCCGCTGAAAGGCGAAGCCGCCCGCAAGCTCGAAGGCATGATGGAGGGCATCGAGAACGACAAGCTGCGCCAGGCAATCCAGCGCCTGGGCACCGCGGTGATGGGCAAGCGCGGACGATAAATGTGGCGCGTGCTCGATCGGAGCCGATGAAGTCCACAGGCGGACCAATCACGCACAGGTCACGCCTTCAAGGTCTCAGACCATCGCTAAACCACACCCTTCTTCAGGATGAAGTTGCCATAGGGCCGTGTCTCACCTGTGTGAACCACCGCAAAGCAGGATTCAGCCAACGGATAATAGGCGAAGCGCTCGATAGACCTGCTCTTGATGCTGCGCTTTTCGACCGTCGAGCAGAGCAATTCCACATCCGCATGAACCGGTAGCATCGTGCCGGCCTGATCCGGATCCTCCATATGCATGAGCGGCTGTTCGACGAAGTGATCGAGCGGCATGACTGCCAGGATCGCCGCTATGGCGTCTGTGGCGCTCGCCGCGTTCATCGACACGAGTTTGCCAGTCACGGTCTTCTTTGACACGCGGCACGCCGAAAAATTCTTGTCGACGATGGCGAGTTCATCCCCGTGGCCCATCGCGCTCAGTATCCACAAAAGATCCGGGCAGAGAATCCCCGGAATGTTTTTCAGTGCCATGTTCGCTCCTCCCAATGGACTCCAATATCGCCATAATAGCTAACGAAAACGCTTGCGCAAACGTTTCGATGGTCATATATCGATTTCCAGCATTTCATTGGAGGATGAAATAGACCGGGTGACCGTCGAGCTGGGAGGCTTGTTCGCGGGCGGCAATATTTCGACTTTTTGTTCTGGGGGTGACGCGGCGGCGGTTTGAAGCTGCGCGTCAGGCGTGATGGGAGAGGTCTGCAATCATGGCGACAATCACTGACGTTGCACGCGTCGCGGGTGTCTCGGTCTCTACCGTGTCGCACGTTGTCAACGGCACGCGGCATGTGAATGACGCGACGGCGGCGCTCGTCAGGCAGGCGATCGAAACCCTCGGATTTGTACCGAACGCCGTGGCCCGCTCACTGGTGCGATCATCGACGGATGCCGTGGGTATCGCGATCTCGATCAGCACCAACTACTATTTCAACGATATCGTCTCCTCTATCGAAAGAGCCTGCGCCGCCATCGGCCAGCTCGTCTTTCTTTGCGACACGCAGAACGATCCGGAGACCGAGCTGCGGCTGGTCCGCGAACTCGTCCAGCGGCGAGTAGATGGGGTGATTTTGGCTCCGTCCGGCGATCCGGAAAACCGCGCCATCGACTATCTCAAATCGTCTCGCATGCCCTTCGTGCTTGTCGACCGTCTGACGGTTGCCGATGCGGACGGGGTTTGCCTGGACAACGAGGCGGCGATGGAGACGCTGATCGACCATCTGGTGGGCCACGGCCACCGCCGCATCGGCCTCATCGCCGGCGAGCCCGGGCTGCTTTCCACGATCGAACGCGTGCGTGGATACGTCGGCGCCATGCGCAAGCACGGGCTGGAGATCGATCGCAGCCTGATGAGCGAAGGCAATGCCAACAGCGCGGATGCCCGCCAATCGGCGCTTGAGATCTTAGGCCGGGCGGACCGCCCGACGGCGATCGCCTCGGGCAACAATCTGGCCACGATCGGCGTCATGCGCGCTGTGCGGGATCTTGGCTTGCGCATCTCCGAGGATCTGGCGCTGATCGGCTTTGACGATTTCGATTGGGCCGACTGCTTCGAGCCGCGGCTGACCGTCATGGCGCAGCCAAGCGAGATGATCGGCATGCAGGCTGCGGAAATGCTGTCCAGGCGGATCAAATCGAGCACCGACGACGTGCGGCAGGTCCGCCTGCCGGCAAAACTGGTAATTCGCCGCTCCTGCGGCTGCGGAGGGCATTGAAATGACGTCGGCATTGGCTCTTGCTGGGATCACCAAATCCTTTCCGGGCGTGCGGGCCCTGAAAGGCGTGTCGTTTTCTCTGCAGCCCGGAGAAATCAGGGCGTTGGTGGGGGAGAACGGGGCCGGAAAATCGACGCTGATGAAGATCCTTTCCGGCGCCTATTCGGCCGACGAGGGGCGCATCGAGCTTTTTGGCGAAGCGGTGCTCGACCCGACCCCAGCCGGGATGATCGCGCGCGGGGTTGCGGTTATCTATCAGGAACTGGCTCAGGCGCCGCACCTGACCGTCGCCGAAAACGTTCTGATGGGGCGGCTGCCGTGCAAGGGCGCCCTGATCGACTGGGGCGAGGCAAAGCGCCGGACCATCGAGGTTATTGACCGGCTCGGTTTCGATGTCGATCCGACCGCTCGGATCGGGACGCTCTCCGTTGCCAAGCGACAGATGGTGGAGATCGCCAAGGCCCTGGCGCGCAATGCCAGGATCATCGTTCTCGACGAGCCGTCGGCGGTGTTGGCGCAGGCAGAGATCGATCAGCTGTTTCGGGTTGTCCGGCAGTTGGCTCGTGAGAGCGGCGTTGCCTTCGTTTATATTTCGCATCGCCTGCGCGAGGTTTTCGAACTGAGCGACACGGTCACCGTTTTGCGCGACGGCACAGTCATCCACAACGGACCTTCCAATGGTCTGACGACGGACGATCTCATTCGCAGCATGGTGGGCCGGGAAGTGGGCGACGTCTTCCCCACCCGCACGCCCCGGATCGGCGAGGAAGCGCTGTCCGCTCAGGGCATTTCGACGCCGGCGCTGCTCAAAAATGTCAGCATCCATGTTCGAAAGGGCGAGATCGTCGGTCTTTTCGGGCTGGCGGGTGCCGGCCGCACCGAGCTTTTGCGCGCCATCTACGGCGCGGATCCGCGTGGTGCCGGCGAAGTCAGGATCAACGGCGTGATGGCCAGCATCGGTTCGCCGCGCGCCGGCATCAGCAAGGGGCTCGGCCTGGTGCCGGAAGACCGCAAGACGGAGGGCCTCTTCCTGATACAGAGCGTCGGCTTCAACATCATGTCGGCGAGCCTGGCGCAGATCGTCCGTTTCGGGCTTCTTTCTCTGCGCCGCGAGCGCAAAATCGTGAACGGTCTGATCGAACGGCTGCGGATCAGGACGCCGAATGCCGCAGCAGCGACGCAGAACCTTTCGGGTGGCAATCAGCAGAAATGCGTGCTGGCGAGGCTGGTCAGCGCCGGATGCGAGATCCTGCTGGCCGACGAGCCCACACGTGGCGTCGACGTCGGGGCCAAGCGCGAAATCTACGACCTGCTGGTCGAACTGGCGGAGGCCCGCGGGCTGGCAATCGTCATCGCTTCTTCCGAACTGCCTGAAATCCTTGGTTTGTGCGACCGGCTCTATGTCCTGAGAGAGGGCGAGGTGACGGCTGAACTCGACGCGCGCACCGCGACTGAAGAAGACGTCATGCACTTCGCGGCACTACATTAATGAGGGGACTACCATGAAGTATCTTCCGCGCGGAACGGGTCTTGCCGGTGCACTGATCGTACTGATCATCGCCGCCTCGCTGATCTCTCCTCATTTTCTCAACCCCATCAACATCCTGAATGTCCTGAGGCAGGTTGCGCTCTACGGGATCCTCGGCATCGGCATGACATTCGTGATCCTCACCAAGGGGATCGATCTTTCGGTGGGGTCGATCGTCGCACTGGTCGGCGTCACCGGCGCGGTGCTGATGGAGCAGGGGGTGCCCATCCCGCTGATGGTGCTGATCTGTCTCTCCATCGGCGCCCTCGTCGGCTGCGTCAACGGCCTCGGCATTTCCTATTTCCGCATTCCGGCCTTCATCATGACGCTCGGCTGCATGGTCATGGTGCGCGGCTTCGCGCTGATGATCGCCGATGGCGGGACCGTCAATCCGGGAAAGCTCGCTGACAGTTTCTTCGTGCTCGGCGGCGGCTACATGCTGAGCGTGCCCACACCGATCTACGTCTTTGCGGCAGTCTGCATCATAGCGGCCGTCGTGCTCAGCTTCACGCGGTTCGGCCGGGCCATCTATGCGGTCGGCAGCAATGAGGAGGCGGCGAGGCTCTCCGGCATCAACGTGCCGCTCGTCATCTTCAGCGTCTACATCATTTGTGGCGTGCTGGCGGCACTTTCCGGCCTGATTTTCCTGTCCCGTCTTTCCGTCGGCGACCCGAATTCCGGCCTCGGCCTCGAATTGGAAGCGATCACGATCGCGGTGATCGGCGGCACGTCGCTGTTCGGCGGCGAAGGCACCGTTCTCGGTACGATCGGCGGCGCCATGGTGCTGGCCATCATCGCAAACATTCTCAATCTCGCAGGCGTTTCACCATTCTCACAACAGGTGGTGAAGGGCGCGATCATCGTTCTTGCCGTGCTGCTCGAAGCCGGAAGAAAACCACGCAAGTAGCGTGTTAACCAGAGGGAGGACTTAAAATGCTCAACATCACCAGACGCATGCTCATCATCTCCGCCGGGCTCGCCACCATCTTGACCGCCGCACCCGCCTTCAGCGCGGACAAGATCGTCATCGGCTTCTCGCAGGCGAGCTCGAACTCGGCCCACCGCAACACGATGACCAAACGCAACCAGGCCTATGCAGCGGAACACTTCAAGGATGTCGATCTGATCGTCACCAACGCGGAAGGCAAGTCCGCAAAGCAGATTTCGGATGTCGAAAGCCTGATGGTCCAGGGCATGAAGGTTCTGATGATTTCGGCGCAGGATAGTGCCGCCATCGCTCCGACCATCAAGCAGGTCCTGGCTGCCGGCATTCCGGTCATCACGCTCGAGCGCAGCCTCGATATTCCCGTTACGCTGCACGTCGGCCCGCACAACAAACCGATCGGCACGCTTGCCGGCAAGTACATAGCCGAGGCGCTGAAAGGCAAGGGCAATGTCGTCGAGATCAAGGGCGATCCGGCTGTCGCTCCCGCGGTGGAGCGCCATGAGGGTTTTGCCGAAGCCATCGCTGGCACTGATATCAAGGTGATTGCCGAAACCCATGCCGACTGGGACCAGGAAAAGGCGTTGAAGTTCATGGAAGACACGCTTCAACGTTTCCCGGCCGGGCAGATTCAAGCCGTTTACGCCCATAACGACAACATGGCGTTTGGCGCGCTGCGGGCGATCCAGGCCGCCGGCCGTGACAAGGAAGGCATCCTCATCATCGGCATCGACGGCGAGAACGCCGCCATCCGCGCCGTTGCCAAGGGCGACCTGACCGCGACCTTCACCTATTCCACGGTCGCGCCTGAAGGCGTTATTGCCGCGCATGCGCTTGCCACCAACGACACCGCAGCGCTGGAAAAGCTCGGAACCTTGACCAAGAAGGACGACGGCTCGATGGAAATCGAGATTGCGTCGAAGATGATCACCAAGGAGAACGCTGCCGAGTTCTTCTGCAAGGGCTTCGGCGACGACCCTGAATGCAAGTAATCCGATAGACTTCGAACTCCGGCGCGACAACAGAAGCGCCGGACTTTGCCGCCGTCCGCCAGATCCGCATCGTCCAGAAGCCGGTCTCACAAGCCATCCGCCGCTCCCGCACCCCGCCGCCGCTGAAAGGCGAAGCCGCCCGCAAGCTCGAAGGCATGATGGAGGGGATAGAGCATGACAAGCTGCGCCAGGCGATCCAGCGCTTAGGCACGGCGGTGATGGGGAAGCGGGGGAACCAACGCTGATCAGCAAAAACGCCCTATCTCCGCATGCTTAGTTTTTTGATCCCGCTTCGATAAGTTCGCGGGTAACGGCGAATTCCATCCTGCCCGAGATCGAGCTGTAAGGCTCGCACTGTGTGATCGCATCAGCGATCGACGGGGCTGCCGTTTTTTCCCATTCGGATGGTGGTGTGCGGAAGTTAACGGATAAAAAGTCGGCAGATCCATCCTTGATGACCGCCACAATCAGGAAGCTATAAGCGCTCGGCGCGTTCGCAGGCAGCTTTAGACATTTAAGCATCTGATTGAAAACAATATTGCCGCCGTCTTCAGAGGTGTGCGCGCCCGTCACGTTCATGGCCAATGCGACCGAGGCAATAAGCACGTAATAGAAAAAAGTCTTCGTCAAGGAATGCATTGAAATATCCCTCTGAATAGTCATCTGTTATACTTGTATCGTAGACGGGAGAAAAGTCATGCTGGTCTTACAGTTGCCCCCTGATATCGAAACGCGGCTGATTGAGCTTTCCAAGCGTACCGGCCGCAGCAAGAGCTTCTATGTGCGTCAAGCCATCCTCGCTCATCTCGACGACCTCGAAGATATCTATCTTGCCGAAAGGCGCCTCGAAGAACTTCGCCGCGACGAGGGCGATACCGTGCCGCTGGCCGAGCTGACGGCGCGTTACGGGTTGGACGACTGAGTTTCATCTCGATCAGCCGAATGCCAGCTTGGGCGTGAAGTGTGACTTGAACTCTGTCACACGTGTATTACACTGTAATCACTTGATAGGAGTGAACAGGAATGCGCAGCAGCAAACCCATTACGGTTACGCTCGGCAGTCAGCAGAAAAGCCTAGAAGGACGGCTGCAATCGGGCGCCTATAGTTCGGCGAGCGAGGTCATTCGCGCCGCATTGCGTGCGCTCGACCGGGAAGAGGATGCTATCGACGAAATCATGCGTCTGAAAATCCGCGAAGCGATCGAGGATCCGGGTTCGGATATCGATTCCGATGTGGTCTTCGAGCGGCTCGAACGTCTGCATGCCGAGCGGATGAAGGCTGAGGATGGTGGCGCTTAAGGTTGTATTTCGTCCTAGAGCGGAGAAGGATCTGCTCGATATCTACGCATTCATCGCTGCGGACAATTCTATGGCGGCGATGGAATTCATCCGCCGGCTGAGGCAGATCTGTCATGGTCTGGAAGACATGCCGGAAAGGGGAGCGCCGCGCGAGGATTTTGCCCCCGGGGTTCGCATTCTGGTTTTTGAGCGGCGTGTGACGATCGCCTACCGGGTCGTGAAGGATCGGGTACAGATATTGAGGCTGTTCTACGCCGGCCGGAATACGCCTTCGGCCTTCCGTGAAAACTGAGAATCGCTCATTTCGGAACGCAACGTCCGCTTTCGGTCCCACCGCGGTCACAATTCTTTGAAGGAAGTTGGTGAACCGTGCCTTGTGAGCGGCCGCAAGCCGTTATATCGCACAGTCACGCCGTCAATCTCATTAGTTATGGGGAATTCATGCAGATGTCCGAAATGCAACTGACGAAACGCCGCCTGCTCAGCGGTATCGCCATCGCCGCAGCTGCCGTGGCGCTTGTCGCCTGCAACGACAGCAAGGACGCTGCCGATGCTTCGTCCTCCGGCAAGACCATGGCCGATGGCACCAATGTCGACACCATGCAGACGGCGGCCACCTCGGCGACCGAAATGCCGGAGTCCGACGGCGATGTCGACATGGCAGAAGTGCTGAAGCCCGGCGCGCTGCCGGAAATGGCGCTCGGCAAGGCCGACGCCCCGGTCAAGATCGTCGAATATATGTCGATGACCTGCCCGCATTGCGCCCATTTCCACAACACCACCTTCGACGCGATCAAGCAGAAATACGTCGACGCCGGCAAGGTGCAGTTCATCATCCGCGAATTCCCCTTCGACCCGCGCGCCGCCGCAGCCTTCATGCTCGCCCGCTGCAGCGCTTCCAATCCGGAACAGTTGAGCACGCCGGAACAGTATTTCCCGATGGTTTCCATGCTCTTCAAGCAGCAGCAGATCTGGGCCGCCGCCGATGATGGCCGCGCCGCACTGCTGCAGATGTCGAAGCTTGCCGGATTTACTGAGGATAGCTTCACGAAATGCTTGACGAACCAGAAGCTTCTGGATGAAGTGAACGCCACGCGGGAAAGAGGTTCCAAGGATTTCGGCGTCAACGCCACCCCGACTTTCCTGATCAATGGCAAGCGCTACTCTGGAGACATGCCGGTTGAAACCTTGTCGAAGCTCATCGACAGCCTGCTCTGAACCGGATCGTTTCGATAGAACGGGCGACGGCGAAAGCCGTGCGCCCGTTTTTTTGTGGGTGCGTGGGGAATACCCCCCTCTGTCCTGCCGGACCCGGGGTCGAGCCACGGGTCTCGACCCGTCCTTCGGACCCCCACAAGGGGGGAGATCGACTGGGGGGAATGTCTCCTCCTTCATGATACCTTTCACGACTGCTCAGAGTGAGCGGGTCTTTGTTTGGGGAAGCCTTCGCCACCGGCCAATCTCCCCACCTGTGGTGGAGATGCCCGGCAGGGCAGAGGGGGGTACCACGCCCGCCCTGCGCGGAGATACTGCCTGCTCCGAACTGCGCCCCGGAGCGGCTGCATGAAGTTCAACAAGCTGCGCCTGGTCGGCTTCAAATCCTTCGTCGAGCCGACGGAATTCATTATCGAGCGGGGACTGACCGGCGTCGTCGGGCCGAACGGCTGCGGCAAGTCGAACCTCGTCGAGGCGCTGCGCTGGGTGATGGGCGAAAATTCCTACAAGAACATGCGCGCCTCCGGCATGGACGACGTGATCTTTTCCGGTTCCGGCAACCGCCCGGCGCGCAACACCGCCGAGGTGGCGCTCTATCTCGACAATGCCGAGCGCACCGCGCCTGCCGCCTTCAACGACAGCGACGAGATCCAGGTCACCCGCCGCATCGAGCGTGAACAGGGCTCGCTCTATCGCATCAACGGCAAGGAAAGCCGCGCCAAGGACGTGCAGCTGCTGTTTGCCGATGCCTCCACCGGCGCGCGGTCGCCCTCGATGGTCGGGCAGGGGCGGATCGGCGAGCTGATCCAGGCAAAGCCGCAGGCCCGCCGCCAGCTGCTCGAAGAGGCGGCCGGCATATCCGGCCTGCATTCCCGCCGCCACGAGGCCGAACTGCGGCTGCGCGCCGCCGAAGGCAATCTCGAGCGTCTCGACGACGTCACCTCGCAGCTGGAAAGCCAGATCGAGAGCCTGAAGCGGCAGGCCCGCCAGGCAAACCGCTTCAAGACCCTGTCTGCCGATATCCGCGCCCGGGAAGCGATGCTGCTGCATATCCGCTGGGTGCAGGCCAAGGAAGCCGAAGCCGAGGCTGACAGCGCGCTGAACCAGGCGACATCAGTCGTCGCCGAAAAGGCGCAGATGCAGATGGAGGCGGCGAAGAACCAGGCTATCTCCAGCCTGAAGCTGCCGGAACTGCGCGAGGGCGAGGCGCGTGCTGCTGCCGCCCTGCAGCGCCTGCAGATCGCCAGAAGCCAGCTGGAGGAGGATGCCGGCCGCATCCTGCGCCGCCGTGACGAGCTGACCCGCCGTCTCGCCCAGCTTGCGGAGGATATCAGCCGCGAGCAGCGGCTGGTGGCCGATAATGCCGTCATCCTGGCGAGGCTCGATGCCGAAGAGGCTGAGATTTCAGAAATCCTCGCCGATTCCGGCCGTTATGCCGAGGAAACCCGCGAGGCCTTCGAGGGTGCGGCGGCAAAACTTGCCGACAGTGAGCGCATCTTCACCCAGCTGACCGCCGAGCGCGCCGAGGCCGCCGCCGGCCGCAACCAGCTGGAACGCGCCATCCGCGATCTGACGGATCGGCGGATGCGCCTCGAACGGCAGATGGATGAGGCAAACCAGGAACTGTCAGCCGTCGGCGAGAAGATATCAGGCCTGCCCGATCCCGACGAAAAGCGCGCCATCGTCGAAGCCGGCGAGATCGCCGTCGCCGACGCGGAAGCCGCCGTCCAGGCGGTCGACCAGGCGCTCGCGGGCGCCCGCCAGGCCGAGGCGCTGTCGCGCGCGCCGGTCGATCAGGCCCGCTCGAGCCTGAATGCGCTGGAAACCGAGGCCCGCACCATTTCCCGCATGCTCGCCGCCGGTGCTGCGGCTGGCAAATTTCCGCCGGTTGCCGACGAACTGAAGGTCGATCGCGGTTTTGAGACCGCACTCGGTGCCGCCCTCGGCGACGATCTGGAATCGCCGCTCGATGCCGAGGCGCCGGCCCATTGGTCCGACAATGGCGATGGCGCTGGCGATCCCGCCCTTCCATCCGGCGTTGCGCCGCTGCTGACCCATGTCCGCGCGCCGGCAGCACTCACCCGCCGCCTGCGCCAGATCGGCCTGGTGGCGGAAGGGGAGGCGCAGTCGCTGATGGCGGCGCTGAAGCCCGGCCAGCGGCTGGTGACGCAAGAGGGTGCGGTTTATCGCTGGGACGGCCACGTCACCGGTGCCGATGCCCCGAGTGCGGCGGCGCTGCGCCTTGCCCAGAAGAACCGCCTGGCCGAACTCGAAAGCGAAGCCGCCCTTGCCCGCGACGTGCTTGCCGAAGCCGAGGAGCGGCAGGCGGCCGCCGCCGAAGCGATCCGCGCCGAGGAGCGCCGGCTTGCCGAGGCGCGCGACATGAGCCGCCTGTCGGCGCGTCATCTCGCCGAAGCGCGCGATGCGCTTGTTGCCGCCGAACGTGCCTCCGGCGATCTCATTCGCCGCCGCGATGTCGTCAGCGAGGCTGCCAGCCAGTTGCGGTCGCAGCTGGAAGAGATCGCTATCCAGGAAGAGAATGCCCGCATCGAGCTGGAAGACGCGCCTGACCTGACTGCGATCGACGAGCGGCTGCGGTTCCAGCAGGCGGAAGTTGCGACCGATCGCGGCGCGCTGGCCGAAAGCCGCGCCCGCCATGAAAGCCTGGCGAGGGAAAACGAAGCCCGCCAGCGCCGCATCATGGCGATCGGCCAGGAGCGCGACACCTGGCGCCAGCGGGCGGCAAGTGCTGAAGACCATGTTGCGACACTGCGCGAGCGTGAGGAAGAGGCGCGGGAAGAGGCAGCCGAGCTCGAACTGGCGCCGGATGAATTCGACGACAAGCGCCGCGCTCTGCTCAGCGAATTGCAGAAGGCCGAGGAGGCGCGCCGCCAGGCGAGCGACCTTCTGGCCGAGGCCGAACGCATCCAGCGCGAGGCCGACCAGAAGGCGACGACCGCACTCTCGGAACTTGCCGAATGCCGTGAACGCCGCGGCCGCGCCGAGGAGCGCCTGGTTTCGGCCCGCGAGAAGCGGCAGGAAAGCGAAGGCCGCATCCGCGAGGTCCTGAACGTCGCCCCGCACGAGGCGCTGCAGCTGACCGGCCGCCCGACTATGCAGGCGCTTCCCGATCCGCGCGAAGTCGAACGCGAGCTGGAACGCCTGAGGATCGAGCGCGAGCGGCTGGGCGCCGTCAATCTGCGCGCCGACGAGGAGCAGAAGGAACTGAGCGAAAAGCTCGAAGCGCTGATCAAGGAACGCGACGACGTCATCGATGCGATCCGCAAGCTGCGCGGCGCCATCCAGAGCCTCAACCGCGAGGGCCGCGAACGGCTGATCGCCGCCTTCGACATCGTCAACGCCCAGTTCCAGCGGCTGTTCACCCATCTTTTCGGCGGCGGCACCGCCGAGCTGCAGCTGATCGAATCCGACGATCCGCTCGAAGCCGGCCTCGAAATCCTCGCCCGTCCGCCCGGCAAGAAGCCGCAGACCATGACGCTGCTATCGGGCGGCGAGCAGGCGCTGACGGCAATGGCGCTGATCTTTGCCGTCTTCCTCACCAATCCGGCGCCGATCTGCGTGCTCGACGAAGTGGACGCGCCGCTCGACGACCATAATGTCGAGCGCTATTGCAATCTGATGGACGAAATGGCGGCCTCCACCGAAACCCGCTTCGTCATCATCACCCACAATCCGATCACCATGGCCCGCATGAACCGCCTCTTCGGCGTCACCATGGCCGAGCAGGGCGTCTCCCAGCTCGTCTCCGTCGACCTGCAAATTGCCGAGCGCCTGCGCGAGATTGCCTGAGGTTTTCGACGAACGCGTTTTCTGCGTCGGGGCAGGGTGATTGTCACTGGAGATTCCGGCCCAGGGGATTGGCGAGAGGCAGCCATTGGCGCCAACCGAGCATCCATGGAGCCGCCGAGCACAGACGACGCAATTTCAGCAAAGGTGCGGCGCGGTTTTGCGCCCAGAAATTGCGTAAAATCAACGGCTGAGCAATAAACACCAAAAAAGGTCGGCTCTCTTGTCGCTTGTACCCCATTTGGGTGATGCTCTTTTCGCTGACTTGCATTAGAAGTTGTTTCAACGCAACCTAATTACTCTGCTGGAAAGCGGGCGACCAGAGGTTGCGCATTGTCGAATTTGCGTGCGGTTTTCCGGGCGAGGGCAAGAACCGGAAACCGAGAGCAAATCTTGGGACGTGGTGATCTATTTCCCAGGAATTGCGTAAAACGAGATCAGGGCCGTTCTGTTTTGAGAAAAGCAGAGCCGTTCCTGGGTTGAGGGACCCCCCGTCCGGTTTTCCTGGCCGGACGGAAACAAGGCTTTGCGGGACATTGTTGCAGTCCCGCAAAGCTTTTTTTGTGCCTTGTTTTCTGTCAGCCATGTTTCAAACGTTTTGACCGCCAGCTGCCACACGATTTATTGTGCAACGCAACATTTTGCCGCATTTGTCGATTTTCATTTCAACTCCAAGGGATTAAGCTAATCCCTAAGTTTGTTGACAGACGTCGCTCCCTACTCGGCGTCATCCTCGGCCTTGTGCCGAGGATCTGCTGCGCATCAACCGGTAGCAGATACTCGGGACAAGCCCGAGCATGACGAAAGAGGGCGCAGCGTTGTCGGCAGTCTGAGGGATTAAGCTGATCCCTTTGTGGTGTTGGGGGGAAGATGACCAAGTGGGTCTATAGGTTCGGCGACGGGCAGGCTGAGGGCCGGGCGCGCGATCACGAGATTCTGGGCGGCAAGGGCGCCAATCTGGCGGAAATGTGCGCGCTCGGACTGCCGGTGCCGCCGGGGCTGACGATCGTCAGCGATGCCTGCAACACCTATTACAAGAACGGCCGCCATATCGAGGATGCGGTGAAGGCTGAGGTGCGCGCCGGCATATCGGCGATCGAAGCGGTCACCGGCCGTCACTTCGGCTCCGTCAGCCAGCCGCTGCTGCTCTCGGTGCGCTCCGGCGCCCGCGTTTCGATGCCGGGCATGATGGACACCGTGCTCAATCTCGGCCTCAACGACGAGACGGTGCAGGCGCTCGGCCATGATGCCGGCGACGCGCGTTTTGCCTGGGACAGCTACCGCCGCTTCATCCAGATGTATGCCGATGTCGTCATGGGTCTCGGCAACGACGCCTTCGAGGAGATCCTGGAAGACGAGAAGGCCAAGCTCGGCCATGAATTCGATACCGAACTCAGCGCCTCGGAATGGCAGCACATCGTCTCGCTCTACAAGAAGCTGATCGAGGAGGAGCTGGAGCAGGAATTCCCGCAGGATCCCGAAGTCCAGCTCTGGGGCGCGGTCGGCGCCGTCTTTTCCAGCTGGATGAGCGCGCGCGCCGTCACCTACCGCCAGCTCCACAATATTCCGGAAGGCTGGGGCACGGCGATCAACATCCAGGCGATGGTCTTCGGCAATCTCGGCAACAGTTCGGCCACCGGCGTTGCTTTCACCCGCAACCCTTCGACCGGCGAGAGCGCGCTTTACGGCGAATTCCTGGTCAATGCCCAGGGCGAGGATGTGGTGGCCGGCATCCGCACGCCGCAAAGCATCACCGAGGAGGGGCGGATTTCCTCCGGCTCCGAAAAACCCTCGATGGAAAAGCTGATGCCGGAGGCGTTTCGCGAGCTCTGCCGCATCTGCACCGAGCTCGAGATCCACTACCGCGACATGCAGGATATCGAATTCACCATCGAGCGCGGCAAGCTCTGGATGCTGCAGACCCGTTCGGGCAAGCGCTCGACCCGGGCGGCAATGAAGATCGCCGTCGACATGGTCGACGAGGGCGTGATCACCGAGGACGAGGCGGTGCTGCGCATCGAGCCTTCGAGCCTCGACCAGCTCTTGCATCCGACGATCGATCCGCGCGTCACCCGCCAGGTGATCGGCACCGGGCTGCCGGCTTCGCCCGGCGCTGCCACCGGCGCCATCGTCTTCACCGCCGAAGAGGCGGTCGAGGCGGAAGCCGAAGGCCGCAAGGTCATTCTGCTGAGAGTCGAGACCAGCCCCGAGGATATTCACGGCATGCATGCCGCCGAAGGCATTCTGACGACCCGCGGCGGCATGACCAGCCATGCAGCAGTCGTTGCCCGCGGCATGGGCATCCCCTGCGTCGTTGGTGCCGGCACCATGCGCATCGACGTGCGCAACGAGCGGCTGCTCGGCGTCGGCGTCACGCTGAAGAAGGGCGATATCATCACCATCGACGGCTCGGCCGGCCAGGTGCTGAAGGGCGAGGTGCCGATGATCCAGCCGGCGCTGTCGGGCGATTTCGGCCGCATCATGGGCTGGGCCGACCGCGCCCGGCGCATGACGGTGCGCACCAATGCCGATACGCCGGCCGATGCGCTGGCCGCCCGCTCCTTCGGCGCCGAAGGCATCGGCCTTTGCCGCACCGAACACATGTTCTTCGAGGGCGAGCGCATCCATGTGATGCGCGAGATGATCCTTGCCGTCGATGAGAAGGGCAGGCGCGTGGCGCTCGACAAGTTGCTGCCGATGCAGCGGCTGGATTTCACCGGCCTCTTCACCGTCATGCACGGCCTGCCGGTAACGATCCGTCTGCTCGATCCGCCGCTGCACGAATTCCTGCCGAAGACCGATGACGAGGTCGCCGAGGTCGCCTTCGCCATGGGCATGGAAGCATCCGTGCTTCGCCAGCGCGTCGATGCACTGCACGAGTTCAACCCGATGCTCGGCCATCGCGGCTGCCGGCTGGCGATCTCCTATCCCGAAATCGTCGAAATGCAGGCCCGCGCCATCTTCGAGGCGGCGGTCGCCGCAGCGAAGGAGACCGGCGCTGCCGTCGTACCGGAGATTATGGTGCCGCTCGTTGGCCTCCGCACCGAGCTCGATTACGTCAAGGCGCACATCGATGCCGTCGCCGGCGATGTGATGAACGAAGCCGGCATGAAGATCGATTATCTCGTCGGTACGATGATCGAGCTGCCGCGCGCGGCGCTTCGCGCCCATGTGATTGCCGAAGCCGCCGAATTTTTCTCCTTCGGCACAAACGACCTGACGCAGACGACCTTCGGTATTTCGCGCGACGACGCCTCGGCCTTCATCCCCACCTATCAGCGCAAGGGCATCATCGAGCACGATCCCTTCATCTCGCTCGATTTCGACGGTGTCGGCGAATTGATCAGCATCGCCGCCGAGCGCGGCAGGCGCACCCGCAACGACATGAAGCTCGGCATCTGCGGCGAACATGGCGGCGACCCGGCCTCGATCCGCTTCTGCGAAACGATCGGCCTCGATTACGTCTCCTGCTCGCCCTTCCGCGTGCCGATCGCCAGGTTGGCGGCGGCGCAGGCGGTGATTGCAGGCAATCTGGAGATCAGGCGCGGTCCGAAAGACCTGCGGGCAACCGTGTAGAGCATGATGCCGAAAAGTGCGCGCGGTTTTCGGACGACATCATGCTCTAATTGGTTGACTTAGATCAGGATGATTTTAGGCCGATCGGGCCTAAAATCATCCTGATCTAGAGTAGTCGCTGCAGCCTGGGGCAAGGCGCCCGCGGCACTCAGTGATGCCGCCGCCAGCGATCGCGATAGATATAAGGCCCGTTCAGCTCCCAGGCCATGTTGTCCATCATCTCCGCACTCTGCGCCCGCGATTCGGCGCGCCGGTCGAGATCGATGCGCTGCAGGCAGGTCGCAAAACCATCCGTGCCGCGGCGGAAGCCATAGCTCATGCACCGCTGCTCATCCGCCGCCCGCCGCTCCTCCGGCGTCATCGTCTGGCAGGCCGAGAGCCCGGCGACAACAGTGGCTAGGACGGTGATGAGAAGACGAATGCGCATTGGTGTATTCCTTGAATGCTTCTCCCTGAGGAAAGGCCATTCGGGCGGGGGCGTCAAGCCAGTGCTGCGCACATGGCCCCTATCCGGCTGCCACGGGGGAAGCGCCCTTAGGTTTGGGAAGCGCTGGCCGCCTGCCGATCTCCCTCCTTGTGGGGGAGATGCCCGGCAGGGCAGAGGGGGGTTCCAAGCCCTCGGAGCGCACCGAGCTGTTACCCGCTCTGAGCCTGACCGGCCTAGACGACGGCGACCGCCGCCCGCCCGTTTGCGGCGAGGAGCACCCCCCTCTGTCCTGCCGGACATCTCCCCCACAAGGGGGGAGATTGGCCGAGAGGCAGCCGTCGGCGCGAACCACTACCGTCAATTAGACTTCACGCCGCCCCAGCCGGATCCCCAATCGGCAGCAGTGCCGGATTGAGCGGCGGATCCTGAGGATTCTTCGTATCAGCAGGGTCCTGCGCCGGCGTCAGCGGCGGTTTTTGTTGGATGGGGTCGGGAATGCCGGGGGTCGGCGTCGGGCCGCGCGGCGTATCGGCATTGGGTGTCGGGATCGGGTCTCTGTTGGGCATGAGTGCCTCCTTTTCGAAAAAGGAACGGCAGGCTTGGCACTTGGTTCCACTTTCGCTTGCCAACCTTTCTATGCATGAGGGCCATTCCTATGTATGAGGAAAGCTTGCAAACTTGGAACGAGCATGGCCCTTCGCGATCGATTTTCGAAAAAACTGAGCTGTCCGCAATGCGGCAATGAGGGCTTTGCCGAAGCCTCGGAAGTTGATGATCCCAAGCGCAAGCACCCGGATTTCAAGGTCGATCAGCTGCCGCGCGGCTTTGGCGTGCAGCGGCCTTCCAATCATCAGGAAAATTTCGTCATCAAGTGTGAATGCGGTCGCAAGTTCCCCTTCCGCAGCGTTGCGGAAGCCGCGGCCGAGCGCCGCTAACATCTTGATCTAGAATTCAGATCCGCTCCAGCAGTTCGATGAAGGCATCGGCGAAACGCACCAGCGGCGCGGTCTCTTCGTCGGGCGCCTGCATGCGGATCTCGGTGCCGTTGCCATCGAGCAGCGCCAGCACGACGCGCATCTCCTGGCCGTCGTCAGGAATGCGCAGCACGGCAATGCGACGGCAATCGTCGATGAGGCCGCCCGCCGGCAGGTCGAACAGCAGTTCGCCGCCGGAGCGTGCGGCCGCCTGGCGCACCGCCTCGCAGAAGCCGGCATCGCCGCCGGCATAACCTTCGAGCGAAAGTTCGAGCTCGAGCAGCTCCATCGGCAGCATCGGCTCGGACTGGTGGTCGATCCCGCCAAGCGCAGACGCCTGCGGCCTTGCTGCAATCTCGGGTGAAATCATCCCGTCTCTCCTCTACATCTGGAGATAAAACCCCGGCAGAATGGCCTTTTTTTGACATATCAGCAAGGGCTTATGAAGCAGCCGCCGGTTCGTCATGGCCTTCGCCGTGGATTCCAACGCAATGCCTCAGACAATAGTTTCAATTTAGCCGAATCTTGCCCCAGATCCGGATGATTTCAGGCCGGGCCGGCCTAAAATCTGAATCCGGATCTAAATCAAGGAATAGAGCATGATGTCGTCCGAAAACCGCTTCACACTTTTCGGCATCATGCTCTAAACAGGGGTGAGGCGATTTGCGTGGTCGAACGCGCGGGCGCTGACAAGCAACCGGTAAGTTTGATGGCCATCCGCTTCGACCGCCCCGTTTCCAACGCCGCCCGCTTTTCGCGGCTGCTCGCGGCGTTTTCCCTGGTGCTGGCGCTGGCTGTGATGATCGCCCATCGCTTCGGCGGGCTGGCCACACCCTATCTGGTGCTGCTGCTGATTGCCGCCGCCGGCGGCGCGCTGCTTTCCGTCATGCTCGCCGCAGTCGGGCTGCGCAGCCTCTGGATGACGGGGGCCGAGGGCGGGCTGGCGGCGCTGGCGGCGCTGATCTTTGCCGCCTTTCCGCTCGGCCTCGGCGCCTATGCCACCGAGCGTTACATGACGCGGCCCGATATCTACGACGTCTCCACCGATCCGGTCTCCGCACCCGACTGGCTTTCGCCGCCGCACTCCGACCAGATCTGGCTGAAACGAAACGTGCTGGTGACGCCGGAGGATCGTGAAAAACAGCTCGCCGCCTATCCCGAACTCACAGGCCGGCGCTATGAGGGCGCGCTCGACCGCGTGCTCGAAGCAGTGCGCAAGGTCGCCAAGATGAGCGGCATCACAATCACGAAAAGCAGTGGCGACACCGAGCCCGACCGCGATGCCGAGGACAGACCGGTCAAGCCGCCGGCGCCGGGCGACGATGCGGTGGCCGATGCGCCCGATATCGTCCCCGTGCCGACGCCGCGCCCTTACGACGACGACGTCGCCAAGCTGATCCGCGGTGTCAACGGCGTGACGCTGCAGGGCACCACCCGCACGCTGATCCTCGGCCTGCGCTTCGATATCATCATTCGGCTGCGCGAAGAGGCCGAAACCACCTTCGTCGACATCCGCGTCGCCTCCCGCTACGGCCAACACGACCTCGGCTTCAGCGCCGAAATCGCCGGCGATTATTTGAAGGCGCTGGATGCCGAGCTGCTGGGGATTGCGGGTGGGTGAGCAACGGTGCCGCCGCGAAGGGCCGGGATAGGGTGCGGCAAACTCGACAATCATACGGTGCCGCCGCAGGCGGCAGCCCCTTCTTCAAGCCCGCCGAAGAAGGAATGACGGCGAAGGGCATGCCGTGTGGCACCCCCCTCTGCCCTGCCGGGCATCTCCCCCACAGGTGGGGAGATCACAAGTGGCTTGAACGTCCTGCCCATCTACCGTTTCGCCGTTCTGGACGCTCATTGTTTGGGGAAGCCGTTGCGTCTAGCCAATCTCCCCACCTGTGGGGGAGATGCCCGGCAGGGCAGAGGGGGGTATCACGGCACGCCGGCAGAGGCAGCCATCCGCGCAAAGGCGCACGCCCCTCACTCCACCACCAACCACCCCGTATACCGCACCACCAACCCCGTCAGCCGCCCACCAATCTCCACATGAAAGTGAAACCGCCCATCGCGCTCCTCCTCATACGTATTCCCGCCAGGCGCCAGAAACATCGGCAGCGGAATCCCGCAAAACCGCCAGCCGCGCACCACGAGCCGCAGCTTTTTCCCATCCGGCACCAGTGCCATCAGCACCCGGAACGGCCCGAACACTTCGGCGAGCAGATCCCGGTCGCGGCCCTTTGCGCCGACTTGCCAGCTGCGGAAGACTGTGCCGCCGAAATCGCGCGTCCAGATCTCCTTGTCGCCATCTGTCACGAAACGCACCGTGACAGGCACATCCTCACCCGCCGGGGGAAAGCCGATCACCCCAGCGACGATCCTCGCCAGCAGCCCGCCGCCGCGCTCGATACGCGCCCGGCCGGAGGCGACGCGGGCGCCGCCGGCATGCAGGGCGGCGATGGCGGGCGGCAGCCGCTCCCAGGCGCTGCCGAGGATCCTCTGGTAGAGCGGCTGGCGTGCCTCCTCGTTTTCCATGCTGATGCCGGATGTGATCGAAAACCGCTGGAAGGCCGCTTCGAAATCCGCAAGCTGCAATTCGCCGGCCGCCGGTCGCGCCCCATTCTCCGGCCGGATGCCGGTCAGCAGCCGGCGCACCAGCGCCTCCACTGCGATGACAGGAATGAACGGCCCGTCATCACCTTCGGCAATCAAATGCCAGCCGCAGGAAAGCCGCCGTCCGGCGTGATCGACACCGCCCACACGGACGAACATGCCGCCGCGATGTTCGCCGATCGCGAAAGCGTGGCTGGCGCGCTGCAGCAGCCGCGCAAACGGCAGCAGCGACGGCAAGAGCCGGAGGCGGACGAGCCTTGCCGCAAGGCTGAGCAGGCGCTGCAGCGGCTGCGGCTCCGTGCCGACCCCGGTGAAAGTCGATTGCAGGCCGGCAAAGCGCGCCGGCAGCAGCTTGAGATCCGGCGCATCCACCAGCAGGAATTTCCGGCTGCGCAGCGGCTTAACCCCCGGCGGCGCCACCGTCACCCGCATCGCATCGATCAGCCCGCGCCCGGAGGCCGGCTGCCCATGGCGCAGCACCGGAACTTGTCTGCCGGCATAGCTCGCGATCGCCCTCACGACATTGAGCCCGATCTTTACATGCGCCGACGGGGCAATGCCCGCCGCGACACTGTCGATCCGGGAGAAATGCGGCGTCATCGCATCGAGTGCTGCGAAGGAAAGCGCAGGCAGGCTGCTGAGCCCCGAAAGCGCGAAGGTGCCCTGGGCCTTGGCCGCAGCATCGAGCCCACCGATGCCGGCGACGAAACCGGTGCTGTCGGCGATATCGGCATAATCGATGCCGAGATCGATGCAGGCCTCGACCACCTTATAGGCATCCTTGCCGAAGCTCTGGAACGGCCCCGAGGCATCGACGACGAGATGGGGCCTCAGCCGCGTCAGCTGTTCGGTGAGATCGCCGTCGCGGTCGAAGCTGACGGCCTGCACCATCGCGCCGAGATTGTTGCTTCCCAGGCCCTCGGCACCATCTTTCGGCGTCCGGAGATCGGCAACGAAATCGTCAGCCTTTTCCAGCGACCGCCCCCCAACCAGCAGCCTGAGCCGCGGTTCATCGCCAAGCAGCCGGGCAAGCCGCCCGCCAAACGTGCCGTAACCGCCGATGATGAGCAGCGAAAACCGGTCCTCGCTCATGTGATGAAACGGCTGCGCTGCTGCGGCGTCGGCACCATGCAGCTTTGCCGCCCGGCAATCTTCAGTCGGTTGCGGGCGATGAATTCATAGAGCGCATCGGCCGCCCGCCGCGGCAGCAGCCGGAAAATCTTGACCAGCGAATAGGGAAAGCCGAGGCCCGCCACCATGCGGATCGAGCCGTCGGATTTGAAGAAGGCGCGGCCGTTTTCGATGAGGATATTGCTCTCGTAGTCGCGCGCATGCAGCCCATAATGCCGGTAGAGCGCTTCGCCGAGCGGCGTCTGCGCGGCGAGGAAGCGGTATCGCTGCTGCTTGTCATGTTTCAGCGCGAATTTCACCCAGCCGGAGCAGAACACGCATTCGCCATCGAAGATGATCAACGGCCGGTCATCGGCAAAGGCGGGCACGTCGGCATCGTCGCCATAGCTGTAATCGGCTTGAGCCCGCATCGTCATCTCCCCACCCTCATGACCCCACCCTCATATTCACGCCGCCGGCCGGTAGAGGGCGGCAAGCGAAGGCGGCCCATCCGCCGCGATCTCGCCGCGCTCCAGAAGATCCTCGATATGGGCGAGCACGGAAAGGGCTGCCGCCCCATGCAGCTTCGGATCGGTATCGCGATAGATCACCTTGACCATCTCGGCAATCCGCCGGTCGCCCGCCTGGACACGCGTGAGCACCGCCTGCTCGCGCGTCAGCCGATGCGCCTTCAGCGCCCGGAGGAAAGTCGAGGGTTCCGTCACCGGCCCGCCATGACCGGGCAGCAGCAGCCGGTCCTCGCGCTCAATCAGCCGGTCGAGCGAGGTCATGTAATCCGCCATCGAACCATCCGGCGGCGCGACGATCGAGGTCGACCAGGCCATGACATGATCGCCTGAGAACAGGATGTCCCCACCCTCCAGCGCAAAGGCGGCATGATTGGCCGTGTGCCCCGGCGTCAGCACCGCGCTCAGCGCCCAGCCATCGCCCGACAGGGTCTCGCCATCGTCGATCGTTATGTCGGGCACGAATGATATATCCGAGCTTTCGGAAAAGGGATTGACCTCGCCATCCCTGAGCGGCCGCGCCGGCCGATGCGGCCCTTGCCCCACCGTCACCGCCCCCGTTGCCGCCTGTAAGCGCCTGGCCAGCGGCGAGTGGTCGCGATGCGTGTGGCTGACAAAGATATGCGTCACCGCGCGGCCGCCAAGCGCTGCCATCAGCGCTTGAAAATGCGCCTCATCCTCGGGCCCGGGATCGATGACCGCGACCGAGGAAGAGCCGACGATATAGCTGTTGGTGCCGAAAAAAGTGAAAGGCCCGGGATTGTTCACTGTAACCCGCTCGACACCTGAAACAACCGGCACGGCCTGCCCATAGGCCGGCTCGAAAGCGAGGTCGAAAGCGGGACTGTCCATGAAGGAATGATCTCGGGCCGATGACGTCGCCAATTTCTAGCACGACGGCAGGTGCTGCGCAGCGCATAAATCTGCGCCGGGTTAAACTTAGTCATTGTGACAGGCGAAGAGCTTTGCTAATCAGGCGTCGATTTGAGCAGGCGGTTTCCGCTCAAGCTCTGGTGGGGCGTCGCCAAGCGGTAAGGCAACGGTTTTTGGTACCGTCATCCCTGGTTCGAATCCAGGCGCCCCAGCCAACGTCTATTTCATCAGTTGGAACGGTGCCCCGACCATTACTGGAGCAGTTTTCCCTCATCGCTCTTCCGGATCAGTGGTGGATAGGCGGCCTGCAGGAACGTCGGGCTACCCCGTGACCGACGCGGAAATCGAGGTCAGTAAGGACGCGCGTCTTGTTCACCGATTTCGATCTGCCTTTCGTTCGACAGAAGCCAGTCAGACAGATTGGCGGCCGTTGCCTGGATCTTGTCGGGCTTTCGCAGAGCGCATTCCCAGACCGTTGCCACGCGCCAACCGGCTTCAATAAGCGTGGCGCGAACAGTGCTGTCCCGTACCACATTTGTCTCGAATTTCGCCTGCCAGAACTCCGGGCGCGTTGCTGGCATTGTGCTGTAGCGGCAGTCCGTGTGGCGATGCCAGAAGCACCCGTGGACGAAAACAACTGCCCGGTATTTTTGAAATATGAGGTCTGGTCGCCCGGGAACGTTCTTGGAATGGAGCCGGAAGCGGAAGCCACGCACATGAAGTGCCCGGCGGAGCGCCATTTCAGGCTGTGTGTCCTTGCCCCTAATCCCCGCCATCATGCGGGATCGCGTCTGCTTATCAACTATATCCGTCATGAGCCTCATGGTCTTCGCTGCCAGACCTGGTATACACGCTCTGGATCATTTTCGTCAGGAGCGTAATTTGCCTGCCACATTCGGAATTATCGATCTTTTTGCCGGTCCGGGCGGACTTGGCGAGGGCTTTGCCTCCCTGATCGAGGATGGACATATGCCTTTCCGGATCGGCATGTCGGTCGAGAAGGAGGCATCGGCGCATCGCACTCTTACCCTACGCGCATTCCTGCGGGAATACCGGGCTCGACACGGTGGCCTGCCCGACAAGTTCATCAACTTCCATGCAGGGCTGATCCTTGAGCCGGACTGGTCTGCGATAGACGCGGAAGCGTGGCGGGCTGCTGTCGACGAGGCGCGGGGTCTGGAGCTCGGCACGGAAGCCGCGGCGACGGCGATCGACGGCGCCATCGCGCAGCTCAAGCGCAACTTTGACGACACGATCCTGATCGGCGGCCCACCCTGTCAGGCGTATTCGCTGGTCGGTCGGGCGCGATCCCGAGGCAAGCTGGGTTACGTGCCGGAGCAGGACGAACGCCACTACCTGTTCCGCGAGTACATCCGTGTGCTCGACCGCCTGCGACCAGCGGTCTTCGTGATGGAAAACGTAAAGGGGATGCTCTCCTCCACCGTCGACAGTCGCCTCGTCTTTGAAATGCTAATGGAGGACCTGTCCTCGCTCGGAACCGGTCATGGCCATCTCTATGAACTACGGGCGATCCGGGTCGTGGACGGCAAAGCCAGCCTGCAGGCTGCGGTGCAGCCATCCGATTTCATTGTATGCGCCGAGGAATTCGGTGTTCCGCAGCGTCGACACAGGCTGATTATTGTCGGCATCCGGTCCGACTTGGCACGAGGCGCCTCGAGCGCTAGCATCGATGTGTCCGGTAGCTCGCGGACTGTGGCGGAGACGATCGGCAACCTGCCTGCGCTTCGCAGCGGTCTCAGCAGAAGCCAAGACAGCGAGGCTACGTGGAGAGAAACGGTGGTCGAAGCCGGGATGCTCCTTGCCGGGATACACGATGGAGACGACGATGCTCCGCTGAGAAAAGCATTCTGCGAGTTGGCGAGAGATTTGCAAGTCATACCGCCGCTGCCGCGAATGTCAGCCGTGTTGCCGCCCGGCTACGGCACTGCCAGCGACGACCTGCTGCGCTGGCTCGAACGGCCGGAGCTGCGCGCCATCGCTCAGCACGGGACCCGCGAACACATGGCGTCGGATCTCGGGCGTTACATGTTCGCAGCGGTGTTCGGAGCGAAACGCGGTTACAGCCCCAAGGCCGCGCATTTCCCGCTCGCGCTCAGCCCGGATCATCGCAACTGGAATAGCGGCGTCTTCAACGACCGTTTTCGTGTCCAGCTCGCCAGCGAGCCGTCTGCCACCGTGACCAGTCACATCTCCAAGGACGGGCACTACTTCATCCATCCCGATCCAAGCCAGTGCCGCAGCCTGACCGTTCGTGAGGCAGCGCGGCTGCAGACCTTCCCTGACGACTACTTGTTCCTTGGTCACCGCACGCAGCAGTATGTTCAGGTCGGGAATGCCGTACCTCCATATCTCGCCAGACAAATTGCCACTCTTGTATTTGCATCTGTCGGAAATGAGGTTTCAGCACATCAAGTCGGCTTGAGTTCGGCGATATCTCGGGGAGGGGTGGGGTAATCAGCAACTTTCACCTTCGCCCATGTATCTGCGCGCTTGGCTACCTCCGAAAACTGCTGCCCGGGGGCGATCCGATTGAACTCGGAATTTACGACGACTGCCCAGTCCCAGAGCAGGTCGCGCATTCCTGCAGAAATTCCCTGCTTCATCCAGATCTGTTCGAGGTCGAGCCTTTCCCCAATGCGATCCGACACTATCGAGACGACATAGGTGGCGATGTTCACCCATCCCTGACGGAAGACCTCCTTCGCCTCCTTCGTCTTGATCATGCTCTCGATCTCCTTGAAAAGGATGACTTTGGAGATCATCAACCGGTACCATCGCGAGTCTAGCGGATTCGGGACAATAGCGGGCTCCTCGTCGAGCGCATCCATGAACGCCTTGAAGTTCTTTTCGCCCGCCATTGCCACTTGATTGGGCTTGCCGCGCCACGCTTCGTGGTACTTCGCAAGGTCGTTCTTTGTAAGCTTTCGCTTTGGTGAGATCATTTCTTTCAGCTTGCGACGCCTCGCTTGGGTGGTGCCTTCTCTCAGCAGCATGACGTTGTAGGCACCTGCAGCCCGCTCGTAGAACCACCGCGTGGCACCGTCAGGGCACCAGGTTTCATTCGCAAGCTTCTCCAACTGGACATGGAATGGGCGGTTCGCCGACAGGTCGGACAATTTCACAGCATTCTGGCTGTTTGCGTAGCGGGAGACGTTGCTGATCAGGCGTTCGCGTGCGTCGTCCTCCGCCCCCTTCAGGATGATGATCTTTGCAGGCACCATGACATGGCTCAGATCGATGGTGCGATCATCCCTCGAGGCGAAGTAAAGAGTAGAGGTGGTCTGACCGCCGTTGACGATCTGGAGGCCCTTGATGAAGGAAAGGCCCAGATTGCCTTCGCTGGTTCGCTCAAATGCCGCTTCGTCGCAGACCAGGACAAGACCATTATTGAACGCAAGAAAGTGCTCGGGCTCTGTCTTCAGGGTTTCGATGATGCCTTTATTGGTTGGCTTCTTTGTGCCGAGAAAGGTCCGAACGTTGGCTTCGAGAAGTCGACTTCCGAAGCGGAGATAAAGATCGCGGATCAGCTGCCCAGGAATAGCGGTCAGGGCGTATTCATAGTCAGCGTCAGGGTCTGGAACGTGGACGCATGGCAGTGGGTGGCCCATCGACTGGACAAAGCTGACAGCCAGTTCGTCTCTTGGCTTGCCTTCGGTGTGGCGAAAGAGACGTTCGATGTCCATGGCTTCGACAGCCACCATCTTTTGCTGCACTTCCTTGTTCGAGAATCTCTTGGTCTTTGTGCGCCCATCCGTGATCACGAACACGCGAAGCCGGTCTAACCCGCCCCAGCGGGAGCGGATCGTTGCGACAAGGTCTCGGACGGGATGGGTCGGATCAATCCTGGTTTCCAGGTTCCCAGTAGCCGCCCTGATGAGAAAGCGTACGCCCTCACTCGCTGTCGCAGTTGCATCTGCATCCTTGAGCTCGGTCAGCTCTTCGGAGCCGAAATAGTGGGTGACAAACAGGTCCAGCGCCGTTTCGTCGGAACTGAGGGCATAACCGGTGATACGCAACTTTGCGTTACCGATCATGCCGCTCCAGTGGCAGACCGTCGGAGTCTCGCAGATCCCGGTCTCGGCAACATGGTCCATGACCATTTCCGCAAAAACGAGCTCTTCCGAAGGGAACGGACCCTCACCAGCCTCGACGCGCTCGGAGATGATTGTCTGAAGATCGGAACGGAAGTTGCGATGAAATTCTTCAAGGCTCATGTCAGTCCAGTCCAAATGTGTTGAGCAGTTCCGAAAGGCCTACCGAAGGGACCTCAAGGGCATCGAGGTCGAGCACATACATGGCCGAGCGGACGGCGGCCGGCAGCGCGGCGCGAGTGAGGCGTGGCATGTCGCCTTCTGAGGGGAAAGCCTTGGCATCCTTCAATGTCAGCGTGCGACCATAGAGCGGCGCATGCTCGTGGAGGTATCCCACCACCATCAGAAGCGCTTCGAAGCCGCGCTGGACGCCGGCTTGCGCAAACCTTTCGCGCAGTGCTGACACGATATCTACGAGCGACACTCCGTCTGTGTTTTCCTCGAAGCGAAGGGCGCACAGGAAGATCGGCGCCCTGTCGCTATCCAGTTGTTCGACGCTGTTGATCCGTGCGAGAAAAGCTCCTGTCCGAACCGTACTCTTTACTTCGATTGCGCCGCTGTACACATGGAAGTCCTGCGCAGCCCGCAATGGCCCCTGCCAGCAGTCCAGAGCAGCGGCTCCCAGCGACGAGTCCGCCAGAAGTCTTAGCAACCACAGCTCGCCGAGCAGTCCGACCTGCGCATCGGACGATAATGGGCGGTGCGTTCGAGCCATGAACGCCTGCCACTCCTTCACTCTTTCAAGGAAGGCTTCCATCACGTTACGGTTCGCCGTACTTGCCGCCGCTTCGAGAGTCCGGAGGACATCGACCACCATTATTCCAAAGAGCTCCGGCGATCCCTCCGGACGTCTGATCAGTGCGACGGCCGTTTTGCCATCAAAGACAACCTGACCAGCTATTACCGAGACATCGAAGCCTTTGCCTTCCGGCAGCCGCGCTGGATTAACTGGCCATGAGCCGGGAAATGAGACGATCAATGCCTCGCGTCCCATCGGAAAGTGGCAGCCCGCCTCAACGGAGACCGCGCCCATCCTGGTCAAGTGAACGAAGCGCCAATCCTCTCCAGCCTCCTGGCGAGCGAGTGCCCGCCACGCGCGCGCAAGTCCCTCTTCAGTCCACCCACTCATTGAGGCCTCCCCACAGGACGCTGTTGCCGATGTACCTCGAGTTGGAGACCCGTCTCTCGGAGGTGCTTGATGGAAAGCTGATTGCCCACGCGGCGACCGGATCGGCATCCGCGAGCTCCGCAACCTCAGAACGGGCAGGATCGAGCAGATAGAGCATCAACAGGCCACGCTCGCGGCGATGCGCGATACCAGCTTCGGCAACGCCGTCTCCAAGAATGCGGCGGATCTGCGGACCTCTCGGTTCTGACGGGGGGTCCTTACCCTCGTTCCGGTCCGTGTCGTTGCGCCATGTCTTTTGGCTAAGCTCGAGAGCCGCCTTCCACTCTGGCTCGGTCAGATCGATGGCCTGGTCGCGAGGAGAGATCAGCGTCTTGATTGAGTAGCGATCTGCATGCTCAGTCGTGCGATTGCGCTTGAGCATGTTCACGGAACAGCCGCCGACCGTCCGATGCTTGTCATCTGGGCCGCTGTCTTTTCCGATGAGCGCCACCGTCCAGGTCGTGAGCTCCCTGTCCTTGTTCATCTCTTCAATGAAATCGGCGATCAGCGGGCTCATTATCCGGAAGCTCGCCGGGTGGGTCCGATACTCCCGGAGAAACGATATGACGCTCAAGGCAGACACCTCCCGCCAGAAATGGCCGTTCCATTTTTGGTTTCCGGATACGTAGTTCTGCTGATCCAGGTCCAGCGATGGGCCGAGCGCGGTGACGAAGCGCTCCGCGGCCTGGAAGTTGGCCGAGATGTCATCCTTGCGGTTCGGAAAAACGATTGTCTGCAGCAGATCTCCTGAATAGGTCAGCTGCATCGCACGTGCATTGCGCATCTTCGCCCGTGAAGTGACGGTGAGGACAGAGTGGGACTTCACGCGCAAGCCAAACTGTTTTGGGGTGGCGCCGGCGGCGACCATGTTATCGAATTCTTGACGCAGTTCTTCGGCGGCGTCAGCGATGTGACCGAACCACTCCACCATTTCCTCTGAGGTGTACAAGCGACAGACATCGAGGTAGCCATCCCGATATCCGAACCATCGCCCCATCTGCATAAGGGTGTCATACATGCGGGCAGTCCGCAGGAAGTAGCTCGTGCATAAACCTTCCAAGGTCAGTCCGCGCGCCAGCTTATCGCCGCCGATGGCGATCACCTTGAGGCCGGTGCCGTCGTTCTCGGCGTAGTCGAGCGCGTCCTTCGCCGTACCGTTGATCTCGCGCACACGGATATCCGAGAGGACGTCTGGCAACACGGTTCGGACATCGCTCCATCCGAAGTCCTCCAGCGTCTCACCTTCAACAAGGGCAGCACGGATTTTCCTCATTCCGGGCAGGAACACCGTTTCGTATTCGCTCTGCATGGACACTTCCAAAACCGCAAGGTCAATGCCTCGCGTATAGCGCCCCTTCAAATCTCGTAGATATTCTGCAACCTGGTTGACGACCACGTTCTGAACCGCGGTGAAGCGCGTAACGTGGATAAGCATTGAGGAGTGCTTGTTGCCTTGTCCGCGAAGCTTCCGCACTGCGCAGGCATAGACAAAGGAACGGATCGCTTCCGAGAGTGAATCCGGTACACGATCTTCCCCTTGCCAGCGTGGCCGGTAGCCGTTCTTGTGGCGCGGGGGCATCCAAGGCTGGAATTCATCGTCCAAAAGCGGGCGTACCAGCGGCAGATCTTCGGGTGTACTTGATGCCGAACCGAAGACACGTCCCGGTCCCACGTAATTCGAGGGTGCTGCCAGGTTGGTGATGAAGGCCGCTGGGAACAAGTCAGGGCCGTACTCCTGGGTCTCCCCGCGATCATGTATGAAGATGTTTGCGAAGGGTGTCGCGGTATAGCCGACGTAAGCTTTCCGCGAGAAATGATGCAGGATGGACCGGATCAGCCTGTTGATTGTCTTCGGTTCATGCTCGAGATCCGGATTGCCGAACTCGTCCACGACGTCCTCGCCGGTGTCGACCGACCCGTGATCGGATTCGTCGTCGACGACGAGCAGAGGCAGGTTGGTGACCAGCTTCCGGCCGGTTTCGGGGTCGACATGGTTTGCGACACGATTGCGGATCCAGTGGAGCAGCCGCTCGAGGACCGTCTTGTTCTTCTTGACCACGAACAGCCACGGGCGCTGTTCAGGGCTGATGTTCATCTTGGCCGCAACGGCCGTGTTGAAGTCGCCCTTGTCGCTTCTGTTGGTTGCCGCATTGGGACGGGCTGAGATGTCGCTATCGATCAGCCCAACCCCGACCGCCGGAAGCTCTTCGGCATCGGAGATGGTAGCGAAGCCCAGAAAGCCCTCGTCGAGGCGAATCTGAGTCTGTGCCCGCAGATTGTTGTGCAAGCCGGCGAGAACGATGATGATCTTGTACCCAGCGTCTGCAGCCTTGCAGATCAGACCAGTGTAGTTCCCGGTCTTTCCAGACTGCACGTGGCCGACGACTAGACCACGGCGATCCCATGCGTCTTCCCGGCTCGGATCCTCGAGTTGTGAGAGGACTTCGTCTGTTGCGACGTCGAGCGCGTCGAGGGCTGTCCACGGGATGCGCGCCTCCATGTACTCGGAGTAACGCCGCCAGTATGTCCAGCCCTTCTTCCGTCCGGCATCAAGCCAAGGAACATGGTCATCTCCACTGGAGAGGGTGGCATTTTCTCCGACGGTGCGACTCGAGCGGCGGATAAGCTCGTCAACGAGTGCTTCCCGATCCACGAGGGCGAAGTCCTCTTCCATCATGATCGCGAGCTTGTTGATCTCCTTTTCGATCATTTCCGGTGTGACGGCGCTCTGGGCACGCTCGGCAGCAAGACGGAGCATGTTCTGCGCCATAGAAAGTATTGAATCAAAAGCCTTTTGATTGGAGAGCGTCATTCCGTGTCTTTCACTTCAAGAGCAGAAACCAGGTCAAGGTGGCGGTCAAACGGTGGGGTGCGGCAGAGCCTCTCGCGGGCCTCTGCTGGACTGAGGCCCCGAAACTTCACCAGCGCTTGGAAAATCGCGGACAACGTCTCTCGGACATCGGTTGGGGGAGCTGTGGCAAATCCCGTTCTGGGCGTTTCTTTATCCTCGGCCGTGTCCAGCCAGATGCGCTGGACTGGAACCGTCTCCTCGATCAACCTCAGGAGGGCGAGAATGTCGCGCTTCAGGGGGCCGGCACGCTCGATGATCGAGGCAACAAGGTCGTGGTCACGGGCAATCCGATAAGAGGTGCCCTGAGCAGAGCGCCGAACCTGCCACGTCTCGGTTCCGGCGTTCGATCGACTGCCCGTGACCGGCGTGATGTGGCCGCGATGGGCAAAGACCCGTCTCGCCGTCTCCCGCGTCTCCGACGCAAGCCGGTGAAGCTGCGGTCGCAGTCGAACCGGCGGGTTGGCCGTAGACTTGAGGACGTTGATTTTCCATTCGGCATCCGCGCTGTTCGGAATGTCCAGCCTGATGCGGGCGAGCCTGTGAGCTTCGTCGCGCGGCCATGGTTTCCCGCCATCCCCGAGGCCGAGCCACCCACCAGACAACAGGAGCCGTTTGTTTCGGTAGACATAGAAACCTTCTTGCTGTGTCCAGCCTCCCGGCCCTGCGGCTGCTTCCTGTTCGGCGGGCTTGAGCATGTCGCGATGTGGCAGGACATGGCACTGGGCTGTTACCCTTGCCGTGTGAAGGATACGATACTCGGAGCTTTCGAGTGCCTTGCTGGGGTGTCCCACCAAGAATGGGTCCCATGGCTTCACGCTTCTGCCATTGAGAAAAAGCCGAAGCTCGGGCCGTGGGCCGTCGCAAAGGCGATGGAACGTCATCGCAAGATGCGCCTCTACCTGATCTGCGAGCTCGATCATGTCGGCTGCGATGAAGCCGTCGGTCACGATCCGGTCAAGCTTTTCCCACAGGACGACGGTGCCGTGTTCCATCTGTTCGAGAGGCGCAAACAGTTGCTCCGAGCCCGGCGCGGGACCTTCGAAAAGTGGCCATTCGGCGCCAGGTTCCTTGCCGACGAGATCGAGATCCCATCGGAGGCAGACTATGGGTCCATCGTGCCGGCGGCTGGCAACCGTCAGTCGCCGAGCCTGCGAAAAGCTTGCAGTCTTGAGGCCCAACCCGAACCGGCCCAGATCACTCGATGCGCGCTCGGCCCTCGGATCCCGTGCGCCAAGCCGCATGCCCGCCTCTAGCGCGGCATCATCCATGCCATCACCGTCATCAATAATTCGAACCCAACTTTCCTGGGCCGCCCACTCGAAGTGGATGGCGACCTCGCCACAATTTGCAGCGACGCAATTGTCGACCAGATCAGCGAGCGCGGTCGCAGGTGCATAGCCGAGGCCCCTAAGGGACTCGAGCATCGAGCCGGCATGTGGAGGAGCATTTCTCACACCCATGTTGTCACATTCCCAGCAATGTCTGCAAACGACGCTTGCGACCGGGATGGGAAAGGAAGGCGAGTCCCTTCGCCTCTATCTGACGAATGCGCTCGCGCGTAACTCCATAGATCTGGCCTACTTCCTCCAGAGTCATCTCCTCGGCGCGGCCGATCCCGAATCGCATCCGTATCACATCTGCCTGACGCTCCGGCAGTTCTGCCAAGAGGTCTCCAACAATCCTTTCTGTTTCCGCCTGATCGAAGAAATCTTCAGTCCGCGGCTCGGGAAGCAAGTCATCCCACGCGCCAATGCCTTCCGGATATTCAGCTTGACGAGGAATCTTTCGAAACTGTCGCACCTCTTCGCTGGACCAGCCAAGCTCAATCGCAAGATCAGCGTCCGAGACGGTGCCGTCAGCCATAAAGTCCAGTTTGTCCATCGCCCGATCGAGCTTGGCCAGGTTCTCATGCCTATGAACAGGGACACGGATTAACGCGGCTTCGTCTGCACGCCATCGCGCCAGGGCCTGCTTCATCCAGAAGGCGCAGTAGATGACAAACCTGATCCCACGCTCCGGGTCGAAGCGACGGGTGGAGCGTTGCAGACCCTTGAACGCCACTTGGAAGACGTCGTCGAGGTCTTCTCCATCCTCTGCGTTTCGAGCGGCGAAGCGACGCGCGTAGGGAAGGTGTTCGAGGATCAAGTGATCGGTGGCGACATCGAAGATCGAGATCAGCCGGTCTAGTCGGGAGGCATCCTCAACGTTGGCTTCGAACCGCTCGACGGATTTCACGATCTCCTTGTGGAACGCCAACGAGAGATCGAGCGCCTCCAGCGCTTCAAGTGCCATTCTCCGGCGTTTTCCGTCCATAATGCGGCCGTTGACCTGCCAGAGCTTTAGAGCATCTGCGGCGGCGAAAAACTCCGAAGTCTCGGCGTGATCCGGGCGAGCGGGGATGATGGACCTGAGCGTCACAGACCCGGCATCCGCGAAGCCGTCGCGGAGCCGATCTACCGTTTCGAGGATGGTTTCGACGGCGGCCTCGCAGGCGAGTATGCCCAGCTGCAGTTCCTGGTTTGCTCGCACCATGGGTTCCAGCAGCTGCGCCTCGTAGGATTTGTCCATTACGAAACGTCGCGTGCCTGGCAATCGCGTACTTCTGCTGAAGGCTGCTTCGATAGCCTCGGCCAATTCATCGCGCGATGCGTCTGATCGGGCGTCCCACAGCCTAACGCCATCCTCAATGGTTTGGTCGAACAATTCGAGGCCTGCAGCTTCCAGGTTGCGCTGGAGGTTGATACGCAGTTCCTCCGGATCGCCGTTGCCCTCGCAGAGCGTGGCCAACGTGTCTATGTCGTCCAGAGTAAATGACCCCATCTTCAGAATTTCTTCAGCCCAAGCCGTGCAGATCTCGGGATTGATCGACAGCCGCGTGCCAAGCTGCATGACCGCCCGCTTGACTGACTGTCGACCGCGGTTGCGGACCTTGAGGTAGTCGTGCTCTCCACCTTGGTCGGGAGCGATGATGGCTTCGGAGCCGATGCCCTCTCCGGCAATCTGCACCGGCGACAGGTCGATCTCCCAGTCTCCTTCCTTATCTGTCGAAATCATAGGAGATTGGCTTACAAGCGCGACGAACGCTCCCGACGCAGTTATGCTTGCCGATTGGCTGAAGAAGTCCTCGGGCTCTTCCTCGGGCTCGAAACCCAGAAAATCATCGAGGTCATTCAGGCCTGCGTTTTGCTCCGCTGAAGAGGCCTCTTTAACGAAAGGCCCGGAGATCGCCTCGACCTCGCCTGCTGGGGTTTCGAAATCCGGAATATCGTCGAACGTGTCGTCTGGCGCTCTATCCGACGGTTTTGCAATGAGCGAAGACAACAACTGTGCGGCGAAGGGATGGCCCTCGCCAAATGCGACGTCAGCGGGTGTCTGGTTTTCGTGGTTCTGTGCTCTGGGATCAGCACCGGCCCGAATGAAAAGATCGCATATGGGAAGATTTCCAGCGCGCGCCGCAAGGTGAAGTGGCGTGTCACCCTTGGGGTCAACTGCATGCAGACGCGGTGTGGCAGCGAAGTTGGTGAGGTGTTCTACGCGAGCATCAACGATCAGGCGGATCTCGGTGGGATCGAGAAGGTGGTTTTGGGGTTCGCTGGCCGCTTTGGGTCGACTGCCAAGAAACCAGGAGAGTTTATCCATGACCTTCATGGATGGTTCGCCGAGGCCCAGAACTGCTCCTTCACGTCGTTTCACATGCCCCCATCACGTGGAATTCTTTAGCTCAAGCCATTACTTGATGCACCGGCGAGGCTCTGATCTTCGCTGCACATAGTGCCTACTGATTCGATCGCTGCGGCCCGGTAACTATTCATGCATGCCAAACGGGCGGATTTCAACCTATCTAGGCATTCCTTTGCGTTTAATGCTCTTCGTTGCATTAAGTCGAATTTAACCCGTTGATCCAGCAGTACATTGTCCGCTGAGCCTTGGGAAAATTGCAACTCAGCCTTTGCGTTTATCCAGCAAAGCTGCTCCCAAGCTATGCCTCGTCGGTTCAAGTGGGGTGTCCAAACTTGGCGTATACTCGAGAAGGGCTCCGAATAGGGCTATCAGACAGAGGCCCCGCCGCAATCGTCTGCATCAGTTGATCCACCACCCGTGCCAGCCGCTCCAGCGGCCCCACGAAGCGACCCTCCAGGCTGACGCTTATCACGCCGTGGAAGGGTGCGGGCGCTGATGGTGCGGTCTTCTGGGAGCAATGTCGGGTTGCGGCTCGGCGCTCACGTCCATCAGGAAGAGGTGTTCGCCGAGATGCCATTGCGGTGTCGGGCTGCTTTCCGGCGGGAGTGGTCGAACAGCACCTTCCTGAGGACTTGCGCCTATCCGCGCGTCCCAATCAATCGTACCCCGTCAACTCCGCCAGCCTCTCCACCAGCGCATCCTGAAACCCGATATCGCCCACCACCGCCGCCGCCTCCCGCCGCTGCCGATGATACCAATACCCGCCGCTGACCTTCGCAGCTTCATCCTCGCTCGTCGCAAGCCACGTCTGCGTAAGATGCCCCATCTCCAGGTCATCGGGCGCGCCGGCGCCGCCCATCTTGGTCGGCACCCAGCCGGGGTCCACCGTGTTGCTGAGAACATCCGGCCAATGGCGGGCGACGGAAGCTGCGAGGGTGGCGATGTAAAGCTTGCTTTCCGAATAGGCCTGGCTGGCGTTCCACGGTCGCTTCTTCCAGTCGATATCGTCAAGGGCGCTGCTGCCGCTGCGGTGCATGCCGCTGCTGAGATAGACCAGGCGGTCGGGGCGGGTGATCCATGCGGTGAGCAGATAGGGGGCAAGCACATTCACCGCCAGCGTCTTTGCGTGGCCTTCTGGCGTTTCACCCCGGCTCCGCTCGAGGTAGATGCCGGCATTGTGGATGACGGCGTCCATGCGGCCGATGGCGTTGACCTGATCGGCGATCGAGCGCGTTTCCGTGGCGCTGGCGAGATCGCCGATGACGATGCCGAGTGCCGCAGTGGAAACGTCGGCGAGGGCGGAGGCGCGCTCGCGGGAGCGGGCATGCAGCACGACGTCATGGCCCTCCTTCATCAGGGTGCGGGCGGCGGCGAGGCCGAGGCCATCGGTGGAACCGGTGATGAAAATACGGCTCATGGGGTTTCCCTTCGCGGCGGTGGCGGCAGTCAATCAGCTTTCGGTGGTTTGCTCAATGCGGGAGTTGGGGTGTGGGTTCCCGGGGTTTGGTCGATATGTAGCCGGTTCGGACCGATCTAAGACCCCTCCCCAACCCCTCCCCACAAGGGGGAGGGGCTAGCCCAGCATCACCGCTTTGCCCGAGATCATCTCGTTGTTTGCCGATCTGGAGTTTTGGGAGTTGCGGTGCGGCAGGTTAAGCCCCTCCCCCTCGTGGGGAGGGGTTTGGGGCGGGGTCTTTGCCCCGCGAGCGCGTGTCCGAGGGACGGGGCTTGATCCTGGCAGTGGCGGGAGCCGGATGATGAGATTTTTTGCAGCGATTTCAGCTGTTTAACTCAAAGATCATGCAGCATTCATCCGGAGCGGCATGGATCCCAGGCTCAAGGCCTGGGATGACGGAGTGCGTGGTGATGCGGTGGCTAAAACGGTAAAACCGTCAGCTCCCCGGCGCCATACCACACCACCACCCCATCACCCCCTCCGCCGCTCCGCTCCGGCCGCAATCGTCTGCACCAGTTCATCCACTTCCCGCGCCAGCCGCTCCAGCGGCAGGCCGACGAAGCGGCCTTCGAGGCTGATGCTGACGACGCCGTGCACCGCGCCGAACAGGGTGCGGGCGCGGATGGCGCGGTCTTCGGGGGGCATGTCGGGCTGCAGTTCGGCCAGCGGCTCGGCGATCACATCCATCAGGAAGAGGTGCTCGTTAAGATGCCATTGCGGCGTCGGGCTCGATTCCGGCGGGAAGTGCTCGAACAGCGCCTTCCAGAGGTTCCGGTGTTCGACGGCGAAGCTCAGATAACCCTGCGCCAGGTTGCGCAGCCGGTCGGTCGGCGGCCGGTCTTTGGCCTCGGGCAGGGTCAGCCTCGCCTCCAGCGCCTTCAGCGTGGCGGAGTTGACGTGGATGACCAGCTCGGCGAGGTCTGAAAAGACCGTGTAGAGGCCGCCCAGCGCGCAGCCGGCATCCTGGGTGATGTCGCGGGCCCGGAGGTTTGCCAGCCCGTCCCTGGCGATCCGCTCGCGCGCCGCCTCGATCAGCCGGGCCTTCAGGTCTTCGCGTTTTTCTTCTCGTCTGCCGGCCATTCACCATTCCACTTCGATTTTTTTGAACGTCGTTCAAAATTTATCTTGAACGACGTTCACGATTCTGCCATAACACCTCTCGTGAACAACGTTCATAAACCGGAGGAAGGAAATGTTCAAACTGATTTCCATTTTGTTGCGGGGCAGGGCGCATGATGCCGAACAGGCTTTCGCCGACTGCCACGCCGTGCCGCTGCTTTCCCAGCAGATCCGCGATGCCGCCCAATCGATCCAGTCGGCCCGCCGCAGTGTCGCGGTCGCCATCGCCCAGAACGAGCAGGAGAAGGGGCAGCATGCGGCGATCGTTGCCCGCATCGCCGATCTCGAGACCCGCGCCTCCGCCGCCTTGGCGAAGGGCAATGAGGGCCTGGCCCGCGAGGCGGCCGAGGCGATCGCCTATCTCGAAGCCGAGCGCGACGCATCGGAAAAGGCGCAAGCGCAGTTCACAGGGGCGATCGACAAGCTGAAGGGCATCGTCCGTGCCTCCGAGGCGCGGCTGCAGGAGCTGCAGCGCGGCGAGCGGCTGGCCCGTGCCACGCAAGAGGCGCAGAAGCTCGATGTCGCAGTTAGCGGCCCGGGCCTGGCGACGCTCGATGATGCCGAGGAGACGCTGGCCCGCCTTCGCCTGCGCCAGAGCCAGAATGAGCTGACGGCGGCCGCCCTGAAGGACATGGAAGGCGCCATCCGCCCGGCCGGCATCATCGAAAAGCTTGCCAATGCCGGCTTCGGCGCGCCGCTGCGCTCATCCGCCGATGATGTGCTGGCGCGGCTGAAGAGCCGCATCACGCCTGCTGCCTGAAATTGCATCCATCCAACCATTCATCCATCGAACCATAGGGACCACTGATATGAACGACAGTTTCCAGAAACATTCTTCCAGCTGGGTCAGCTTCTCCTACATCTCCTTCGGCTCGGCCGCCTTCATGCTGGCGCTTGGCCTCTACATGATGCCGCTCGATCTCTGGGGCAAAGGCTATCTCGCCATGGGCATTCTGATGCTGGTGCAGACCACGGTGAATATTACCAAGACGCTGCGTGACAATGCCGAATCCGAGAAGCTGATCCGCAAGGTCGAGGATGCCCGCACCGAGAAACTCCTGGTCAAGTTCAATCGTAACGATGAAGATTGATCTTGGTTAACCACAGCGCAGAGTTGTTATCGCATTCAACTTTTGCGTAACAACTCTGTGGCCTTCTCTGCCTGCCGAAAGAGGAACGAGCCCGTGCAACACAATCTGATGACCTCCAGGAAATTCGCGCCGCTGTTCTGGACCCAGTTCCTGACGGCCTTCAACGACAATTTCCTCAAGAACACCCTGGTGTTCCTCATTCTCTTCAAGATGTCGGCCAGTGAAGGTGCCGCCCTGGTGACGCTCGCCGGCGTCATCCTCATCGTGCCCTTCCTGCTGCTCTCCGCACTCGGCGGCGAACTCGCCGACAAGCACGACAAGGCAAAGATCGCCGAATTGCTGAAACGCTGCGAGATCGCGGTCGCCGCCCTTGCCGTTATCGGTCTGGCATTCTCCTCCATCTTCGTGCTGATGGCGGCGCTGTTCGGCTTCGGCATCGTCTCAGCACTTTTCGGGCCGATCAAATACGGCATCCTGCCCGATCATCTCGAACGCCGCGACCTGCCGAAGGCCAATGCCTGGATCGAGGGCGGCACCTTCATCGCCATCCTCGCCGGCACGATCATCGCCGCATTCGCCTTCTCCGGCGGCGACAATGTGCTGATCTTCGGCTCGATGATGATGGGGCTTTCGGTGCTGTGCTGGCTGGCCAGCCGGATGATCCCGCCCACCGGCTCCAAGGCGCCGGATCTGGAAATCGACCGCAATGTCATCCGCTCCAGCTACACCCTCGTCATGGAAATCCGCGCCGATAAACGCCTGTGGCGTTCGGCGCTGATGAACTGCTGGTTCTGGCTGGTCGGCGCCTTCGTTCTCTCCATCCTGCCGACCATGGTGACCGAGCTGCTCGGCGGCTCCGAGCTCGTCGTGCCGGCCTATCTCACCGTCTTTGCCATCGCCGTCGCGATCGGCTCGGCCATTGCCGCCTGGATGTCATCCGGCCGCATCGTGCTGCTGCCGGCCCCTGTCGGCACGGCGCTGCTTGGCCTCTTCAGCCTCGATCTCGCCTGGAACCTCTGGGGCCTGGCTTCGGTGAGCCACGCAACGACGATCGCCACCTTCTTTGCTGGCCAGAATACCATCCGCGTCGCCATCGATCTCGCCGGCATGGCGATCGCAGGCGCCTTCATCGCCGTGCCGACCTTCGCCGCCCTGCAGACCTGGGCGCATGAGGACCGCCGCGCCCGCGTCATCGGCGCCGCCAATGTGCTCTCCGCCCTGTTCATCACTGTCGGCCTCGGCCTCGTCGCCGCCGTCCAGGCGCTCGGCGCCTCCATTCCTCAGATCCTGATCGGCCTCGGCATCATCAATTTTGCCGTCGCCTGGCTGATGCTGAAGACGCTGCCGACCAATCCTTTCCGCGATTTCATCTCGATCCTGTTCCGCGCCTTCATGCGCCTCGAGGTCGAGGGCCTTGAGAATATCAAGAAGGCCGGCCGCGCGCCGATCATCGCCCTCAACCATGTCAGCCTGCTCGATGGCGCGCTGGCGCTCGCCATCACCGAGGAAGAGCCCACCTTCGCCGTCGATTACAAGATCGCCCAGGCCTGGTGGGTGCGGCCCTTCCTGAAAATGTGCAAATTCCTGCCGCTCGACCCGACAAAGCCGATGGCGACACGTTCGCTGATCAAGGTGGTGCAGGACGGCAACCCGATCGGCATCTTCCCCGAGGGCCGCCTGACGGTCACCGGCACCTTGATGAAGGTCTATGATGGCGCCGCCATGGTCGCCGACAAGACCGGCTCGATGGTCGTGCCGGTCAAGATCGACGGGCTGGAGAAGAGCTATCTCTCCTATCTCGATAACGGCAAGATCCGCCGCCGGCTGTTTCCCAAGGTCAAGGTTACCATTCTCGAGCCGGTGAAGCTCGAAGTGCCGCCAGAGCTGAAAGGCCGCAAGCGCCGCACGGCGGCAGGTGCCGCCCTTTATCAGGTGATGTCGAACCTGCTGTTCCAGACCGCCGATACCTCGTCGACCGTGCTCGACCGCGTCATTCAGGCCGGCCACGAATTCGGCATGAGCAAGCTTGCCGTCGAAGATCCGGTCACCGGCCGGCTGACCTATGGCAAGCTCCTGACCGGGGCTGCCGTGCTCGGCGCCAAATTCCGCACCATGTTCCCGGAACAAAACCTCGGCGTCATGCTGCCGAATGCCAATGGTGCCGCCGCCACCCTTCTCGGCGTGATGAGCGCGGGCAAGGTGCCGGCGATGCTGAACTTCACCGCGGGTGCCGCCAATATCCTCTCCGCCTGCAAGGCGGCGCAAGTCAAACATGTGCTGACCTCGCGCGCCTTCGTCACCCAGGCGAAGCTCGGTGCTGTGATCGCCGAGATGGAAAAGCAGGTGACGATCGTCTGGCTTGATGATCTCAGAGCCGAAATCTCACTCAAGGACAAGATCCTGGGGTATCTGCGCAAGGCGCGGCCGCTGGTCAAACGCTTGGCCGACGATCCGGCGGTGATCCTCTTCACCTCGGGCTCCGAAGGCACGCCGAAGGGCGTGGTGCTGACCCACCGCAACATCCTGTCGAATGCCGCCCAGGCCGCCGCCCGCATCGATTTCCACAGCGGCGACAAGGTGTTCAACATCCTGCCGGTCTTCCATTCCTTCGGGCTGACGGCCGGCACGGTGCTGCCGCTGATTTCGGGCGTGCCGGTCTATTTCTATCCCTCGCCGCTGCATTACCGCATCGTGCCGGAGCTGATCTATGCCTCCAACGCCACGATCATCTTCGGCACCGATACCTTCCTCAACGGCTATTCGAGGACGGCGCATCCCTACGACTTCCGCTCGATCCGCTATATCTTCTCCGGCGCCGAGCCGGTGAAGGCCGCAACCCGCCAGACCTATATGGAAAAATTCGGCCTGCGCATCCTCGAAGGTTACGGCGTCACCGAGACGGCACCCGTCATTTCGATCAACACGCCGATGTACAACAAGTCGGGCACGGTCGGCAAAATCCTGCCGGGCATGGAATGGAAGCTCGAACCGGTGCCCGGCATCGATGAGGGCGGCCGGCTGCATGTGCGCGGCGCCAATGTCATGGCCGGTTATCTGCGCGCCGAAAAGCCCGGCGTGCTCGAGCCGCTCGTCGACGGTTGGCACGATACCGGCGACATCGTCACCATCGACGAGGACGGCTTCGTCAAGATCCGCGGCCGCGCCAAACGCTTCGCCAAGATCGGCGGCGAAATGATCTCGCTCGCCGCCGTCGAGACGCTCGCTGCCGAGCTCTGGCCGGGCGCGCTGTCGGTCGTCTCCTCGCTGCCCGACGCCAAGAAGGGCGAGCGCCTGGTGCTCCTGACCGACGCCCCCACCGCCACCCGCGCCGAATTCCTCGCCTTCGCCAAATCGAAGGGCGCCATGGACATGATGGTGCCGGCCGAGGTCAATATCGGCAAGGTGCCGGTACTGGGTTCGGGCAAGGTCGATTTCGTCGCGGCGCGCAAGCTGGCGGAAGGTGCGGTGCAGGCGGGGGAGGCGGCGTAGAGCGGGGTCACTTCCTTGGAGGGGTGCCCCTCACCCTAACCTTACCGGGGTCGAGCCACCCGTCTCGACCCGTCCTGCCGGACCCCCGCAAACGGGGCGAGGGGACGTGCCCTGCGAGAGGTTGGTGGGGAACGGAGAGGGCGCGGTATATCCCTTCTCCCCTCGGGGAGAAGGTGCCGGCAGGCGGATGAGGGGGCCACACGGCACACCCCTCTCGTAACAACCTATCCGGCGATTGAGACGACGCGAGCGGTGTGGAACTCACATGGTGTTGTTGGAAAGACCGGCGTCGCCGGCCCCCTCATCCGCCCTACGGGCACCTTCTCCCCGAGGGGAGAAGAGGGAATCGAGAGGTCGCGGCATGGTCCCTTCGCCCCGCAGGCAGGGGTCCGAAGGACGGGTCGAGACCAGTGGCTCGACCCCGGCAAAGGTGGCGGCAGCCGGATGAGGGGCGATCCCCGGCACAAACCAGAAAGCAGCGGCCTCGCGCCGAGACTTCGTCAGCAGCATAACAGGCGGCACCCGGGCCGCCTGTTATGCATCTCAAACAAACCGTCCGTTACTTCTGTTCCGGCGCCAAAAACTCTGCGCAATAGGACGGGCCGTCGACGCCCGGGATATCGGCGACGGTGCGGATGTCGCGGATGGTGTAGTCGGAGCTGGTGGTGATTTCGGCCTGGCAGCGCAGATAGGCGGTGCGGGCGGCGGAAATCTGCTTGCCGCGCTTGCCGTCGGCGCCTTCGGCATATTTCGCCGGAATGCGCACGGTCTTGTAGCCGCCGCGCCAGGTATAGACGGTGGTCGAGCCTTGCTCGCTGTCGCTGATCGGCGGCCCGTAGGCTGCAAAGAAGATGCCGGCCGATTTGCCGACCCAGCGGGCCTCGATCGGGTTGCCGGCAGAAGGAATGGTCGTGCATCCGGCAAGTGCAATTGCAAGCCCGGCCGCGGTCATGGTGCGGAAATTCATCGTGTCGTCCCTGATCTCAAGCGCATTGGCTGCGAAGCCGCCGTCGCAGCGGTTTCGCCTGTCCCGTCTGCCCTTTAGCGCGGAACCCGGCAAAAGAAAATTGCCCCTTTGACACTTCCGTTCGATTTGCGGCAGGTGTGGCTTTTTGCTGCAGCCGCGTGACCCCAAACCTGTCACGTCACGGTCAAAAATTCCGCCGGCTTTTTGGAATTTGGTGCTTGTGCAACCAGATAGGCTGTTCTATAGAAGCGCCGCTGGTCACGGAGTGTAGCGCAGTCTGGTAGCGCACCACGTTCGGGACGTGGGGGTCGAGTGTTCGAATCACTCCACTCCGACCAGCTAGAAACCCCGCTCCGGCGGGGTTTTTCGTTTCTGCTGATCTCAGCCCAAATTCCCCAGGGTTTCACCATTTGGATCATGCGATCCCTGACCGCCCTCGCGCCTTGCGCGCTGTGGATCAAAAAGGAGCCCCGCCGAAACGGGGCAATTTGGGTACGGGCGGATCGCACTGCAAGGGGTGGCGTACGGCCCCGTCACGAGGGGGCCCTGCGCGATCCTTGCGACCTAACCCATTGATAGCCTGAAAAGTTCCTGTGCGGTTCCGCACTAAGCGCCCCGCGCCTGAGGGATTGATGTCGGCACCTTGTTTCATTCGAATAGGAGCACATCTCGATGGAGTAAGCGCCGCCAGGAAAGCAAATGGCCTATGAGCCTGGTATGGCTATCGTCTTTGATAGCGTGACAAAGGCAGTGATCGTCAGTTTCCGCGGCGTCACGGTCTATCTGCCAGGTCCCTATGCTGACCCAAGGGCGGCCGTCCCTACCGCCGAAGCGCATTGCCGCCGACCTGGCTGGCGAGATCGATTGCGACTTATATCAACGATCCACAAACGCAGATATTCGTATTGTGAATCGCTCGTCCTTTCGCAATGAGCGCGCATGCCGAGGCACAATGTGCTAAGCTCTTTTGGTCGGTATCGAACATCGTTGCCGGTCTATCGTCGCTGATCATCAACAATGTTAGTGGCTTATGTGCTGTTTTGTCATAAACGCACACTTTGGCGGGACCGATAGCCAGATCTTTGGCCGTTCCGTAGCTTTCACGACACCCACAGGCGTTTGGTTGACATCCAAGCTCCCGACGCGGAGCTGCTATGCCCCACTTCGACCAATCGACGGTCGAGAACACTCTGCTGAAATTGTTGAGCGTAGACGGCTTCGCACGTCTCTCTGGAGAGATGGAGCGCGTCGACCTTCCATTGCGGCATGTTCTTGTTGCTAGCGACGTCCCATCCACGCATGTCTGCTTCTTGGAAAGGGGATTGGGATCTATGGTTGTCGGCAGCACCGACGAAGAAGCGGTGGAGATTGGCCACATCGGGCCCGAAGGCGCATCCGGCATGCACGTCGTCCTGGCGGTAGAGACCACCCCCACGCGCACGTTCATGCAAGTCGCAGGGTCGGGAATTATGGTGCCGATGGAGACGTTTCAGCGCGCGCTGGCCGATGATCCCGAGATGAAGGATTTCTTCCTTCGCTATGTTCACACAACCGTGCTGCAGCACGCACATTCGGCGCTTGCGAGCGCCCGCTTCAATATGCATGAACGGTTGGCTCGATGGATCCTGATGTGTCACGATCGCCTTGAAGGCAACAACCTGGCAATTACCCATGAATTTCTGGCATTGATGCTCGGTGTCCGGCGTTCGGGCGTCACCAATGAACTACACGTGCTTGAGGGCGTCCACGCCATCCGGTCGACCCGCGGAAACGTTAGAATATTGGACAGGGAGAAATTGATCGAAATTGCCGGTGGCTGCTATGGAGTGCCGGAGCGCGAATACGAAAAAGTGCTGGGTCTTCCGCTCCGCGCCAGGTGCATTAGCCCGCTCGCTTAACCGCTTCCGAAAAAGGCAACACGAGCAGGATATCGCCTGTTTCGTTTCTGATCTCGACGCTCCTTGACCCGATCTCATATCCGAGGAGCACGGCACAGAATGTTGAAGGAGAAGCGTGGCATTCTAAATCCTTCAAAGCCGGCATGGCCGGCAGGATAGCCCTGTTCATTTTGCCTCTCTCCGTCGCGCTCAAGGCAACGGCATCGATGACGCATTCGCCACTGTCCCATGTCATCGCCGGCAATTGTGCGCAACCGCACTGATGGTTGGCCTTCAGAGCTTGATGCACTACGGTTTTTTATCGCGATCCGGGTGAGCTGTTGCGGCGCTCAAGGAGGATGATATGACGGACTTCAATCTCTCACTCCAGCTAGCAGACGTGAGCATGCTTTCGGATGCTGTTCGGACTTGGTACCGGCATAATCACGCCACGCCAACGGAACAATCGACACAGCTGCTTTGCAGCGCGGCGTTCGACCTCTATAATCAAGGACACAGGACGCGCGAGGAACTGGTCACGCTGCTGATCACGAAGTTTGATTGCCTTCATTCGCTTGATGTCAACGCGCCGACGTCCACGTCTCATCATTAGCACGGGATGATTTTAGGCCGGGTCGGCCGATGCAACGTGCGGCGCTGTGCTGCGGCCTCAGCCGCCGACTGTGAATTCACCCACCGCCAGTCCAACTATGGGATTTTTCAGCATGGCCCCCTCTCCAAATTGGACGCCAACCATATCACGATCTCTCTTGGCCGGTCCGGTTTAGATCAGGTTCAGATCGGTGCGTGAGGTGCTGCGCCGGGAGCAGGCGCCGCAGTCAAAGCTGTCCAGTTGCTTGTGATTCCGAGCAGGCGCGACGGGCGTTTATAGCGGCAGCCAGGGCGAGCGACATCAAGTGCGGCTCGCGATCGGCGGTATCTCGGATCATTCCGACCGGAACGCGGCGGGAAGATCAACAGCGATATCAAGCGGCTGGAAATGCCGCAGGTTTTCCGTAATGACAGTGAGGTCGTAGGCCCGCGCGGTCGCTGCAATGATGAGATCGCCAAGGCCGGGATGACGGCCATAGCTCTCGGCTTCATCTTCGAGGGCGCCGACGATGCGCGCGACAACAGTATCCATCGGCAATATCCGTTCCCCGAAACTGTCGGTGATGACGTCCAGCCATGCCGAAAGGCGCTTTGCCCGCTCGATCCCGCCGCGACGGTGAAGGCTCCGCATTCCCTTCTCGATCTCCGCGACCGATAGAGCCGACAGAAAGAGGCTATCGGCTTCGCCCTGCTCATGAAACCATGCCCGCACCGGATCGGACGGCGCCACCTTGCCCGGAGCGAACTTCGAAATGATATTCGTGTCGAGAAGATAGGCGGTCACAGATCGATATCGCGCATTTTCGAAGGGTTCCGCTCCAGCTCGACCCCGCCGGGGAAGGTCAACAGGAAATCCCCGAAATTCGGCCGTGGTTTCTTCAAAGCCCTTTTCGCGGCCTCGGCCGCTTCGACGGACACAAGCACGGCAGCGGGCTTCCCGTGCCGGGTGATCGTCACGAATTCCCCGTTTGCCGCTTCATCCACCAGACCGGCGAAACCGGCTTTGGCCTCTGCCACGCTGATCGTCGACATTGCGGCCTCCTGAATTAAATGACCATATATGGTCAAAATAGTCATTGTCGCTGACGGAATCAAGCGGGGGTTTCCAAGGGTGCAGTGGCGCTTTAGAATCAACCAGCCGAAAGCCCGCCCTTCCTCTGGTTATAATTTTTCTGCAGGAAAGTTATAACCGAGGCACGGCTGAACAGGAGCAGGATGGGGCCCTCAACGGCGTTTTTTCGTCTTCTTCTGCAAAACTTCATCCGAATAGCTGGCGGCTTGTGGCCGAGGCTACTTGTGCGGTTGGACGGCGGCAAGATGAGGGAGCTTACACCGCCAGTTGTCATCGGCCGTCGGCAGTATTGCGTATGCGGGATTCCGTTCGATTTCCGACCGCAAGGCTGCGTTGCGGGCTCGCAATTGGAGTGCACCGGTCGGTGGCGGAAGCGTCGAGACCTCGAACTCCGGTTCCGGAGTCAAGCCGTTCCAGCTGGATTCACAAGAGCCGCAAGCACTTCCTTGACGACAACGCGATCAGGTTTTGGCATCGATCGAACTGTATCGATGAAGATTGCCATCTCTTCGACTACGTCCTGCGGCATTGTTCCAAGCACTTCCGCATCGTAAAGCTCAAGCTTTTCGGCGGTGTAGCGCGCGGCGATAGAAAAACTTATTGCAGTATAACCTGTTTCCGACGCGGGTAGAAACGGCATCCGCTTACATTCAATATTTAGGCAGTCTTTGTGGTTTGGGTCAGAGTTCAGATACAAGAACCTGCCAGCTGCGTTATCTCCAGGCAAGCAAATACAAAAGTGATACTTCTTGTAACCCGCCACAGGCGCGTAGATTCTGACTACGTCACCGGGCTTCATCAAAGGTGCTCGGATATAAACTGTAGCTCTTGCGCCTTCTCGAGGGCGGGAACGTCGTACAACATGACGTAACTTATATCGAACGATTTCTTATCGCTATCGTCTTCCCATGCGTCAACGTAAGCGGGGTCTTCATGGGTGAGTTTGCGGATCTGCGCAAAGCCCAGCGATTTTACTGTCACAAATGATTCGGCCAAAGCCTCGCAATCGCTCTCGGCAAGAATGCCTTCATCAAAAACGCGTTGCGCATCTGTATATCGATAGGTCTTCGCACCAGTCTGGATACGCGTCCACGGTAGGCCAGCGGCGACCGGGTCTTTCTTCAGAAGGTCATAGACACTGGAGGGCACAGGTCCGTGCTCCATAGCCACGTATCGGTCAAACGTGATGGGCCGGCCGTATTCATTTAGATGTCTACGATCAGCAAGGAAAATGGACTTCACGATGTCGTACTGCGTAGCCTGCTTCCCAAGGCGGTCCGCCTCAGAAATCAGGAAGACAACCGTCTCAAGAATACGCGGCTCGTTAGGTGTAATCTGAATGATGGGGGCCTTCGCACGCGTCATGTGTTCTCCTGTTCGATCGAAGATCGAAACAAAACCGTTAGCTGCGCCATACTTCTTATATAGGCAGCGTTTATAATTTATCTACATTTCGTCTTGCGGAACATGTTGCTCAAAGCTGGTAGCAGAATCGTCGTAAACCATCAAAGGGTTTGTTATCGACGCGGATCAACGGACAGGCCTCTTGCTCTTCGCCAAAACTGGCCATTGCCACGCGGATCGTCAGGTTCTTTTCGTATTATGGGTTCTTAGTAACGGTCTAAATGGCTTCTCTGGCAAGTATTCAGTCCTCCGGATTGCTAGTGGATTGATCGCGACGAAAGATTCCGTCCTGAGATTCCCAACCGTTTGGGATTGTGCGACGGTTGGGGATGCGCACAGGGATCACATTTGACGTCACCGCCGCCGACCGTTCTCGGCTTGAAGCCATCATTGCTGCCCCAACGTCTCCGCAGAAGCATGTCTGGCGGGCCAAGATCATCTTGATGAGCGGCAACGGCCTGGGAACGGTCGCCATCATGCAGGCGACGGGAAAGTCCAAACCTTGCGTCTGGCGCTGGCAGGAGCGTTTCATGTCCGAGGGGGTCGATGGCCTGTTGCGCGACAAGAGCAGGCCTCCGGGCATGGCGCCTCTGGAGAGCGACGTGGTGGAGCAGGTCGTTGCGCTGACGCTGGAACCGCCTCGACAGGAGGCAACGCACTGGACCGTGCGTGCCATGGCAAATGCCGTTGGGATCGCGGCCTCTTCCGTCGTCAAGATCTGGCACGAGCATGGGCTGGCGCCGCATCGGTGGCGCAGTTTCAAACTCTCCAATGACAAGGCTTTTGCCGAGAAGCTTCACGATGTCGTCGGTCTCTACGTCTCGCCACCGACCCACGCCATTGTCTTGTCCGTCGATGAGAAAAGCCAGATCCAGGCGCTCGACCGGACCCAACCGGGCTTGCCGCTCAAGAAGGGGCGCGCCGGCACAATGACCCACGATTACAAGCGCCACGGCACGACCACCCTGTTTGCCGCCCTCAATGTTCTCGACGGATCGGTCATCGGCCGAAACATGCAGCGCCACCGGCATCAGGAGTTTATTCGGTTCCTCAACGCCATTGAGGCGGAGCTGCCGAAAGATAAGGCGGTCCACGTCATTCTCGACAATTACGCGACGCATAAACAGCCGAAGGTCCGCGCCTGGCTGGCAAGGCATCCACGATGGACCTTCCACTTCGTCCCGATATCGTGCTCATGGCTCAATGCTGTCGAAGGCTTCTTCGCAAAACTGACACGCCGGCGGCTGAAGCACGGCGTTTTCCACTCCGTCGTTGACCTGCAGGCGGCCATCAACCGCTTCGTCAAAGAACACAACCACGAACCAAAGCCATTCATCTGGAAAGCAGACCCCGATGAGATCATCGCAGCCGTCAAACGTGGGCACCAAACGTTGGAATCAATCCACTAGAATCATCTCAACCGGAACGAGTCCCGCAGTGATTCGTTGAGTCGCGTGTCCAGCGTGAGGGGCTGCATCATGAGCAAACGACGAAGCTTCAAGCCGGTGAAAATCACCATCAATGGGAAGACCAGAACCGTCTACAATGTCGTGCAGGCGGGGAACACTTTGCTGAATGATTGGCCCGAGCAGACGCCGGCGGCCAAGGTGGCCGAGCGGCTTGTGCTTGATGTGTTCAATGATGCGGCCGGGCCGGAGCAGGTGCGGCGGGCATTCATTACCGCGGCGAAGGCGAGCGACATCAAGTTCAGCTCCTGAGCGGCGGTGTCGGCAAAAGCCATGGCTCACTTCCATGACACATGCTCCGGGTTTCGCAGATCCCGGGTTCTGAACTGCGTCTCCATCCAGGCGGCCGTAACAGTGGCCGCGAGGAAGCCGAAGGTGAGGCAGACGATTGCCTGGGTCCGCCACGAGACGAAGGTGACCGGCGCCGGGGTGGTGGGCTTTTTCGCGCATTCGCCGGACGGACAGGCGCAGCCGGAAAAGGCCTTGATCAGGCAATCGCTCATGCTGCACCGCCTTTCACCGTGTCGATGGCGGCGAGGATCTTCTGGTGAAGCGGGCAGCCGTGATCGTCGCTGCCATCGAAAAAACGTTCGGCCTCCACCAGCGCCGTCAGCAGATCGGGTGCCCCGGCGGTGAAGCGGGCCTTGGCGCGGGTCTTTTCGGTTGCTCCGGCCCGTGGGGCGGCAGGAAGGCTCTCGGTCGATGGCTCTGGTGCGGGATTGACGGCAGACATCTCCGTTCCCCTCAGGCGTAAAGCTGATCGGTATCGGTGATGCCCATGATCTCCCGGGCATAGCGGTAATGCTCCGCGACGGAGGCGCTCGCACCGCGCAGCCAGGACGGGCCGCGGATTGAATGTTCGGGACGGCGGAGGAAGGCAAAGCCGAGGGCGCCCATGCGCTGGGCCTCGTTGGCCATATAGGCGCGGCAGTCGTGGGTCGTGCGCGCCGCATTCCAGCGGGCATCCCGCTTGCTCTCCTCGGTCTCGATATTGCGGATGTGCTGCATCGCCTCTCCTCTCGCGCCTCTGATCGGCTTGTGAGGGAAAGGTATATATTATACCTGATTGCGTCAACCGTGAAAGGTATAAAAAATACCTCATAGATTGACGAGGTACGAATCATAGGCGTATGTCTGTCGCCAATGATTGGGCGACCGGGTGCAACTCCCGAGCTGACGAAGCCCAGCGGCGCGGGAAGCGAAAGTCCTTAAGTGCGCTGTCAGAAAATCAGGACGAGGGTGAAGCGAATGGCCCCTCTGGCACGTGTCCCATCCCGGCTCCGGCCTTCAGGACTTGGCCAATGCTCTCCCGGCTTCATGGGTTTTGCTCATGGGGTAGGGGGAAGCTTTGGCCGGAACCCTCCCTCACCAGCCTTCAGGAACCTTCTCCTCCTAAGCTGAAGAGAGAGGATAGAGAACTGAAGTTGGAGTATGAAGCTAAGAGAAAAAAGAGGCCGGCCATGCGCAACGAAGTCGAAATCATCGACGAAGTGATCGAGGCGGGCCTGGATGCCATCACCGAATTTACGATCCATGGGAGGAGAAGCTGCTGAAGGACATGTTCGCCGCTGCCATCCGTTCCATCCTGGTGGCGGTGTCGAGAGTGGTGCGCGAACGGCATCCGGAGCTTCCGCAATTTGTGGTTTCAGAGGATGAATCCTCCCGATCCCCCTCCTGGTCCCGACTGGAGCTTCGAAGCGAAATCCTGCAGGCCGTACATCTCGCGCGCAGCACTGTAGCCCAGGAGCAACACCGCTAGTGTGACGATATAGAACCAGATTCGGCCAGAGCGTGAGGAAGGGCGTATCATCCTGTTTTCTCTGTTGAAATATGATTGATTCCCGGCATTGTTTCCGAGCCTTGGCTGTCAGCCTCACATCTCGATGATCGATCGGCGGACGCGGCCGACGATGGTGACGGCGCCTTGGAATTCCGGTGGCGGCACGTCCTCGTAGGACGCGGGCTGGAAGGGCGGGTCGTCGTTCGGGCGATAGCGCTTGTAGGTCGCAGCCCCCGTTTCGTCGGCGACGACATAGAGCGCGTTCGGCGCCAGGCGCTTGTCGCGCAGATTGACGAAGATGATCGAGCCCGGCGGCGAGATCTTGTTCATCGAATTGCCTTCGACCTCGAGCGCGATCCATTCGCCATCCGGCAGATCGAGGGCGGCGACCGTCGGGAATTCCGAAAAATCGGTGATCGGCGCCTGCTCGCTCAGCTGGCCGGCGCTGACCCAGGAGATTTTTGGGACATCGGCGACGGAGGCGGGCAGCTCATCCGGATCGAGCGCGTTGCCGGTGCCGAACTGCAGCCAGTTGAGATTGACCTTGAAAGCGCGGGCATATTTCTTCGCGTCAGCTATGCCGAAGCCGTTGCGGCCGGACTCATGCGCCTTGTAGACATTCGCATTCCAGCCGAACCGATCGACGATCGCCTTCGGCCCGGCAAAGCCAGCATTCTTCCTGGCCATGACGAGGCGCTTTGCGCGTTCTTCGCGTTCAAATTGTTCCTGATCTTTCAACATGATATAAAAAATACCCTAAATTAAGGTACATGTCATGCCCTAATGTGCTTGACATTACGGGTATTAATTGTACCCTATTCGCCATGACACACAGCGACATCATCAACAACGGCCAGCCTTTCGGACTGGAGGAAACGGCACCATGAGGTTCACCATCTCCTCGGAAGAGCGGCTCGCCATGGACGTCATGCCGACCGGCGTCGTCATTCACCGGCCGCAAGGCCCAAGGGGAGGGCGCATGTCCGTGATATCAGTTCGCAACGAGGATATCCCCTTCCTCGCCAAGGCCCTGCAGCAGGTGCTGAACGCCAACCGGGAGGTGGAATCGATATGACCATCTCCGCCCTGACTGCCGCCCGCTACACCGGCTGCCCGAACTGCGGCAAGGCGCTGTCGATCGCCGAGGTGATCGAGCGCCACTGCGAAAATTGCGATCGGCCGACGCGCCCGGAAGAGATCAGCGAGACCATGATCCCGCCTGGCGCTCTGCCGATCACCAACCCCGATAGCCCAGCCCCTCCCTGACGGCTATCGGCCGCTGGCGTCGTTGCCCTCCCTCGGCGACGCCAACTCCCGGGCGCTCGCGCCCGAAACCCAGGCGGCGGCCTGGCAGACGACCGGGGCCTTTGCTCCCAGAGCCGGCGCTCCGGTCGTCATCGATGAATTTGAAATCAAGCACATGGCGAGCCACCCGCTTCGGCGGGAACGGCGGACCGCGTTCGAAATTGGAAAGAAGGATCAAGCGATGAGCATCCAGCCCAAGGCCGCCCCGGCGCAGCAAGGCGCTCACATGAACGCGCTCGAGCTCTTCCGCTCCGGCCGGGACTATATCGAAATCGCGGCCATCCTCGGCACGTCGGTGCCGTCGGTGGAAACCGAGATCCACAGACTTCGAAGCGCCGAGAAGGGCGACACCGCCCACGCGGAGCATGCCGGCTCGGAGATCCGCCGGTTTCCCCGCCGCGCCGCGAGGCCCGGCGCCCCGGTCAATTTTGCCGGCGGGCGACGGAGGCTGCGGGTTTGAAGAGGCCATCTCAAGCGGGAAAGGGACATCGCATGGGCAAGGACACAACGAGCCAGGACATCATGGAGATCCTCAGGCCGGTGCTGGGGGAGGAACTGGCGGCAGCGATCATCGAGCACCGCAAGCGCACGCTGAAGAAGCCGCTGACGGCTTATGCCGCCAGGATGCAGGCGAGGGAATATCTCATGACCGGCGACCCGATCGGCGCCGCCGAGATGCAGATCTTTCGCGGCTGGCAGGCGATCAAATGCGACTGGTACCTCAAGGAAAAGGCGAGGGAAGCCGGGTCGATCAACAGCAGTACGAGAAGGACGACAGTGGATGCCGCAAGAGATTTCCTCTCCGGTGAAGATCGTAGCTGGGATGCTTTCGGGTTTCCCGGCGTCCGCAGGCACTGATCCCGACATGCAGATCCGCGCCTATCTCGTCGCGATCGAGGGCATCCCGCTGGAGGCGGTCTGGCAGGCCGCCAAACTCTTCATATCAGGAAAGGTGAGGGATCATAACCGCGCCTTCGCCCCGAGCTCAGCCAGTTTTGCCGAACAATGCCGCATTCAGCAGGCGGCGATCGAGGCGGAGAGCCGCCCGCGCATGGAGGCGGAGCCCGAGACGCCGCAGCCGAAAGTGCCGGCCTACAAGATGCAGTTGCTGCGCGACGCCGCCAATGGCAGCCGCAGCGCCAAGCGGGAGCTGGCAAAAATGTTTCCCGACAACCCGATCATTGCAACGGCCGCACGATACGAGGAGGCAGTGAGATGACCATCACCTTTTGGACGGAAGACAAGATCGTCAAGGCGGAAAAGCTCTGGAAGGAAGGGCTGTCGGCGAGAGAAATCGCCAATCTGTTCGGCTCGAAGAAGAACACCGTCATCAACATGGCGCATCGCAACCGCGACAGGTTCCCCTCGAGGCAGGACACCTGGCATCCGCAGCCGAAGGCGGGCCCGCCCGTCCAGCCGATCCGGCACCCCGACCGCGTCACGCGTGTGACCCTGTCAGGCGCGCATGTGACGATGCCGCGCGTGCCCTGCATCGATGGTTATGCAGAGCCATGAGCAACGTCACCCCACGCGAAACCGAAGTGATCCGCTGGATGGCGGCGGGAAAGACGGCTGCCGAGATCGGCACCATTCTCGGCATCTCCCACATCACCGTGAATACGCACATTGCCAACGCCAAGGCGCGGCTCGGCGTCTTCAAGGATACGGCGCTGGTCGCCGCGGCACTCAGAAACGGCATCATTCGATAGAAGGACGATCAGCATGGGCGGCAAAGCCACCAAGGTGAAGACAGGACGGGTCAACAAGGGCGCCGGCCGGCCGCGCAAGGAGAATGTCGAACGTTTTCCCTGCGGCAAGATCAAGCCCTTCGAAACCGAGAAGGACAATATCAGCGTGGCGATATCAGCCCGCCGCCGCATCCACGGCTTCGGCCGCACAGTTGATGACGAGACGGTCAAGAGCCCCTTTGCCGGCTACACCCTCGGCCGCATGTTCCTCGACGGCCTGATCACGGCCGAGCAGCGCCAGGCCGGCGATGACTATGCCGAGGCGATCTCCCGCTACCACAAGACCACAGGCATCCCGGCCCCGAGCCCGAGAGCCCAATCGCTTTTCTCCGTCAAAGGCCATGAAGGCGAGCAGACCGAAACCCTCGCCGACCGCGCCCGCAAGGCCAGCAACCGCATGATGGCGCTACAGGGCATCCTTCTGCGCTGCCCTGATGGACCGCAGGTCAGGAGCACGGTCTATAACGTCACGATGATGGACTACGAACATTTGCGCCAGATGCCGCCGCAGCAGTTGCTGTGGCTGCGGAGGGGATTGACGGCGTTGCGCGGGGCGAAGGGCGGTTGATGGAGTGGGGCAAGCCGGGGGTCAAAATTGCGGAATTGTGTAGCAAATGCCACCAACCGAAAGCGTTGCGGCGCTGACAGCTTTGGGCCAAAGCGCAGCCGGTGGTCATCGTCAGCAATGCCTCAATTTGGACTTCAGATCCATTCGACACGAAATCGCTAGTGTGTCTCCTGCTCCCTGACATGCGCGAGCAAATGCCCAATGAAACGAGTGAGTTTTGGGAGCGGTCTTCGATCCTGTCGATGCACGATATGGACCGCGCGCGGTTCGGGCAGATAAGTTTGCAGGACTGAAATCAGCGCCCCGCTCGCCAAGTCCTGAGCCACCAGAACCTCGGGCTGCAGTAACAACCCCGCCCCGGCCAGTGCAGCCATACGCAATCCGTTGCCGTCATTGCATGTGAAAGACGGTTCGATCGGTGGCTGCACCTCTTCCCAGCCTTTTAGTTTCCAGGCATTACGGCTGTTCCATACCGTGTGAGAAAGGCAGTGATGCGCGCTAAGATCGTGCGGAGTCTGTGGATGGCCATACCGGGCCAGATAGTCCGGCGACGCGCAGATCACCATGCGATACATCGTCAACGGTTTTGCTACTAGGTCGACATCACCCAGCTCGCCGATGCGGATGGCCATATCAAAACCCTCGTCGATAAGATCGACGACGCGATTGCTTAATTCCAGTTCAATATGCACAAGCGGATAGGTTCGCTGGAACGTCGCCACCAGGGGAGTGATGACGCATGCGCCAAAGGTGGTTGGAGCGCTAATACGCAACGTGCCCGATGGTGATGCACGCAGTCGTTCGATTGATGTCTCGGCCACTCGTACGTATTCGAGCGCGCGCTTTGAATCTTCGTAATATACGCGACCGGCATCCGTTAATCCTTGGCGTCGTGTGGTGCGCTCAAGCAGGCGCGCGCCAAGGCTGTCTTCAAGCTGACGCACATATTTTCCAACCATGACCGCCGACATTTCAAGCCGCTGCGCAGCCTCGGTGAAGTTGCCTCCTTCCACAACGGCAACGAAGGTTTCCATAGCCCGTAATCGATCCATATTGCTAACTACCGGTTCGCAAACAACGAAGTTATGGCACATTTATTATCTCAATGGTTCGGTGAATGATAGCGATGCTTCAGGCTGAATTTGAAAGGAATATTCTATGAAGATCGTTGTAATCGGCGCCAGTGGCGATGTAGGTCGCTTCGTGGTGGAAGAACTCGCGCGCGATGGTAAGCACGACATCATTCGTGTCGGCCGCACCCAGGGTGATCATCAGGTCGATATCACGAGTGATGAAAGCGTGGATGCGCTGTTCAAGAAGATTGAACGGATTGATGCCATCATCGTTGCTGCAGGCAATGTCATCCTGGCGCCGATCGCAGAAATGACGACGGCCAACTTCCACAAAGGATTGCAGGACAAGTTGCTAAGTCAGGTGCGCGTTGTGCTGGTTGGTCAGCATTACCTGAACGACGGAGGGTCGATCACGCTGACCTCCGGCATCGCTGTTGATGATCCTATTGCGCAAGGCTCTAACGCCGCAACCTCCAACGCGGGGCTCGACGGGTTCGTCCGTGCCGCTGCCTGCGATTTCTCTCGAGGCATCCGTATTAATGCAGTGAACCCGACAATGCTGACGGAATCGATGGACCGCTTTGGTCCGTTCTTTCCCGGTTATGAAAGCGTCTCGGGGGCTCGTGTCGCAATGGCCTATAGACGCAGCGTTGAAGGCGTGCAGACCGGGCGCGTATACCGCGTCGGCCACTGAGTTGAAGGCCAATGGCGCTCCAACTGCCGCGATAAAAGCTTGAGCCTGGGTGTAGCGGGTGTCGGAACTCCGCGCTACTCCAATCTTTCGTGAACGCTTCACGGGCCGAACGCTCTGAAGAGGGATCCCGCAGAAGTCCGATCTGCGGTAGACCATGACCGCTTCGGGCGAGAGGCGGACATTGGTGGCATTTGCTACATAATTCCGCAAAATTGCCACGCCTAGACACAGGCGATCGGATTGACAGAAGATTAGCGGTTCGCACATACCTGCAGGGCTTGTTCTAATAGGGATATTGACGGATCCACCGTGAAATTGACGTTGCTGCAAGTTTTGAGGACATTGTGGGCGCAGGGGAGCACGTGCCAAACACATGTCGTTCTCAGGGGACATAAGGAAGCAAGACTGTGATCTACGAGCTCAGAATTTACGACTGCCTGCCCGGCCGATTGCCCGCGCTGCTCAACCGCTTTGCCGAACATACGCTGGCAATATGGGACAAGCACGGAATCAAGCAGGCGGGTTTCTTCACCACAATCGTGGGCGAAAGCAGCCAGCGTCTCACCTATCTCATCGCCTGGGAATCGCTAGCCGATCGCGAGGTGAAATGGAAAGCCTTCACCACTGATCCTGCATGGCTTGAGGCCCGCGACGAGTCAGAGCGCGACGGGCAAATCCTCGCCAATATCTCTAGCCAGCTGTTGTCACCGACCGCCTTTTCGGCAGTAAAGTAAGACACCACCGATCCCCGCTTGCCGCCAGTCGGAATTCCACCCGCTGCGCAGGGGATTGACGGTGCTGCGAGGGGCGAGGGGCGATTGATGATGACGGAGCGACGGACGCGAAATTCGCCGACATCCCATCCGCCATCGCTGTCCTTGCCGCAGAGCTGACCCCACCCTCCGTCGTCCTCGGGCTTGACCCGAGGATCCACGCTGGCCTCCATCGGCAGCGGCCTGGAGACACGGGCGGGAGCGGGGCGAGGGGGCATGCTGCGACATCTGTGATTACAGCCGTCTGCCTTCATAGGAAGGCTTCACGAGGCTGAGAATTTCACCATGACACCGCGCTGCCGAAAGTGGGCCTCCATCCGCTTCCTGCCAGAACGGTTATTCTGCACGAGCCTGGCCGGGTCGAATACGGCCTCTTTCAAACCCGCTTGCGTCAACGCTGCCTTGAGGGCCGCGATATGTACGTCGATGTCGGCGTTGTCCGCCTGGAGCGACTCATAAATGCGGTTTGTTGCATCTGCTACGGTCGGTTCGCTCACGATTACACTCCTGTTGTCGTCTGGCTGGCCTGACCGTATTGGGGTGAAACCTGTTCACGTCAATGGGTGACAATGAATTGGAACATTTCGTCCACTTTCGAAGATGAACCACCAGAAGCCGCCTCCGTACGAGAGCCGACCTCATCGTTGGCGAATGGCTCAGTGTTAGATCTTCAAAAATCGATAGGCGAAGCGATCGGTCTCTCCCTTGATCGACGGATCGAAGACCTTGATCGAGTGCGAATCGTCCTTGTTCGCGAGCAGGGTGCTTTCCGCGTCCAGGACGAAGCCGGCCGCCTCCACCTCCTCGCGAACGGAGGCTGGCTCAATCCGATGCAATGACTGGGCATCACCTGTGCCGGCTCCGGCGGCGGCGGCGTGATCGACGATGACGTAGAACCCGCCGGGCTTCAGCCGCTCGTAGACGGCTCGATTGAAGGCGGCCGCCGTCGCGCCCCTGGCCTGCATCAGGGCGGTGTGGAGATCGTGGTAGAACAGATGCAGCCACAGGACATCCGCTGTTTGCGTGACCTCCGGCATCGCCACGAGGTCCGCCGAGACGGCTTCGACGTTCGCTCGGCCTGGCTCTTGCGCGAGCGTTCGCATTAGGCCGACCGGATCGTTCTTGAAGTGAGCGACTTCGGCCGGCACGAAGCTGAAGACCCGTCCTTCGGGTCGCACGATGTCGGAGAAGAGGCGCGTCCAGTCGCCGTCGCCTGGATAAACGTCGATGACGTTGGAGCCCGCATCGATGCGTGCGAACCGGATCAATTCGGATAGCTTGGATTGGTCGTACATTGGGATCTCCTTTACGGTTGAGTATTCGACGAGCGCGCGGCGTGCGAGGCTCCGATCAATGGCTCATTCACCTTCGACGCCGGACCGAGGGCCGCAGTCGGCCAGCGCTACGCCGGCCCGGACGCGTCCATCTGCGCGGCGCGCGCCAGCGCTTGCGTGTCGACGTATTCCCGGATGTTGGTCAGTCTGCCGTCCCGGACCGTGATGGCGAAGACCCAGTCGTCCTCGAACGTCTTGTTCGTGGCTTTGATCTTTCCGTTCGCGAAGCCGACGACCAGGACCCGGTCTCCTTGCGCTACGAACTCCCGGGGTTGCGTGGACGTTTCTATCGACTTGGATGCCGTCTCGAGCAAATTCGCAAGTCCCGCGTGCCCCCGGTAGGTGCCGGCCAGCGGCCAATCCTTGCCCGGGATGATCCATTCGATGTCTTCGGCAACCAGCGCCAGCAGAGCCTCCCTGTCACTGCTGCCGATCGCGGCGAAGAAGTCCTTCACGGTCTGGATGTTCTTTTCGGTGCTCATCATTATTTCTCCATTTCGCTTGGATCGGATCGCGCTCGATCCGATCCGTGCAGCGTGGCGCTGCCGGTGGGCAGGTCGTCTTCATCAGTCGAACTTGACCAGGTCCTTGAAGATCAGATGACCCCAGCTCTTTCCGCGCGCCTGGACCAGCAGCCCGCCTTCCGAAAGCCCGCCAAGTTCGATCGGCGCGAAACCGAGATTTTTCGCCAGCGCACCAATCTCCGCTGCGGCAGCGTCATCGTCGCTCGCCAGGAACACGACTCTCCTGCCACCCTTTACGGCGGGATCCTGGTCAAGGCTGGCAGCGATCAAATGGTTGAAGCCCTTGACCAGTTTCGCACCGGAAAACGCCTGTGCGATGAACCTGGAAGACGGCTGTCCTTCCAGTTCCTCCGGGGGCACGCCGTAGGCATTGGTCACATCGACGATTGTCTTCCCCTGCCAGGTGGGAAGCGTCTTCGCGACCTCCGGGTGCGACTCGAAACGCACAGCCAAAAAGATGATGTCCGCCTTGACGGCTTCCGCCAGTCTCTTGGGAATGATCGTGGGTCCGATCGCAGCTGCGGCGGATGCGAAGCTTTCCGGGTCGCGCGTGGTTGCAACGGAAACTTCGATGCTGTTTCTGGCAAAGGCCTTAGCGATAGCCTGGCCGATATTGCCGAATCCTATAATTGAATAGCTCATAATGCTTCTCCGATCCTGTGTTGACGCTGGGTCAGACCTGCGCCCAACCACCATCTACGGCGAGATCGATACCGGTGATGTAGGAGCTTTCATCGGAGGCGAGGAACGTGAGCGCAGCCGCGATTTCCTCTGGCTTGCCCCTGCGACCCATTGGGATCTGTGCAGCAAACTGGGCGACCGCCTCCTCGGCTTGCTCAGCGGTGAGGCCGGTCGTTGTCGCCAAGGCGGGAGTCTCGATCGCGCCGGGGCTCATCGTATTGACGCGGATATTGCGGTCCTTCAGCTCTTGGGTCCAAGACCGCGAGAAGCTGCGAACAGCAGCCTTGCTTGCTGCGTAGGCGCTGAACGCTGGCAGCCCCATCACATTCGAGACCGAAGAGTTCAGAATGATCGATCCGCCGTCTTTGAGGATGGGAAGGGCCTTCTGCACCGTAAAGAACAGACCCTTCACGTTCACATCGAAGGTCTGGTCAAAATGGGCCTCAGTCGCTGCCGCGAGCGGCGCGACCGTACCTGCGCCGGCGTTTGCGAAGAGAATGTCGATGTGACCATGTTTCTCCTTCACGGTGGCGTAGAGCCGGTCCAGATCTTCCAAGCGCGAGACGTCGCCCACGACTGTTGTCACGTTTTTCCCGATAAGGGCCGCGGCCTCTTGTAGGGCTTTCTCGCGTCGCCCAATGATCACGACCTGCGCACCTTCCTCCACGAAGCGCTTGGCGGTGGCCAATCCGATCCCGCTGCTTCCGCCCGTGATGACTGCTACTTTGCCTTCAAGTTTTTTCATGATGTTCTATCCTTCGTTGTGTTCCTCGGACGCGGGATCGCGCCGGGGGGTCAGAGTTGCGCCAGGCCGCCGTCGACGGCGACCTCGCTGGCGGTCATGAAGCTGCTGTCCGACGACGCGAGAAAGGCGGCCACCGCCCCGATCTCCGCGGGATCGGCCATACGCTGGAGTGGAGTCATCGCGCCGTAGGCCTTCTGGCCTTCCTCACCCAGCGCCTCCTTCGCAAGTTCGGTCGCCGTCGCCCCGGGTGACAGCACGTTGACCCGGATGCCGGTGCCCTTCAGGTCCTCTGCCCAGGTCCGCGCGAGATTGCGCACTGCTGCCTTGCTCGCGCTGTAGGCAGTGAATCCCGGGGCTCCCGTGGTGCCGGCGCTCGATCCGGTCAGGATGATCGAACCGCCTGAGCGCATCAGCGGCAGCGCCTTCTGGACCGTGAAGATCGTGCCCTTCACATTGGTGTCGAAGGTCTCGTCGATGTGCTCGGCGGTGATTTTGCCGAGCGGAAGCGGGCTTCCTGCCCCGGCATTGGCAAAGACGATGTCGAGCGTTCCGCGCTCTGCCTTCACCGCGGCGTAGAGACGATCAAGGTCGGCCTCATCCGAGACCGAGCCCTTCACCGCCCGCGCGTTGGGCCCGAGCTCCGCCACAGCGGCGTCAAGCGCCTCCTGCCGGCGGCCGAAGATGAAGACGAAGGCGCCCTCGTCGATGAAGCGCTTGGCTGCGGCGCGGCCGATGCCGGTAGCGCCGCCGGTGATCACGGCGGTCTTTCCATTCAGTCTGTTCATGTCATGCATCCTTCGTTTTGCCGTCACGCGTTTTCGGCTGTACGGGGAAGTCCCCCGAGAGCCCCGATATGGGTTCGCCAAAGTCGGGCGGTGAGTGCGCAATCACGCACATGGGTGGTGCAAAAACGATCCATCCGGATGATTAAGTGCCGCAACGCTCGCGCACATTGCGGCTCAGTGTGCTAGAACGGGCTTCGGAAGCCGCACCCCGCGGCGCGGGAATGCACCATGATCGACTGGGACGACGTTCGCTACTTTCTTGCCGCCGCGCGCGGAGGCTCATTGCGGGCTGCCGCCAAGCGCCTCGGGGTGAACCACGCGACGGTGCTGCGACGCATCGCCCAGCTCGAGGAACGCCTCGGGGCGCAGATGTTCGAAAAGCTGCCTTCGGGCTACCGCTTGACGGCTGCGGGCGAGGAGGTCCTCCAGCTCGCGGAGCAGATGGAAGCCTCGTCGCACCAGCTGGAGACGCGCGTCTTCGGCCGCGACCAGAGCGTGCGCGGTCTTTTGCGGGTGACGTTGGCACCGACCCTTGCGACACACCTGCTGATGCCGGACTTCGCCGATTTCGCGCGTCTGCATCCTGATATCGAGATGGAAATCGTGTCGTCCGGCGAGCTGGCGAATCTGACCAACCGAGAGGCCGATGTGGCGATCCGCGTCGTCTATGACCGCAAGACCCTGCCGCTCAATCTTCACGGCCTGAAGGGATCGGATATATTCGGCGGTATCTACATGTCCCGCGATCTGCTGGCAGCGTGGCGTGCGGGCGCGCCGGATCCCATCCGGTGGATCGTCATAAGCATGCATGGCATCCCGGACTGGGTGCGCGACGGCGAGGTTCGCACCACGGGGGTTCCGTTCAGGACCACGGACGGCGAGGCGCAGATCGTTGCTGTACGGCAAGGGCTCGGGATCACCACGCTGCCGTGCTTCGTCGGAGATGCCGATCCCCACCTGGTGAGGGTGCCGGGCACCGACCTGCACATGTACGGAACGCTCTGGCTTCTCACACAGGGGGAGACACGCAAGACGAAGCGCGTCCGGCTCTTCACGGAGTTCGTATCCGGCAGGCTCGCCGCCTACGCTCCGCTTCTCACGGGGCTGTCCATATCGCGCGACTGACGCCCGGCAGGTCGCCGGCGACGCTTGCCGTCATCCGGCCGGAAGCCGCGCTGGGATTTTCATCCGGCGCGTCGCGAGATCAAGCCGGAACGTAGATCAACCTGATCACATCCTCGCCAATCCGGTCATGAGCCATCAGGCGGAGCGGCGGCCGAGGTCCGGCGAAATACGGCCGTCCGCCATCGCTGCCCTTGCCGCAGAGCTCAACCCACCCTCCGTCTTCCTCGGGCTTGACCCGAGGATCCACGCCGGCCTCCATCAGCCTGGCATGGATCCCAGGCTCAAGGCCTGGGATCACGGAGATTGGGGATGCGTTTTCGCCAAACTCCCAGCGGATCGAGCCGATACCCGGCGTGGGAGCAATAGCGGAGTTTGGTCGACGTCGGATGGTCCCTTTTCGTTGCCGCTCTATGGGAGTATTTTGCTCTCAAACTGTCTCAGCTTAACGGTGGAGAGTGCAGTGTTTGTGGACGGCAGCCGCAAGTTCCTGCTCTTTTTGGCCGTAGCATCGTGTCAGGTGACGTTCGCGCCACGATTGGGTGCGGCAGACGACACCGTTACGATCGACAGCGGAATGCTGAAGGGTGAGAGATCAGGCACGGTCATCAGCTTCAAAGGCATACCCTATGCGGCGCCGCCGGTCGGTGATCTGAGATGGCGTAATCCCAGACCGATGAAGCCATGGAGCGGGACCAGGGATGCCCGCAATTTCGGTCCGTCCTGCATGCAGACGGACGACCTGCCGAAGTCAGAGGATTGTTTGACCCTCAATGTCTGGACACCCGTCAAGCGTGCCCGGACGCCGCTGCCGGTGATGGTTTGGATTTACGGCGGCGCTCTTGCCCATGGAAACACCCCTCAGTATCCCGGTGGCCAGCTGGCTGCCCGGAAAGTTGTGTTCGTCAGCATGAACTACCGCATGGGCCGGCTGGGTTATTTTGCCCATCCTGCACTTATGAAGGAAGCCCCTGACGAGCCCGTCGGCAACTATGGTTACATGGACCAGCTTGCAGCCTTGAAATGGGTCCAGCAAAATATCGAAGCCTTCGGCGGCGATCCGAAGAAAGTGACGATCTTCGGAGAGTCGGCAGGTGGCGGCTCGGTGATGGCGCACATGATATCGCCGTTGTCACGGGGGCTTTTCCGGGGCGCCATTCTACAGTCACCGGGTCTGCCTACCGCGCGTGCTGAGAGCACGCCTTTGTCTCCTTTAAAAGCAGCAGAGAAAACCGCGTTGGACTATGCGGCTTCTCTGGGAATCAACGGCAGCGATGCCGACGCTCTCACCGCCCTTCGGGCGCTGCCTGCGGAAAAGCTGACCGAAGGTGCATCGGCACAAGAGGTGCTGGCGGGAATGTCGACAGGCAAGCCCGTCATCGGCATCTCAGGCGCGATGATCGACGGACGGTTTTTGCTCGAAACGCCGGAAGCGGCTTTTGCGGCAGGCCGTCAAGCGCCGGTTCCCGTCATCGTCGGGGCAAATGATCGTGATCTCGGTCTTGGTCAGGCCGCGACGAAAGACGATCTCTTCGCACTATTCGGGAAGCATGCGGGCGAAGCCCGCACCCTTTACGATCCGACCGGCCAACAGACGCTCGCTGAGCTCAAGCAGCAGGTTCTGGCCGACAAGACGCTTGTCGAACCATCTCGCCACCTCGCTGACGAGATGATCCGCGCTGGTCAGCCGACGTGGTGGTATCGTTTCTCCTATGTCGCCGAGGCTCTCCGCAACGATCCGGCATGGAAAGGCACTCTGCACGGCTTCGAAATTCCATATACGCTCAACATTCCAAACGCACTTGTCAAAGATAAGGTGACACCTGCCGATTGGGCCATGGCCACATTGGCGAGTGACTACTGGGTCGAATTTGCAACGAAGGGTGACCCCAATGGCGGCTCCCGGCCAAAATGGCCTCACCACGACCCATCCGTCCACAGGGTCATCGACTTCACCAATCACGGCGTGACGTTCGGAGCAGATCCGCTGAAGCCGAGGCTCGACCTCTGGCAAAGCTATTGGCAGGAAAAGAAGTGACGGGTCGGTGCCTGTCGCTTAGCCCCGCCATCCGTAGGGCTCCAGTCCCGGCCGCAACAGACAGGCGCGCGTTCTCCACGTCCTCATGCTTTCAGCACTGAAAAGAACAGTAATCGCGGCTTGGTCGTGGTCGTCAGGCTCTGATAGGCCTGACGCTCATCCGGGTGGGCGCTCGCATGGTCTTCCATCCATGCGACCTCAAGCCCTAGTCAAGCAAACCACGGCTGACCAATTCGGTCTCGCATGTCCTCACGAGCGAGCCGGCCCGGACCCGCTACGACGTCGACTGAGAAGACCTTGGCGCTGTGGCGTTTCATCTAAGGGCGGTGATGGCTGGATGGGTTTTACCGATCGTAAAGCGCCAACTCCTCCGCGGTTGGCGGCTCGAACAGCTTCGACCACCGAAGCAGGTCCGCCCGCGAGATGTCGAACGTGCCGACTGGAAGCGCGGCGTTTCGCCGGGAGACCCGGTCCCAAAGCGCATCGAAGGGAACGTCGAGGAAGCAGAGGACGACGCGGGCACCCGCTGCGCGAGCTTCCTCCCGGCAGGTGTCGCGTTCTGCCCGTGACCACACGCCCCAATCCACGACAACGTTACACCGAAGCCTGATGGCACGCAGAGCGATCTGCCATTGCAGGCTCTCGACTCTGCCTCGGCACGGACCAGTTTCGGCTTCCGGAGTAGAGATGCCGGGGTAAAGCTTGTGCATCCAGTCGTCTCCGGTCAGACGGAGGGCAGATGCTTCATGTTCGATGATCTTGGCAAGCGACGTCTTCCCCGAACCGGGAAGACCGCAAGTGAGGTAGAGCGTTGGCATTGGAAAATCTCTGATTTTGGCTTGGCAAGTGGAAGTGGCCCCGCGGTGTCGTGCAGGACTGCGCTTCGCTCAAGGCCGCAAGGCGCGGCCAATCAGAGGTGTGTTGCCATGGTCTGTATTGTAGGAGCGCTCTGCTTGGGGGTCAAGACGGCGCGCACGGGGGAGCTCACAGGTGTGCGGCTCTTGAGATCGCACTCGGTCTGCTCGCCTTCGCTCTTGTCGCGTCCTTCGGACTCGAAGACCCGACGGCACAAAAAAAGACGCTCTCTTCGGGAATAGACACCGCCCTCAGGTGTCTACCCCGGATATAACAAGAAGGAAGACGTCGATGAACATCTGGTCCCACCGAAAGTCGACGGTCCTTGCGGCCGCGATCCTGGCCACAGCCGGAACATGTGCGGCATTCGCGCATGACCCGGTGCAGCACACACATCCGGCCAAGGCCGACTCTACAGAGGCTGCCTTTCTCGCCGAGAACAATACGGCCATGGACAAGATGATGGCGGACATGGAGGTCAAGCCGACCGGCGATGTCGATCGTGATTTCGTGGCGATGATGACGCCTCATCACCAGGGCGCGATCGATATGGCACTCGCCGTCCTGAAATACGGCAAGAACGAACAGCTTAAGCGTATCGCGCAAGAGATCATCGTGGATCAGCAGCAGGAGATTGCGGCAATGAAGCTTGCGATCGGCGATCCGCTTCCCCCATCCGACGCCGCCCCGACACAGGTCGCACCGGAGATTACCCCCGCCGAATCCATGCAGGGCATGGATCCAAACATGAAGATGTAATCCAAAGGTCTTCCAAATGAACATTCGGACATCGTTTGCCGCCAGCTTGTTCGCGGGCAGCATGCTTTTGCCTTTTTCCGCCTTGGCCGGCCAGGCTCCGGCAGCCGCTTCTGATCCAGATATCCCGATCAGCAGCAAGGACCGCGTCTATGCTGCCGAACAATTCTCCAACACCGTCTCGGTCAGCGATCCGTCGACCAATAAACTTCTTGGCGTCATCAAGCTGGGTGATCCGCAACCGGGCAACCTAAGCCCGCTCTACAAGGGCCAGGTTCTCGTCCACGGCATGGGCTTCTCGCCCGATCACAAGACTTTGGCAGTAGTGTCGATCGGCTCCAACTCAGTGACCTTCATCGACACGGCAACCAACATGGTCAAGCATACGACCTATGTCGGTCGTTCGCCCCACGAAGCCTTCTTCACCCCGGACGGCAGGGAAGTGTGGGTCACGGTTCGAGGCGAAGACTACATCTCCGTGATCGATGCCAGCACGTTTGAGGAGAAGACACAGATAAAGGTTCCGGCGGGACCCGGGATGCAGATCTTTTCGCCTGACGGGAAATACGGCTACATTTGCTCATCCTTCAATCCTGAAACTGTCGTCGTCTCGGTCGCCGACCACCAGATTGTCGGCCACGTGAAGCAGGAAAGCCCGTTCTGCCCCAACATCGCCGCTTCTCCTGATGGCAAGCAGGTCTGGTTTACGCTGAAGGATATCGGCAAGACGCAGGTCTTCAATGCAGAAGCGCCCTTCGACCTGATCAAAACCATCGACACCGGCCCGATCACCAACCACGTCAACCTCGTCACCAACAAGAACGGCAGCTTCGCCTACGTGACAGTCGGCGGACTGAACGAGGTCAAAGTGTTCCGCACCGATAATTTTGAGCAGGTCGCGACGATCCCGGTCGGCAATCTGCCGCATGGCATCTGGCCATCCGGCGACGGCAGCCGTGTCTATGTTGGCCTGGAAAATGCCGATCAGTTCGCGGTCGTCGACACCGTGACCAACAAGGTCATCGCCAATATCCCGATTGGTCAGGCACCGCAGGCGGTTGCCTATGTGCCGAACGCAGTTCCGGAAGGTGACGGCCTGCAGAACCTCGTGCCGCTCGGCAAGGCTGGCGAAGCCGCTCACCTTAAGCTCGCTGCGAAGGAGGAGAAGGACAAGACACCGTCTACCGTTTCGCTGTTCGATCAGGGCCTGACGCAGGTTCTGCAGGCCTCGGTCACCGGACTTGAGCCTAAAAAGGCCTATGTTCTGGCACTCTCTGACAAGCCAGATGGCAGTGGTCCGCTGGAAGGTCTGTCGAACTTCATGACCAACCCTGCGGGCTCGGCGATCGTCAACGCAGTCGGGCCGATCCGGCAGATCGTGGAGGCCAAGCATAAGGACGAGCGGCGTTTCCTCGTGGTTGCCTCGGTTGAAGACGGCAAGCCTGGCAAGGTCCTGCAGGTACAAGCTGCGGAATAGAGCGAACCGACGGCCCGCGATACAGCGGGCCGTCTCTCCGGAGGTCAGCATATGGATGACTTGCTTCTACAGGTAGAGCCGATGATCCCGGCCTTGAGGCGTTATGCCAGAGGTCTTGTGCGGGACATCGAAGCCGCCGATGATATCGTTCAGGACTGCCTGGAGAGGGTGGTTCTCAACTGGAGCCACCGGCGCGACGACAATCCGCGTTCGTGGGTGTTCGCCATCCTGCACAACCTGGGAGTCAACAGGCTCAGGCAGGATGCCCGGCGTGGCGGCTCCGTGCCAATCGAGGACGTTGCCGAGGCTACGGGCGCGCGTGCGGCGACGCAGGAGGATACGGTCTATGGCCATGAGGTGATGGCGGCGATCGAACGCCTGCCGCCGGATCAGCGCAGCATTCTGCTCCTGATCTCCGTCGAAGATCTTTCTTACGCGGAGGCTGCGAAGGTCTTGGAAATTCCGCTCGGCACCGTGATGTCGAGGTTGTCGCGGGCGCGGGAGCAGTTAAGGACGATCCTGGAAACAAAGCCGTCGGGAGCGTCAGCCGGTCGCCCCTATATCCGGAGGGTGAAATGACCGTGAGACCAATTACCGAAGACGACCTCCAGGCCTTTGTCGACAATGCGCTCGATGCGGAGCGGCATCGCGACGTGTCCGAATATCTGTTGGCGAACCCCGAGGCTGCCGCACGTGTCTCCTCCTACCGGACTCAAGCCGCAGCGTTGCGCTCGGCAATGGAACCTGTGGCGCGCGAGCCTGTGCCATCGAGGCTCAACCTCAAGACTATCATGGCAGCGCGCCCCGCTTCCCAGAGGCCACAATGGTTCCGGCTTGCTGCCGCTGCTGTCCTGATGCTTACCGTCGGCGCAACGGGCGGCTGGATCACCAGAGGCTACACGCTCCCATCGATGGAAGGTGTTGCTGCGCTCGCGCAGGAAGCTTCCGCGAGCTACAGCGTCTTCGCCCCCGACAGGCTTCGCCCCGTTGAAGTCAGGTTTGACGGCAGCGAGAATCTGCAGCAGTTTGCAGCCGCGACGCTCGGGCGCTCTGCCGCTATCCCAGATCTCAGCAAGTCGGGCTATCGCCTCATGGGCGGTCGCGTGATCCCGACGGCGCGCGGTCCTGGCTTCATGCTGATGTATGACAACGACAAGGGCAGCCGGATCGTCATGCTCGCGCGCCACATGACGGTGGATCAGGACAAGCCGATGGTCAAAAGCGGCAAGGACGACATCCGCGGCTGGAGCTGGGCAAAGAACGGCATGGGCTACAGCCTGGTTGGATCGTTGCCGTCAGAAGAGCTTCACCCGATCGCCGACGCAGTACGCTCGCAAGTCTAGCGCTTGAAACCCAAGTCAAGGGTGAGATCATGTCCCTCTGCCGCTTCCCTCAGATCGCGGCACGGGAAATCACGCTCGTAATATCTCGCCGCAGCTTCCTCGGCGCAGCCGCAGCAACTGCAATGGTCATTGCCGAGGGCGTTCCGGCTTCCGCCGCGGCACTTTCCGGCAAGCCTATACCAGGAAGGCGACATGCCGAGGTAAAGCATGTGCATCCAGTCGTCTCCGGTCAGACGAAGGGCAGATGCGTCATGTTCGATGATCCTGGCGAGCGACGTCTTCCCCGAACCGGGAAGACCGCAAGTGAGGTAGAGCGTCGGCATTGGAAAATCTCTGATTTTGGCTTGGCAAGTGGAAGTGGCCCCGCGGTGTCGTGCAGGACTGCGCTTCGCTCAAGGCCGCAAGGCGCGGCCAATCAGAGGTGTGTTGCCATGGTCTATCTTGTAGGAGTGCTCTGCTCGGGGGGCAAGACTGGGCGCATGGGGGAGCTCACAGGTGAGGTCGTCTAACCCACTGGCTGCTTTGTGGTCCCTCCAACATAAGCCGATTGTCAGCAGGCATCCGACCAAGGTCCCCATGGCGCCCTATAAGGTCTGAGGGCCGTTCACAGCGCCTGCCGCATGGGCGCATCTTGTCGCTGTGAGATGCCAACGGGCTTTCGCATCACCCTTCGACACTAGTCGAAACCCAACATGAGGAGCAATACAATGTCGGTAATCCAATACGCCCTGCGCTCGGCGATCGTGCTGACCATGCTGTCCCCCGGTATCCCGGCCAGCGCTGCCCTGAGCGGCAAGCTCGATAGCGCCGCAGGCACAACCCGCCTCGAGCAGCGCAACGACCTCGTTGCCAAGAAGGGCGCCGATGACAAGCCGGGCCACACCCGCCGCGGTCGTGGCCGTGACGACGGTCCAAACCATGCATTCCTGCCAAAGCTGGAAAAAACACAAGTCGCGCGCCGCGGCGCGGACGACAAGCCGGGGCATGTCCGCCACGGTCGAGGCACCGACGACCAGCCCGGCCACAACCGCCATGATCGCGGATCGGACGACGCAGCCGGCGATGATCACGGCGGTCACCGCAGCTGAGCCGAATGATCGATGCGGACAAGGACCCGCACCTGGTTTAATCCACCGGCGCAGCCCTTACGGGTGCGTCGGTGATCCGGTTGAAGCGTCATCCAGTGACACGGAGTAAACACGTTGGCGAATGATCTCAGATTTCATGGTGCCGCCTTTCGGGCCGCACTGCTGGCTGCCGGCCTAGCCCTGCTTCTGGCCGTGCCGCATGGCGCGTGGGCGAAGGACGGCGATTCCGGCGGCTCGGGTTCGGATCACTCGGGCTCCGATCATTCAGGCTCTGATGACTCAGGCTCCGGCGATTCAGGCTCTGGCGATTCAGGCTCAGGGGGGCATAGCTCAGGTGATGATGGATCCGATAATTCCGGCTCGTCCTCGCACAGCGGCAAGGGCAGCGGCGGCGACGATGCCAGCGATGACGGCGGCGGAAGCGACGATTCCGGGCGTGGCGGCAAGGGCAAGGACGGACAGGAGCGCCAGCATACTTATGACGGCGGCTGGCGTGCGCAGATCCGCAATGGCCGATACCAGGTGTTCGATCCGGCCGGCCGCGTCGTGATCAACCGCAAGGCGAGGGTGTCCGACTACAGGAAATTCTAGACCGCTTATGCCAAAGAGCGGTCACTCGCGGTGGCTGGCGTCCCGAAGCAGCATGGCGGCCTCCGTCCGGTTGCGGACGTTGAGCTTCTGCAGGATCCGGGTCATGTGGTGCTTGATCGTCTTTTCCTGCAGGTCGAGCCGCCGGGCAACTTCCTTGTTGCTGTTGCCGGCCGCGACCAGCTTGAGGATTTCCTCCTCGCGGCGCGTCAGGCTCGCCAGCATGTCCTGCGAGCTTTCGCCTTTCTCAATACCGTGAGCCACCGGCGCCACCGTGCGCAGTTCCGCCAGGATCCGTGCCGCGAGCGCCGGCGAAACATAGCTTTCCCCCGCGATCACGCCGCGGACCACCTCGATCAGCGTCGTGGCGGGAACCCCTTTCAGCACATAGCCGCGCGCCCCGGACCTGAGCGCCATCAGCACGTCCTCGTCGGCCTCGGAGGCCGTTAGCACCACGACCCTTGCGTCAGGTGACTGTTCGAGGATGAGGCGCAGGGCATGCAGTCCGCCGCCAGGCATCGAAAGATCAAGCAGGATGATGTCGGGGCTCAGCTCCCGGTCAAGCCGGATCGCCTCGTCGGCGGACGCGCCCTCGCCGCAGACCTCGAGATCCGATTGTTCCGAAAGGCTTATCGACACCCCTTCCCGGAACATCGGATGATCGTCGACGATGAGGATGCGGATGGCGTTTTCGGTCATTGTATTGTGTTCCCCGGCAGGCGCATCGTCAGGCGCGTGCCGTTTTGCGAGTTGAGGTCGAGCGTTCCGCCGAGACCGGCAATCCGTTCTTCAAGACCCAGAAGTCCCAGACCTTCACCGGCTGTGCGGCGGTCAAAACCCGGCCCCTTGTCGCTGACGGTGATCTCGATGCCGCTGCCCGCCGCCGAGGCCGTGACCTCCTGGCCGATGCCGGCGGCATGGCGGGCGGCATTGTTGAGGGTTTCCTGGACAAAACGGTAGGCGCAGATTTTTTCGGCTTTCGACAGGTCCGGCAGCACCGGATCGCAGGCGAAGGCGACCCGCGTTCCGGTTCGGCTTTCGTGGGCAGCGACGACGCGCTTAAGGACATCATCGACGCCGAGCCCATCCAGTTCCGGCAATGTCAGGCCGCGGCAGATATTGCGGATGTCGCGCATCGCATCGTCGAGCGCCCTCTTGACCCGTTCGCTGTCCTGATCGGACGATCCGGCGGGAAGGATCGATCGGAGCCGCAGTGACGCGAAAGCCAGCGATTGCGCCGGGCCGTCGTGAAGCTCCGCCGAGATGCGCCGCAGGTAGCGCTCGTTGAGGTCGGCGGTGCGATGGGTCGCCTGGTCGGCGCGGCGCCGCAGCGCCTGGTTCTGCGACAGCAGCGTCGACAGCGTCTCCACCTTCTCGTCGAGAGCCGCGCGCTGGCGGGTGATGAGACGGCTGCCGCGGGCGACGATGCCGAACAGCAGAGCGAGCATCGCCAGCGTCACCACGCCGACGACCAGCCAGCTCTGCAGCCGCGCACGGGTCAGTTCCGAGCGGAGGTCGACGCCGTTCTCGTAGAATTCGGCGATGCCGATGATGTCGCCGGACCAGGGCTCGCGGATCGGGCTATAGATTTCCAGCAGCGGGATGCCGCTCTGCCGTTCGACCTCATTCTCAGGACCTTCGAGCTCGTCGAATTCGGCATGGATTTGTCCGGCCTTCGCCGCCATCAGCCCGTCGGTCATCTCGAAACGCTTTCCGATCGCGCCGTCCTCATTGCTGAAGACAATCGTGCCATCGGGCTTCCAGATCTTGAAGGCAAACAGTTTTTCGCTGAGAACACCCTGGGACAGCGTCTCAGTGAGGGCGAGACGCGCGCCCTCGCCAAGCGTGTTGGATTTTGCCAGCTCCTGCGTCAGCGGCGCAATGATGCTGTCCACATAAAGCGCCGTTGCTGCTGCCGCATTGTGGATCAGGGATTCCTCGATGCGCCCACTGACCCAGAAGCCGATCGCCGACATCCCGAACAGAAGGACACCCGCCGCCGCCAGCACGAACTGGCGGGCAAGACTTATGCTTCCGGCCGGTGCCCGCACGTCCGCCGTGTCCACTTTGCTGTCCATGCCCGTTCATAGCGCGTTTTACCGGCCCAAAGAAGGCGGACCCTTGGCAGCCGGATAGGGACCAAAGTCCGATCAACCCTCCGACCGCCAGCCCGTGCGCTTCGCACTTTCAGTCTATCCAAACGGTTGAGCCCTGGACAATTTCGCTAACGACCTCACTAAACGTTGCCTCAAAGGAAACTTTTGTCTGTACGTTATGTTCGTCCGCTCTAAGCTTGCGCCAATCATCTGCACAAAACTCACCGTGCTGCAAAATTCCGCGACTTCCTTGTGAGATTTTGTGCCTCCCAAAATCAGTGCGAGCCCGCTTAGGGGTCGACAACGGCCTGTGCATATCGTCGAGCCCGACAACGCGTAGAACAGGCGGCGCAAAGCGGCCTTTTCTACGGTGTTCTGTCTCGCCGGCGAGATCCGCTCGCCGCCGAGTGGGCAAGCAGGTCCAGCAAGGGTGCTGCAAAAGGCAGTCGCCCGCCCTACGGCGTCACCGTCAGCCTGGCTTCCATCCCGGCTTCGTAGTGGCCCTTCATGTTGCAGAAGAGCAGATAGGTGCCCGGCGCCAGCCTGGTATTCAGCTTGCCGCTGGCGCCTGGCTTCAGATCGGAAACCTCGCCCAGGCTTTTCAGCTTCGATTCATCGACGCGGTTCTTGGCAGCGTTGAGCGGAATGGGCAGGTCCGGAGATTTCAGGCGAACGACGACCATTTCATGCTGCTCCGTCATTGCATCATTATGGACTGCGAAGGTCGCGGGGCCGGCTTTGACCGTTGGCGGGTCGAGCTTCAGCGACATCGCCCCGCCGCCTTCTCCATCTTCCGTGACATTGATCACGGTGGTGGCGGCAAAGCTTGCTCCAGCCGAGCAGGCGATGGCGGCTCCGGTAAAGAGGGGCAGCAGTCTGGCACGTGATTTCATCGTTGGTCTCCGTCGGGTTTGAGAGTGGGCGCTGGGCGGTTGCTCAAGCCAAGGGTCATCCGGCGCGGCACGCAGTGGTCGCTGTCGTCATCGAAGGCGCCGGGTTGTCGTTTCGATCGCGGGAAGGGAGGCGTCCACTGCGTGCCGCAAGAGAGCTGGTAGCGCGGCATTCTTACGCGCCCTTTGCCGGGACTATACCAATCCGTAAGAATGCTGCCCCGGCCGTTCGACCGCCGCACTTTACCAAAATGTATAGTTCCAGCGAGGTCCCGGTGAGGTTTGGAGCGCAGCTTGGCGCCATCATTGCCAAGTCGAGGTCAGCTCTCTCATGAACATGCGCGCCGCACCTGCCGCCCTTATGCCGGCCCTTCATCCGGTCAGCCTGCGGGTGAACACCTACCTGATCAATCTCGATCGTGCGCCATTGCGCCGGTTTCGAATGGAGCGCCTGCTGGCAAGCGTCGGCCTTGCCTTCGAGCGCGTGGCGGCGGTCGATGGGGCAGGGCTGAGCCTGCCGCATCCGGGCTTCGACGAAGTATCCTATCTCCGCCGGCACGGCCGCCGGCCGAACCCTTTCGAGATCGGCTGTTATCTCAGCCACGTCGAATGCGCCAAGCGGTTCCTCGGCAGCCATGCCGAGTTCGCGCTCATTCTGGAGGACGATCTCGATTTCGATGACGATCTGGCCGAGCTACTCGACGCTGCTCTCGAGCACCAGGCGCGCTGGGACATCCTGCGCCTGTCGACCGTCAATACCGGGCGAAAGCACAAGGTGGAGCCGCTGACCGCGTCGCGCTCGCTCGCCATTGCGCTCACCCGCGAGAAGGGGTCCGGCGCCTATCTGATCAACCGCAAGGCGGCGGGCTGGATTGCCGATGTGCTCGTCCCCATGCGCCTGCCCTATGATCTCGCCTTCGATCTGGAGTTCGATGATGGGCTTTGCGCCTGCTTCGTCGATCCGCTGCCGGTCAGCCAAAGGGCCGATCCCTGCTCCCAGATCCAGGCAGGGCTTTCGGCCTACCGGCTTGGCCGCCGCCGGCCGTGGAGCGTCCTGCCGTATCGCGCCGCCGCCGAGCTGCGCCGCTTTACGGCCCGCCTCAGCCGGCTCGCGGCATGGCGGATGAGAGGTTAGCATCACCCGCCGGCATCAGCGGGAAGCCGATCGAAACCACGAGGCCGGGATGATTGTCGGCCATGGTGATCTCAGCCGAATGCAGGTCGGCGATCGCCTTGACGAGGCTGAGACCGAGCCCGCTTCCCGGCGTCGCGCGGCTCTTGTCGAGCCGGTAGAGACGCCGGAAGACCTTCTCCCTTTCATCGGCGGGAATGCCGGGGCCGCTATCGGCGACCGAGACGATGGCGCGGCCGCCCTGGCAGCGGAGCGAAACCGTGATGCCGGTTCCGGCCGGGCAGTGGTTGATGGCGTTCTCCACCAGGTTGGCGATCATCTGCGTCAGGAGATCGCGGTCGCCCCGGATGAGCGCCGGACAGCGTTCCGCGATCGTCAACGCCATGTGCGCGTCTTCGGCGACATCGACATAGACCTCGGAAATCACGGCAAGCACGGCGTCGATATCGGTCGTCTGGAAACGCTCCTTGCGGGCACCGGCCTCGATCTGGGAAATGCGCAGCAGCGCCTCGAAGGTGGCGTTGATCCGGTCGCTCTCGTGTCTCGCTTCGTCAAGCAGCGCCGACACATCCGCCTGCTGGTCGTTTCCGGCCACCGCGGCATCCAGCGTCAGGCGCAGCCTGTTCAGCGGCGTCTTCAGATCGTGGGCGATATCGGCGCTCACCTGCCGCATGCTCTCGACCAGTCTCTGCAGCCGCTCCAGCGCCGCGTTGATCTGGATCGCCACCGTCTCGAGGTCGTCGCCGTTGCCGGTGATCGGAATGCGGGCGTCGAGCGCGCCGTGGGAGACATGGTTCATGGTATGGGCGACCCCGTCCAGCCGCGCCTGGGCCCGGAAGGCGAGGAAGACGCCGCCGCCGATCGCGGTCGCGACGACGATCGCGGCTGCCCATTCGAAGCTGACCAGCACGATCCGCAGCATCTCGTCGACATCGTTGAAATTTTCCGCCACCACCAGGCTGTTGGGGCCGATGGTCGACACCTGCATCCGGTAGCGCTCATGCCCCTTCAGCCCGACATCGCCCGAGGTGACGGTATAGACGCCGTCCGGGATGCGGGGCGCGGCGAAATTGCCGGCAAGCTTGCGCCCGCCGGCATCCGTCAGCGAATAAAGCCCGTCGGAGGTCGACTGGAAGCTCGCATAATTGTTCAGCGTATTGATCAGGTCCTCGGGATCATTGGGCTCGTAGGTCGAGACGATCAACGAATTCATTTCGCTGAGCGACTGTTCGAGATCGCGCACGAGGCCGAGCCGCAGCATGTGATAGATGATCGCGCCGCTCAGGATGAAGGCGACGACGAAGAGGACGCCGAAGGTCACGGCAAGCCGGAACGGCGTGCTCCTGCGCAGGCTAGATGCCGAAAAGTGTGCGCGGTTTTCGGACGACATCATGCTCTTATTCTTTAAATTGCAAACAGGATTTGAGATTTTCCTGTTCTAGAGCGGTTCAGCTTTTCACGGAAACGCAGAATCGCTCTAACTTTTTGTTTTTAAGCAATTCCGGACGGAAAACCGCTTCGCACTTTTCCTGGAATTGCTCTAGCGAGGCGCATGCAGGCTGTATCCGGTGTTGCGGACCGTATGCAGAAGCTGGGCCTGGAACGGCTTGTCGACCTTGGCCCTGAGGCGGCTGATATGGGTCTCGACGACGCTGGTCTTCGGATCGAAGTGGAAATCCCAGACCCGCTCCAGCAGCATCGTCTTGGTGATGACCCGGCCTTCACCGCGCATCAGCACTTCGAGCAGGGTGAATTCGCGCGGCTGCAGCTCGATCACCTGGCCGGCGCGGCGGGCCTCCCGCCGGATCAGATCGAGCTCGAGATCGGCAACCTTCAGCACCGTCCTCTGCTCCTGCACCGGCGGCCGGCGGCCAAGCGCATTGACGCGCGCCATAAGCTCGGAGAAGGCAAAGGGCTTGACGAGATAATCGTCGCCGCCTGCCTCCAGCCCTTCGACCCGATCGTCGACGCCGCCGATCGACGTCAGGAACAGCGCCGACGTGCCGACCTTGGCAGCCCTCAGTGAACGCACGATCGCCAAGCCATCGAGACCCGGCAGCATGCGATCGACGACGATGACGTCATAGGCCTCGCGCTGCGCCTGAAACAGCCCATCGCGGCCGTCGCCGAACACGTCACAGACATGCCCGGCCTCGGAAAAGCCCTTGGCGATATAATCGGACGTCTTGGTATCGTCTTCGATAAGCAGGATTCGCATCAGCCCGATCATTCCCGGCATGCCTGGATGGCGAGATTTAGCCGAGAGGACGGCGTGGCCACAACTTACGGATTGGTAAGGTGATGGGTGGTGTGGAAAACATGATGTCTAGGCCCATTGCGTCCTCTAGCGCATCGGCCCGAAAATATACGTAGATTCAAGGTGTTGGAACGTCCTTTGTGCGTCCGAAAGGACGCACGGCGCTCGAGCGTTGCCATGGCTTAGTCATGCGAATGGCGATGGTGCAGGTCAGGGTAATGGGCGTGACTGTGCCTTAGCGGCGCGTGTCGATGCCAGTGAGAATGAGGCTCCGTGAATGGCCCGTCATGGATGTGCTGGTGATGCGCGTCGTGGACATGCAGGTGGTCGTGTTCCAGCGCCTCGTGCGTGTGTTCGTGGTCGTGATGCTCGGCCAGGTGCAACCATAGGCCAATGCCCATGAGGACGCCCGCCGCAACAAGCTGCACTGTAACGGCTTCGCCGAAAATGAGGACCCCGAGAATTGCGCCAATGAACGGAGCCAACGAGAAGTAGGCTCCTGTCCTGGCTGCCCCAAGATGGCGGAGCCCGAGCATGAACATCACCAGGCTCACTCCCACGCCAAGGAAGCCGACCAATGAACCTGCCCAAACGAGAGTAGCATTCGGCAATGACGCGCCAAACATGATCGCCAACACAAGGTTGGTCGTACCGGCGACGAGCCCCTTGATCATCGCAATTTGAACCGGGTCGGCCGAAGACAACTTGCGGGTAAGGTTGTTGTCGATACCCCATGACAGGCACGCAGCCGCAATAAGCAGGCCACCGATGTCGAGGTGAAGCGTCTCACCGTTCCATGACAACACTGCCGCCCCAGTGAGGATAGCCATAGCGCCAAGCACTAGCCGCCGATCAACGTTCTCGCGAAAGACAAGCCAGGCAATGCCCATGGTCGCCAATCCTTCAAGATTGAGAAGCAGCGATCCCGAAGATGCCGAGGTCCGAGAAAGACCCAACATCAACAAAAGTGGGCCGAGTACGCCACCAAACAGGACGACCAGGGCCAACCAGGGAATATCTGCTTTTTGAAGCGGAGCCTCCACGTTCGGCAGCCCGATCAGGCGGCGTCCCCAACTGACAGCGGCAAGCCCAAGTCCGGCTCCAACATAGAGAACGCCTGCCAACAACCAAGGATCGATTGACCCCAAAAGCAGCTTGGAGAGCGGCGCTGACGCCCCGAAGAGAACGGCTGAACCAAGAGCGAGCGGGACGCCAGGCCAAAGGTGTCGGTGCTTGTCGATCATCCGCATGAACTATCACAAGATATGAACCGACAGCCACCACCTTCTTATCTGCGTTAAGGCGGACCGGCTTGAGGGTTTGCGATCGTTTGAACGAACGCGACGAACTCACAGCGATGCTGCGCGGCGGCAAGCACCCGGCGCGCAAGCTCAGAGGATAATTGCGGGCCGCGGAAATGTTTGCGGCAGCCCCTTAACAAGGCGTGAAGGGTAGGCCGTCGCCGCAATGTTCGCGTCTTGAGAACGAGTTTGCGACAGGTCCGGCGTCGGCGTTCAAGATACGGCTTTCACCATTCGGCGGATGCTAACGTGACCTTCACGCCCCTTGACCTGAAGGTTTTCGACCGACGCGAACCCATTCGCAGCGCCACTGCGGTCGAGCGTGGCGACGTCGCAAACGATCTCCCCGCGTTTTGCCTCGGCGCAAAGTCGTGCGGCAATGTTTACGGAATCGCCTATAACCGTGTAGTCGCGTCGCGCTTCCGGTCCGATCGGGCCCAAAATCGCAAGCCCCGTGAATACGCCAACCCCGATGCCGCGCGGCAAGCCGCCTTGTTCCACGATTTCCTGTATGTCGAGCGCCGCTGCGATGGCGCGCTCCTCTTTCCCTGGCCCATCGAAGCGCGCCAACAGCGCGTCGCCAATGAGCTTGTCCACATCTCCGCCGTGCCGCACGATAGATTCGATCTGGATCGTCATAATGCGGTTCAGGAATGCTACCACCTTCTCGGGCGATACAGCTTCCGAATATTCCGTGAAGCGGCGCACATCGGAATAGAGCAACGATACCTCGATGCGTTTCAACGGCAGGTCGCTGCCTGCCGGCGCTTGTTTCATCGCGCCGATCGCGCTCAACGAAAGCAAGCTTTCTATTCGTGCGGAAAGTTCGCGTACTCGCGCCGCACGAAGATCGATGCTCGCCTGGGCCCGACGGATGAGATAGCCAAGCATGACGACCAGCCCAACGAGAAGCAGGCCCGGCACGAGCGTAGGGAGCAGCAAAGCGCGCAACAAGATACCGCTAAGGTAGCCGGCCGGCTCGTAGAGCTCGAACACAAGCGCGACATCGCCCCCTTGTCTCTCTACCGGGATGTAGAATTCGTTGTAGCGGGTGCCATCGGCCTCGCGATGCGGAAGGAGAACGCGCTCGCCTTTTTTGAAAGCTGCGGTGAGCGCGGCATTCGCCTCCATTGTTCCAATCTCCGCAGCGTCCGTACTGAACACTGCCTCACCGCTCGGGATGTATACCTTGAGTTGCGGAACGCCGCGCTCAATGGCGGCTTCCATCATGAGCGCCATGATCACCTGCCGCTGCGGGCCATCCGCGTGGGCGGCGAGCAGCGCCCCCCATTCCGGCTGCGCCTTTCGATTGATCTCGCTCGCGATCTCCGACACCCGACGGGCAGCAAATTCCAGATGCACATCGCGCACCGTCTGCCGCACGGCAAGCGCCGTCAGAGCGACAAGCGAGGCGACAAAGAGCCCGATGATTGGCAGCACCCGGGTCCTGTAGCGTCGCTCCAGGGGAAATGGTTGCTCCGGTGCATCGCCGAGGCTCGTGTCTGGCGACAAAGGATGGGCGACATCTGGTAACACCGGCCCACTAGCCTGTGACGGGGATAGAGTCGAGCCCATCGTCTTTTCCTGCCATCTTGGTATAGCTAGGATACAGGTTCCTCTCCCCCAAGTGAACACCTGCCAATCAGCTTCTCGCGGCGGCGTCACCGCCAACGGCGCGTCGGATTTCAATCTCCTCGATGATGGCGTTGCCATGCCTCGCCCCACCTTTTTCGGTGGCGAGGAAACCATAAGACCGGGAACCTCCTCCTCGAGCGTTTTGCACCGTCTTGGCGTGTAAAATTTCCGCGCTACCTCTGCAAACGGCAATGGAGGAAGACGATGAAGATGCGGAAGTTCACGATCGCCGATGCGTCGTTGGAGCGCTCCCCCGGACAGGAGGCAGATATCTCCGTCGGCAATCTGGTCGACGAGCGGCACGGAGGGCCGATCACCATCGGCTATGGACGTTACGCGCCCGGCCAGAGCCTCACCGAGACAATGGCGGTTGATGACGTCATGATCGTGCTGGAAGGCCGGCTTTCGGTCTCGACGGACGGGGGAACGGTCACCGCCGGGCCGGGCGAGATTGTCTACATGCCCAAAGGTGAAACGGTGACCATCCGCTCGCACGAGGAGGGCGCGCTCACCGCCTATGTCACCTATCCGCATTGGCGGCCGGCACACGCCTAAACCGCGGTCTGCGGCTCAGCGCTTGTATTCGGGCTCGCTGCGATCGAGCGCGCGCTTGACGGACTCCAGATGGAGCCGGGCCGATTCCGGGTCGCCTTCGCGCATTTGCCGGTACGCCGCTTCCGCAATCTCAGGCGCGACGGCAAGGACTTCGCGTCCTGTCGACAGGGCGAGCGTCTGCACTTCGCAGGCGCGCTCGAGGTAATAGAGGTCGTCCCAGGCCTCGGCGATGTTAGGTGCACAGACCATCACGCCGTGGTGCTTCATGAAGACGATGTCGGCATCGCCGATCGCGGCGGCGATGCGATCGCCCTCGCGCGCGTCGAGCGCCAGGCCGTTGTAATTGCGGTCGATGGCCGTGCGTCCATAGAATTTCAAGGCTGTCTGCCCGGCAAAGATCAGGGGATCGCCCTCCGTCATCGAAAGGGCGGTGGCATAAGGCATATGGGTGTGGAACGCCGCCTTGGCGCGGGGAATGTTCTTGTGAATCCTGGCGTGGATGTAAAAGGCGGTGGCCTCGGGCTGGCCGCTGCCCGACACGACGTTGCCGTGAAAATCGCAGATCAACAGCATCGAGGCGGTCAGTTCGGCAAAAGCGTAGCCGTAAGGGTTGACGATGAACAGGTCGTCATATCCAGGGACGACGGCCGAGAAGTGGTTGCAGATCCCTTCCTCCATGCCGAGCCTTGCCGCCATCCGGAAGCAGGCTGCCAGATCGACGCGGGCCTGCCAGATGTCGTCCGTATCGAGTTTGGGCTGGTTGGGGCCGCCGGCCGGCGAGGGGGTTGTATTGAGGGAGTGCGCCATGGGTTCGTTTCAAATTGGTGTCGAAGGAGAGGGTGGCTCTGTTCTGGATTACGCCCGGATCAGCCTCGCATCAAGCCGGCTGGAGACAAACATGGTTCGGTTCATTTGCATATTTTTACCCACCCTCCGTCCCGGGCTGAGGCCTGGGATGACGGAGGTGGGGAGGCGCTTTCCGCCAAACTCCCCGTCGGCGCAGCGGATGGCGGATCGTCTCACCCGCGGGTCGACCCGAGGGGCGTCGAAAAACACTTAGCTTAGCAGTCAGCCGCATTCCCGATCGACAGCAGATGAGCCATTGCATCGGTAATTGCGTGATTGTCGCAGGGTTTCGAAAACGCCCTGCTTCCCATGGGGAGATCGCTCTCTTCGAGGATTACCGCGCCGGAGGCAACGATCAACCTGACAGGCGGCCACCGATCCCGGATGTAATGCGATAGTTTGATGCCGTCCATCGTGCCGGGCATCTGAACGTCGGTGAAAACCAGATCGATGTCGTTTCGCGACTCAAGGATGCGAATTGCCTCGTCCGCATCGCAGGCCTCCAGCGCTTCGTAGCCCGCAGAGAGCACCAGATCGACGGCACTCATCCGAATAATCGTGCTGTCTTCGACGACCAGGACGACCGCCTTGCCATTTTTCATCATTCACTCGGTCAAATTGGAGTGTGAACCTCGCGGGCTCCGGTAGTGTAGCGTTTGGGAAGCCAATCGGTTCCTACGCGGCCGTAGAAAGGTTGGTTCGCAAACCGGCGCTTTCCAGGTGGCGGATTGTGACGGCGGTGCCGGGACCCGCATCGCTCACCTGGATGTCGCCATTCAGGCTCTTTGCCAGCGCCTCCACAATGCCAGTCCCCAGTCCCGCCTTTGGTGCATCGCGACCCGCAGGCATGCCGATGCCGTTGTCGGTAACGGACAGGGTCCAGTCCTTGCCGGATGAGTGATAGTCGATGACGATTGCGCCCGGTCGTTCATCGGGAAAGGCGTGCTTGAGGGCGTTGATCACAAGCTCGGTCACGACAAGCCCCAGGCGAACGGAAACATCCGCTTCCACCGCGCTGTCGTCGACCGTCACCTGAATCGAAAGCCTGTCGGGGTCAGCAATCATCGACGCGCCAAGGCTTTGGCAAAGCTGAGTGAAATAGGTACGCAGTTCAACCTTGCCACTATTGGCCATGGAGAGTTGCCGTTGCAGGGCCGCAATCGACATGACCCGGTGATGGGCGTTGTGGAGATGCCCGCGCGCTTCCTCCGACTGGACCCGCCGGGCGCTCTGCATGAGAACACTGGCAATGATCTGAAGGCTGTTTGCGACCCTGTGCTGGACTTCCTGCAGCAGGATCGCGTTATCGCGAACGAGATCATCTTTCAGCCGAGCCTCGGCGCGCGCATCGGTCACGTCGGTGATGGCCAGAAGCAGGCGAATATGATCGAGGTCGCCGTCATCGAGCCTGCGCGCGTTGACGATCAGGTGACGTGTTTTCTGGTTTAGCCGTTGAAGGTCGATTTCGTAGGCCTCGATGTTGGCGCTGCCCAAGGCGGTCGCCCTCAGCAGTGATGCAAGCTTGGGCATCGCCCATTCGCCGTTGCCAATTTCGCTGAGGCGTTGGCCGCAAACGGTCTTGGGGTCGATGTCGAAGGCCCGGCAGAACGACGCGCTCGCCGCGATGACCTTCAACTCGTCGGACAGGAACAGCAGCGGCTCGTTGGATGATACCACCACGGCAAGGGTGCTCGCCGCTTCGAAATGCGCGATGGGGATCTTTTGCATAGGGAGGCCCTCATGGGCCGAAGACTCGCGAAGCAAGTCATCACTCGGCAACAATGCCAACCGGCCAGAAGGCTCAGCCCGACAAAGAGACCGTAACACGCCTGAGAGGTAATCCCTTCATATTAAATATCGCGGCTACCATGTCGACGCGATGAGCCGATGATGACGACTATTCATTGTCTGGGAGCGAGCCCATCGAGCAGGAAGCCGAAGCCTTTCCGGAAAGCGCCGTCCCACCAACAGCAGATGCGAGCGTTCGTCAGCAGGAGCGGGTAAGACGCTACTCCTGGGGCCGTTCCATCGAGGCGAACATGTGTGGCGCATCCTGATCGACACCTCCGCGCAGAATGAAAATCACCTGTTCGAGTCTGCTGAGCCCGACGACGGTCGCGGCCAGTGGAACGAAGGCCTCCCATCCCGTGAGATAAAGCAACGGCCACAACGCGAATAGCAAAAGTGCGCCGGCCTTCGCGGACCAAAAATGGAACATCAGCAGGCGTCGCGTCAGCAGCCACGAAACGAGCAGATAGATCACCGGGCCGCCGAACAGGACTGCCAACGCAACTCCGTGGCGGGACGCGAGGCCGGGATATGACGAGAGCAGAAAAAACAGAATGGCGACGGAGAAGATGTTGTCGACGATGGCGTCAAGGCGGGCACCGTATTCGGAAGCTCGCTTCGTCCGTCGGGCGAGCCATCCATCGACGAGGTCGGTCATGGATGCAATCAGGTAGAGGACAAGCGCCGGCCCAGCATAGCCATAGCCCAGGAGCAGCAATATAGGGGCTATCAACAGGCCGCGACTGAGCGTCACGACGTTGGCGAGCTTAAGCGGACCATCTTCCCAAACCAAACCATGGACGACGCTCATACTGGCTCCGCGGTCAGTTTGAGGGTCGTATCGCGGGCAATCAGCCTCTCAATAGAATAGGCGTTGTGATGCATGGGGCAGACAATCTGATTACGCTCATTGATGAAACCAAATTTGAGCGGACCGCCACGGTGGGGGCACCTGTTCGGGATCAAGTAAAGCGCGCTTTGGTAGGAAAGCAGAAAATACTCTATTCCGTCCCTGACGATCGGGGGAAGGTCCTGACCGATCCAGCTTGCCGCCTCACTCATGGCACAACCTCGCGACCGACCGACAACGGTGGAAAAACCCTGAAGGCGGACGGGTCGGTCAAAAAACCAATGCCGCCGATCTGCAGAGCCGAACCCGTATTCCAGTTCGTCGCGGGCACCGCGCAGCGACCAGGCGAGGCCAAATTTGTTGGCATGCCAAACTCGGCGTGTCCTGCCTTCACCGCGGCCTCGAATGCCAAGGTCACGGCCAGCAGATGATCTCCTGACCGCTCGAAGGCCAGTCTCGTCAGTTCGGCGCCGGCGACGATCTCGGAGCCGACCTCGGAACCGTATTTAGACACCAAGGGCGCGACCACTTCGTCGGCAACCATTGCGGAATGGTGGATGTCGATGTGCGCATGTTCGCCAAAGTAATGCGCGTCTACGCCGGGATGGAAGCGCTTGAGATACCGGAAGTGCTCCTCCGTGGAACGTTGGTAGCTCGCTTCGGCGAAGAGCAGGAAGCCAATTTGAAGAAACAGATTGCGAGGGCTCTGGAACATGAAGTGGATGACATTGTGCAGTTCCAGAGTCGGAGTATCGAACAACGACCAATAGGCATTGTATTCTTCGCTCAGTCCGAACCCCCTCAGTGTCGATCGGTAGAGCACGCTGTGTTTCTTGTTGTGGACCCCGAATCCGAATTCATCAATGAGAATGCGGAAGAGTGCGGACTGAGGCTCACCATATTCGCCGATGACGCCGAGCGCGGAAGCGGAGGCTTCAGCCAGCAAATCGACAGAGGACTGAAGCAGAAAGTTCCGGTAGTAATGATGCCGGTTGCTCGAGCTATCCAAAAACCCAAGGAAGCCGCTCGGCCTGTTCGCTTTGAGACTGGGTATAAGGTTTGCCACATACCCGGCGCAATCTTGTCTTTGGCTAAGGCTGCGTGCCTCGGCAACCAGCGGGCCAACCAGTTCGTCTTCAAGGTCTGCTCGTATTTCGTCGAGACGCAGCATCTCGCGGGGATCGTAGTGCTTCTGTAGCCGCGACAGGATCGAGCCTGCAGGCGCTGCGCTTGGCAGCAAGACATAACGACCCTGATAACTGCGCATCAGCGCCTGATGTTGGATAAATCGCCGAAGGCTGGGATCTTCATCGTCGCGGAGAGCTTCGGCGTCGATGCGAATATCATATACCGAAGGTGGATTTCCTCCTGCTCGCGCCGCGAGGCGTTCGCCGATATCCAGCAGATCTTGCTTTCCGATGAAGGTCATGTGCGCGCCGTTCCAGGCTCGTAGATCGTCACGGCTATCCCACTCTTTGTGAAGCACTCGACCAATCGCCATTTCGACAATTCGAATGCCCGACTATATTCGTCAGGGCGCATATAGCTCGGGGCGTCCGCCGATCCAGTGACAACGGGTATATGTTTTATGACGATCCGGTGGACCAACCGCGCCTCGTGCAGGCTGTGCAGCAGGCGACTTCCGCCTTCGACGATCATGCTTTTGATGCCGCGAGCATCGAGAATGTTCATCAAGCCGGGGAGGTCGACTCGGCGTTCGCCACATCGCACCACTTCGACATTGGGCTTGCTTTTGAGCGCTTCGATATCGGCTTCCTTCGCCGCGCGGGAGACGACGATGACGGTCGGATGGCCGTCGTTCAAAAGCTTTGCGTCAAGCGGCAGCCTGCCCATGGACGAGGGTACGATCCGCAACGGATTTGGCCCTGGTGCGTGGCGCACAGTAAGTTCTGGATCATCCAAAAGGACGGTGCCGGCACCGACCATGATGGCATCGTGCGCCGCTCTCTGGCCATGGAACCAGGCGCGAAGATCGTCGCCGTAGAAATCGAACAGACCCTTGCTGGAAGCCGTCGCCCCCAGCGACAGTTTGCCGTCGATAGTGACCTCCGACAGCGTTGTTATTTCAACCATTTCTTGTCCTCCTCCTGCGCACACTTTAATGCGGCTGCGCCGTGATTGTTCAATTGGCAGGAGGAAATTGGGCACGATGTCTTTGGAGGATACGGATCGAGCGAAGTGGTCCACTGGCCGGCATCATTGCCGCATCAACTGAAGCCCAATGGCGGCTGTGGGGCGACGGGCGGCGATTGGTGGCTTTGCCCCACCCGCATCCAACTCGATGGTGAGGAAGGGATCCGAGGCGCCGACTGATGCGTGAGATCAACGTTTCAACCCTCCTCGCGAGATGCAAGGAGGGTTGAGCTCAAGGGCGGTTAGATCGTCCGCCGATAGCGGTCGCGCTCCTGCGCGATCTGCTCAGGCGCGTAGGGATCGAGCGTGTCGTCGAAGCGGGTCCATCCCTGGTCGTTATAGGCACGCCGACGTTCGATCGGGTCGACCCAGTTTGAACCCTGGAGAATAGCCTGCGCCTCGGAGGCGCGGGCGTCGTCGACCTTGGCCGTGACCAGGCTGCCGCCGCGGCGGACACCTTCGGCATAGAGGTGGGCATCATCCTCCGGGACGCCGGAGTCGGTGAGGGCGCCGATCAGGCCACCGGCAGCACCACCAGCGACGGCGCCGGCAACGGCGCCAGCCGCAGTCGCGGCCAGCCAGCCTGCGGCAACCACCGGCCCGACACCAGGAATGGCCATCAGGCCCAGTCCGGTCAGCAGGCCGCCGGCGCCGCCGACGGCAGCGCCAATGCCGGCGCCGGTCGCGGCATCCTCGCCAACGTCAGAGTCGCGATCGATGCGGCCAGCCTTGTTGGAGACGATGCTGATGTCGTTTGAGGGAATGCCTGCCGCTTCCAATTTGCTGACGGCGGAGCGAGCGTCCGAGTGGTCGTCGAAAAGTCCGGTTACAGTTCTCATGATGTTTCTCCCTGGGGGTTACTTGGCGACGATGTTGCCTTGATAATCGAGGGCGATGGCGACGGCTTTGCCGTCCTTCATGCCGGCGGCCATCCAGATCCCCTTGTCATCGAGCTTGAGATCCTTGACGTCGGTGTAACCCGCTTCCGTAATGCGATCCTTAGCCTGGGCTTCGGTGAAGCTGTTGGCGCCCTCAACGGGTGCAGTCGGATTTTTGGTGTCCGGTGTTGCAACCGCAGGTGTATTACCATCCGCAGATGGAGCCGGTGTTGTCTGGGCAAGGGCTGCAACGGCAGACGCGCAGAGAATTGTCGCCGCAAAGACGATCTTCTTCATATGTGTTTCCTCTCATTTTGCGGATCAGATGACGATCCATGCGCTGAAAACACGCAAGGGAGTTCTTTGTTCCCAGAGATTATGCAATTGATTTTTCTAAATATAAGGCAACTCGCCGCACCGCGGGCCTATTCTCTGCGACGCCGCGGCAATGTAAGCAGACAGTAACGGGGAGGGTAACCGACGATCCATGCGCGCGCTTCAAGGAAACCTCTCGGAGTGAGGCTGGTCCTTTAACTCCTAAGGTTGTGCTTCTGTCAAATATCCCAGGCGGTAGCAGCGCGGGGCCGCTCGCCTGCCGGCACTTCGTGCTGTGACGGATGCGGCCCCGGCGATGTCAGTGACTTCAGGGAATACGGGCGATGACCTTTATCTCGAAGTCGAAGCCGGCGAGCCAGTTGACGCCGAGTGCAGTCCAGTTCGGGTAGGGTGGCTTGCTGAAAATCTCCTGCTTGACCGCCATGATCGTTCCGAACTGGTTTTCGGGATCGGTGTGGAAAGTGGTGACGTCGACAATATCATCCAGCGTGCAGCCGGCGGCACTCAGCGTGGCCTTCAGGTTTTCAAAGGCGAGCCGCACTTGGCTTTCGAAATCGGGTTCCGGTGTTCCGTCCGGACGGCTGCCGACCTGTCCAGATACGAACAGCAGATCGCCGGATCGGATCGCGGCGGAATAGCCGTGCTTCTCATAAAGAGCGTGCCGGTCGGCCGGAAAGATTGCTTCGCGTTGGGTCATTCTGATCTCTCTTCATTGTTGACAACGACCGATGAGCGCGGCGTGACGCTTCACATCTCGCACCAAATTTCGTATACGGTTCGTATATGAAATATGTAGTGTGCGGAGCGTATGTCAAGTTAATATACGCGCCGTATATGAAATTGAGGGATGAATGGCGAAGAAGCGTAGCGAAACGATGCAGGAGAACCGCGTCAAATTGATCGCGGCAGCGCGAAAGGCTTTTGCGGAAAAGGGCTACTCCGCAGCATCGATGGACGAGTTGACGGCGGACGTCGGTCTGACACGGGGCGCGCTCTACCACAATTTCCAAGACAAGCGCGGGCTGCTGGCGGCGGTGGTCGATCAGATCGACACGGAGATGGCGGTGCGCGCTCAAGAGATCGGCGCGGGCGCAGGCAGCGATTGGCAGGGCCTGCTCGCCGAGGGTGCGGCCTATATCGAGATGGCGCTCAATCCGGAAGTCCAGCGCATCGTCCTGCTCGACGGACCGGCGGTGCTGGGCGATCCCTCGCAGTGGCCGAGCCAGAACAATTGCCTGCAGGTGACCAAGACCACGGTGGAGCGCCTGATCGCCCAAGGCATCCTCAAGCCGCTTGACGCAGAGGCGGCGGCCCGATTGCTGAGCGGCGCAGCTCTCAATGCCGCTCTGTGGATCGCCGCCAGCGAAGATCCGCAAAGCGTGCTGCCAAAGGCGGTCGAGGCTTTCCACGCCCTGGCGGCAGGTCTGCTGGTGGAGCGCTTGTGATCTGCCAAGAGCCAAAGTCGAGCGAAGGAGCGGCGGCCCTGGCTTGCAAGGTGGTTAGCTACTGTCAGGCGGCGAGAAGAAACAGTTTACGTCGTTTTCCGTCGGATGAAGGCAGATATGATACCGGCCATCGCCGGAGGGGATTTCGTCCCCATAAGGAATGAAGAACAGGTGTGGTTTTGTCACGAGGTGGTGGTCGCCGGCATGCAGGAGGACGGAAAAGCCGCGAGGTCCTCGACTGATGTCCTGAGCGGGAATGGCCTCGCAATCTCCAACCAAACCCTGAGCTTTGCAGCACGCCGGAGGATAGGTCCAGCCGCTCTTCGCTTCATGGGCGTCGGTTCGAACGATAGTGCAGACGGAGATCGCCCCAAGTGTGATCACGGATACTGTTGATGTGGCGAATGTCATAGCATACCTCCTTAGAGGCAGCCCCTCGAAAAACGCCGGGAGGTTGCGCACTGATTACCAAAACGCGCGATCTTTTTCGACAGCTCGATGAGTTGTTTTTGCTACCAGCCTGCGCCTGAAGGGCCATCGCCGTGATGCGTAGAGGCACTGGGGAGGCGGGTCGAACATCAGCGCTATCACGGTACTCCTCGGCTGCGTGGAAGTGAAATCAAACCTCTGCTGCGCCGACCGCACGGATGGGACCTCCGTGCTCCGCCCCGTGGCAAAAGGCATCCTGCTGTGCTCCCTAGCAACCATCGGGTGAGTAGGAGTGGAGCCTTGCCGTCGAAGAGACGGCGGGGAACGATGAAGACGTCGATGCCGTCGTTGGGTTCGTGCCGTAAGATCAGCGGGTCTGCGTGAGCCGCGCGGCATCGCCTCGACGTGGCGGAAAAGCCATCGCGAAATAGACTTGCGAATCGCATAAGTGTATGCTTATGTGTCTGCATGATCGAGAATGACATTTTCCGAGCCTTGGCTGACCCGACCCGCCGCGCGATATTCGAGAAGCTGGCGGCGGGCGGCATGAACGCCAGTGCCCTGCGTGAGGGCATGGAGATCAGCCAGCCGGCAATGTCGCAACACCTCTCGGTTTTGCGCAGCGCAAAGCTCGTGAGGGAAGAACGGCAGGGGCGTTTCGTGAATTACGAAGTCGATCCGGACGGGCTGGCTCTCATCGCGCAATGGTTGGCGAAATATCGCGCCTACTGGCCTGCCCGCATCGAAGCTCTCAAGGTCTTGCTGAAGGATATGGACCAATGAACGTTGGAAAGGCCAAGGAGCAGAAATACGGCATCGAACTGGAATTCGATCTGGATGAACCGCCGCAAAAGGTCTGGCGTGCCATCAGCATTCCGGAATTTCGGGAAAACTGGTTGCCGAAAGACGCTTTAGCCGATCCCACCCCGGCCACGATCACACCTGGCGAGGAAGTCCGTTATAGCCTGCGCGACGACGCTCCACCTTTCCTTGAAAGCACGGTGACGTTCACGATCGTCCCGAACGCGACCGGCGGCACCCGCCTGCGCATTATCCACGAGCTGACCGACGCGAGGCTTCACCGGATGGCGAAAACGCCCGCGAACGGCAACAGTCCGCCCCTCACGCTCGCCGCCTGACGCGGCAAGCTCTCCCCTTTGATGTCTGCAAGATTGGAGTTCGCCGATGCGCGAAGCGATGCAACTCGTCCCTATGGTCATAGAACAATCCAGCAGAGGGGAGCGATCTTTTGACATTTACTCCCGCCTTCTGCGCGAACGCATCATCTTCCTCAATGGTGAGGTCAACGATACCGTTTCCGCTCTGGTTTGCGCGCAGTTGCTGTTCCTCGAGGCCGAGAATCCAAAGAAGCCGATCAATCTTTACATCAATTCTCCGGGCGGCGTCGTGACCAGCGGCCTTGCCATGTACGACACCATGCGCTTTATCCGCGCGCCGGTTCATACGCTTTGCATGGGGACAGCCCGTTCGATGGGATCGTTCCTGCTGATGGCGGGCGAGGCCGGCGGAAGAGCTGCTTTGCCCAATGCCAGTATCCTCATTCACCAGCCATCCGGTGGCTTCCAAGGGCAGGCTTCCGACATGATGATTCACGCCGAAGAAATTCTGAAGACCAAGCAGCGCATGACGCGGCTCTACGCGGAGCATTGCGGACGCTCCTATGAAGACTTTGAGCGCGGGATGGATCGAGACCGCTTCATGACCGCGGAAGAAGCATTGGAATGGGGTCTTATCGACCGTATTCTAACGGTTCGGGAAGACACGGACAGCCTATAGAGAGTTTCAGGAACGCAAAGAGTCCAGACCGGGCGGAACCGTTGCTGCGGCTATCGGTTAATCCGCCGAGGTCGCGGCGTGCCAATCGGACGTGACGGAGATGGTGAACGCACCGGTTTTTCCGATTTCTCGGTGCGGGCAACGAAATGCCAGGCGAGCACCTTACCTGTTCGCCGCGATCTCATCCCACAGGACAGGATTTCGCGAGGATCGAACCGCCGACCAGGACCGCACATCGATCACTGTCTCCTGAGCGCGTAAACCGCCGCCCGCCCATCAAAGGCGGTGGAACAGGCGAGCGACCATGCTCGGTGTGGATCGATCAGAGGAGGAAAAGGTCATGAGCAAACATAATTGGCAGGCCGGGCTTCGCGCCAAGCTGGAGCATCTCGTCGACGACTGCGTCGTGGCCGGGGCCAGGGAGCAGGACGTTTTCGATACGATCATCAAGGAGATCGGCAATCTGCGCGCAGCCCTTGAGCGCGATCCTGACCCTGCGGAGGACGACGCTGCCGTCATAGAGGAGCCTGCGAACGATTGGCCGGCGGCCGAGAAGTGACGTGTACCAGCTCAAGAAGGGCGCGTGACCTGTTGGGGCGGGGGCTTATGGAACCAACTGGCGCTGCGGAAGGTTATAGTTTTGGCGATCGGTTTAGCTCGATCTGCGAGACGTGATAGCCCGCGCCGGCGCTCATAATTCACAAGGGGAATTGCTATGGAAAATGCAGGTATTGGCTGGATCGCCGCAATCATCATCGGCGGCATTGCCGGCTGGCTCGCCGAGATGCTGATGAAGAGCAACATGGGCGTGCTGATGAATATCATTCTCGGTATTGTCGGCGCCATCGTCGCCAACTTTATCCTCTCGCTCTTCGGCGTCGTCCTTGGCGGATGGCTGGGTTATCTGATCGCGGGCTTCATCGGAGCCTGCATCCTGATAGCTGTTGCGAGAATGGTCAGACGTACGGCCTGATCAAACAGAAGGCGGCCCCCCAAACCGGCCGCCTTCATTGCGTTTTTGGGTTGGCGCTCACGCGTGGTCGTCCGGCGGTGAGGTCTGTCAATGCGTGCCTGATGCCCGCGACTGCCGCCTTCTTTGAAGCGTGATTACATCTGATAACGCGTCATCATCCGCCCTTGCCCTGCAATACGGTGGCTCGATCCCTCATTGATCCCGGATATCAACTCATGTATATCTTCTGAGGTACGTACATCAGGTCTATTGGCTTGCGGGCGGAGACGAGTGTTGCGAGGTTCCAGACCTGCAGTTCGGCCATGCGATCAGAGGGATTTCGGGAGGGGATCATGACGGCCTTAAAACTCAATCCAGATTTTGCCATCGCCGATGAACAGTCGCTTCGGGCGCTGTTCGAGCCGACCCACGCTCTGGCAATCGTGAAGTGTCAGAATTCTCTTGGCGAGCACGCGCAGGAATTCATTCGGCGCTCGCCATTCTTCTGCATCGGCACGCAGAGTTCGGAGGGAAGGGCCGACGTCAGTCCTCGCGGCGACCCTCCAGGGTTCGTCAAGGTTCTTGACGAGCGCACCCTGGCAATCCCGGATCGACCTGGCAACAATCGTCTTGATACCCTAAGCAACATTATCGCCAACCCGAATGTCGGGCTCTTGTTTCTTATCCCCGGTTTCGACGACACATTGCGCGTCAACGGCCGGGCAAGTCTGACCAATGATCCTCAACTGTTGACGAGCATGAGCGTTGCCGATCGTCTCCCGAAACTCGCGATCATCGTCAACGTCAGCGAAGTTTTCATGCATTGCGCCAAGGCCTTCAGACGGTCCCACCTGTGGAGCCCGGATCATTTCCAGGACCGCACGGAGATGCCCTCGCTCATGAAGATCATTCTGGACGAGACGTCAGGGGCGCCGAAGGACGGAGATGAAATGCGAAAGATGGATGAAGACCTGGAACAAGCCTACCGAAGGACACTTTATTAGCTGCCCGGCGCGGGCTGAAGGCGGTCTCTTTCCCCGCCAGCATCTTGAATCCGATCTGCAGCCCTTGGAAAACCCATCGATTCAAGACAAGATCGTCCCGCTCTAAAGCGCGTCGCGATCTTTCAGATTTGCTTGTCGCGCTTTAGGTCTTTGTTTTGACGCATGTCGTTGTCGCCAAACCGCTGCACACTTTTGCGAGACATGCTTAGTGTCTGGGGGAATCCTGATGGAAAACCACGAGCCGTTTTTGCGCGAGGCGATTGCGCTCTCGAAATCCGCGGTGGAAAACGGCGACGAACCGTTTGGCTCGGTGCTGGTGAAGGACGGCGAAGTCATCCTGCGCGCCGAAAACAGCGTCTTCACCGGCCACGATATGACCAACCACGCCGAGATGAACTTGGTTAAACTGGCGGCGCAGCACTACGACACTGCTTTTCTCGCCGGCTGCACGCTCTACACCAGCACGGAACCCTGCGCGATGTGCTCCGGGGCGATTTACTGGTCGGGCATCGGGCGCATGGTGTTTGCCTGCTCCGAAACGCGGCTTGGCGAGATCGCCGGGATCGGATTGAACGTGCCGAGCCGGGCGGTGCTGCAAACCGGCGCACGCATCGTCACGGTGGTTGGCCCCGACCCTAAGCTCGAAGTCGAAGCCGCCGAAGTCCATCAGCAATTCTGGCCGAAGCATCTGGGCAAGGCATAACCTCTTTCGACCAAAATGGGTATTCGCCCAGCCAGATGTGGCGGACGATCACACAGCGATGGGCGGCTTCGACGTCATCAGGTGTTCAGGGGTTGACCCAGCGGGACGAGGTCAGCGCGCCCAGTTTGTCGTAGGCAAAGACTGCGCGTCGGTTGTCGGCGTGGCGCAGCTGGAACCAGTCCAGCGTCTCGGCTCGGAATAGCAGTACCCCGAAGAAGGCCCGTCCATCGGCGTCCGTGACCGCTGCCTCGCTTGCCGGCGGCTCGCCGATTGCGTCGCCCGGCGGCCCGCCCATATAGGTGCTGCGCGTCGATTGCGGCAGCAGGCTCCAGGCTTCAGTCGCGCGTTCGCTTGCCGGTCCATTGAGTTCGGCCGATCCCTGAAGGCGAAGCTGCACTTTCGGCTGCGGCCCATAGCCGAGGATGGTGACCAAAGGATTGGCCGATATTTCCTGCCATTTCGGGCTTCTGACATCCGTATGGATTTCCAGGAGGCGTCGCGCCACATCCACGCGCCGCAGCACCACCATGCGGGCTTGCGGCCGGCCGCCGGCATCGACCGAACACAGGTTCAGGTAGCGGAAGGCCGACTGCGGATCGGCGGCAGCACCTTCCAGCTCGGCCCAGGCCGATGCATCGACCTCGGCGAGGTTCACCGTGTCGCCTCCGCGTTCCTTATCTTGCCGGCCCTGACGTTCCAGTCGAAGCACATCGCTGTTCTCCTTAGGCGTTGAGAGCGATCCCATCAGACGGAGCGGGTAAGGCCGCCGTCGATCCTGAGGCTCTGGCCTGTGATATAACCCGCCCCTTCGGAAACCAGGAAGGAAATCGTTGCGGCCACTTCGGCGCTGGTGCCGTAGCGCTTCATCGGCACGCTGTCGCGGCGCTCCTCCGTCGGCGGCAGGCTGTCGATCCAGCCCGGCAGCACGTTGTTGATGCGGATGCCGTCGCCCGCATAGGTATCGGCGTAAATCTTGGTGTAGGCGGCGAGCCCGGCGCGGAAGACTGCCGATGTCGGGAACATCGCCGACGGTTCGGATACCCAGGCGGTGGAGATATTGACGATTGCGCCCGACTTCTGCGCCTGCATGACCGGCGTGACCAGCCGAACCGAACGGATGACGTTCATCAGATAGACGTCGAGGCCGGTATGCCACTGTTCGTCGGTGACCTCGGTGATCGGCGCACGCGGGCCGTGGCCGGCGCTGTTGACGAGCACGTCGACCCGGCCCCATTTCTCCATCGTGGCGTCGACCAGGCGCTTCAGGTCATCGCTCGACTGGTTCGAGCCGGTGACGCCGATGCCGCCCAGTTCGGTGGCAAGCGCCTCGCCCTTGCCCGACGAGGACAGGATCGCGACCTTGAAGCCATCGGCCGCCAGCCGCCTCGCGGCTTCCGCACCCATGCCGCTGCCGCCAGCCGTAATGATCGCTACCTTTTCTACTGTCATCGTCGCTCTCCCTACACGATTTGCACCCATTGCCGGGCATTGATCCCTGGAATACCATGGGCTTTAAGCGAGAGCGAACCAGTTTTCGTGAAATGTCCCAGTAGAAAAACTATCGGATATCCATGTCCATCGGCAATCTTCCATCCCTCAACGGCCTCAAGGCCTTCGACGTGGCGGCGCGGCATCTGAACTTCCGGCTCGCGGCCGAAGAGCTCGGCGTCACCCAGGGAGCCGTCGCCCAGCATGTGCGGGGACTGGAGGCGGAACTCGGGGTGACATTGTTCGAGCGCCTGCCCAAGTCATTGGCGCTGACGGGCGAGGGGCGAAGCTATATCGCCGACGTCAGGCGCGCCTTCGAACTGCTCGCAAACGCGACGGCGAACCTGAAGCCTCAGCCGGTCAAACTGGTGGTCAGCACCACACCGACCTTCGCCTCGAGATGGCTGATCCCGCGTCTTCCGGATTTCACCTCGAGACATCCCGATCTCGATCTCCACATCCTGGCGACGGACCGCATTTCCAGCTTCCAGACAGACGGCGTCGATCTCGCCGTCCGATATGGCAGCCCTCCCTTCGGTCCCGGCCTCGCCGCCGAACTGCTGTTCGAGCAGGAGATCATTGCCATCTGCAATCCAAATCTCGTCGCCGAGGGAGCCGAGCCCAACAACGCCGAAGAACTCTCGCACTACACGCTGCTTCACGATGCCCATAATTCCTGGCCCGAATATATCGATCGCTTCCTCGGCGGCGGTGATCCCACGCTGTTTCGGGGCATCAGCTTCTCACAGACATCGCACGCCATCGAAGCTGCCATCGCCGGGCAGGGCATCGCCACGGCAACCCGCGCTTTCGTCTCGACCGACATCGAGGCGGGCAGGCTGAGGCAAGTCTTCGACGGCGCCCTCAGGGCGCGGTCGCATTTCTATCTGGTGAAGCCGCGATATCGGAAGTCCGGAGCGGTGGAAAAGCTTCAGGACTGGCTGCGCTCGCAGGTGCAGAGCTGACGGTCGGACAGCCATCGCGCAAGGAATGAACCAGCTGCGGCAGGTTTGCGGTAGAAGCAGACATCGGGTCCACAGGCTGGACAGACAACTCGAACCGACCCCATAGTTTCATCGGTTGGAACTCCCCAGCGTGGCTCGCTGCTTCTTGTCCCGTGTCTTGTCGGGATCATCTATCTTCTCAACCGACTCGATATATTCAGCAATATATTCCTGCGGCAGGCCATGTTCCGTGCCACCTGCAAGGACAAAGTCCTTATACCAGCTATAGGGTTTGAGGCTGTCGTCGATGTAGTCGGGGGTGGCGAGATAGGTAAGGACCTTTCGCCTGCGACCTTTGTCGTTAGTGACCGTGACCGTCGCATGCTCGTAGCCGCTGCCGACGCCTTCGGCCTTATCTAGCTCCGCACGCTCGGCAGGATCGAAGCTGAACAGGACTCCGATCACGCTATCCTCGTTGCCAGTGGCAAATGCGTTGCACTTCCCGGACTTGTCCAGGCTACGCTTATGAAAACGGAGCACATGACCCGGCAAGGTAGCGATGCCAAGTGGCTTGCAGCTCGGCATGCGTTCGCGTAGCCGGGCGGTCGACATGTTGGACCCATAGGCAAAATAAACAACGTGCTCCGGGGCCCCGGTCTCTGTGTTCTGCAGCGGCTCGATCGTCGGATTTCCCGGCTTCAGGATCGTACGCAGCGGTACTGTCATTATGCTGCACTCGTCGGTTTCTTTGCCTTCGCGTGTGATGATGGGCTGTCCATTCTCGAGGTCGAGGATTGGAATGGGTCTGCCAGCCCATCCGCAGTCGGCGCAGCGCGGTCGTTCCCAGAGTACACCGGGTGCCTCAGTATTTTCGCCATGTTCGGGTTCGAGATGCGGTGAGCCGCAGTTCGGGCATGCTCCAGGCACACCGCGCAACTCGCGAAGGATCAATGATGTCGCCATGCCGATGGCATGCTGGATCAAAGAGTGTGCCATGTCGGCATCAATCCAGGTGGCCGACTTTGCATGCGTCAGCCAGTTGGAAAACGTCCATGAGGACTCGAGCGCGCCCTTGAGGGCCCCGCGACGCTCCTTATTGGAGTCACCCGGCAGGAGATCGTTGCAGATGATCTCCGTCCACGCGCGGAAGTTCGCACGCTGTGGAGGTGTCTCTGTCCATATTGCCGCGTCCTGCGCGACGCCGACCAGCTCGAGTAGCGCCTCGCGGCAGCGAACGCCGACTGCCTGATAGTCCGAGAGGTTATGCGCCTGTGTCACGGCGGTGCCAGATTCTTCCATCTTCTCGAAGACGGGACCGAACGGAAGGATGCGCAGATCGTCTTCCTGTTGTTTTTCCGTACGCGGGATGCGGAGCATCAGGCCAATATGGAAGGTCAGAGCAAGGTCCATATTTGGGAACTGCTCCTGAGAGTAGAGGTTTGTGCCGCCCGTGATGACCCACCAGCGATCCTTGTTAGTGTGGATGTCCCACACGTCGTGGCGGGTATTGAGGACGGCCTCCGAGTAGACCTTCTGCATAAAGGTCACTTCGAGGTCGGGCGCCTGCCATTCAAAGTATTCCCGTACTTCCTCGATCTCCTCCTTGGTAGCTTTCAACATAATCGGCTCCCGCGATGGGTTCGTCGCATCGCGCTGCAAAGGGTTTACGAAGGCCTCAACAATAGACCGATGTCGCTGAAATTTCAAAATTCGCCGCGGCAACGCGGGATGCTCGCTTTGGGCCGACAGATGTCTCCGACAAGTTCCCGTATATCGATTATCGCGGGCGTCCCTTTACCTGCACCAGAAGTGCGAAGGTCGAAGCGATCACGGACTGCGCCGACGCACCGTCGATCCTCCGGGCCGAGCAGAACTGAATTCAAAACAGCCGGTCGACACAGCGTTCGGCCTCCCACCGCCTGAGGAAATTTGCTTCCCGGGCAATCCAGCCGACCGTCTCGCTTCCCCATTCCTGGGCCCGGCTGGCGTACTCGCCCATCAGCCAGATGTGGCGGATGATCACAAAGCGATGGGCGGCTTCGAAGTCGGCAGGCGTGATCGGCCGGATGGCCCGATAGCCATCGACGAAGGCGTCCCACATTTCGGTTGAGCTCCGGCCGAAGGATGTTTGCGCCCACAAGAATACCGACAAGTCGTAGGCGAGGTATCCCGGACCGCCGTCATCGAAGTCGAAAAAGACGGCTTCGCCGGCGTCGTTGATCCGCGCATTGAAGCCGTGACAGTCGCCATGGCAATAAGTCGACGTCAAATCGCCGAAGGCTTCGATCGCCTTTGCGGTCCGCGCAGCGATGTCTTCAAGGTCGCTGCGGACCTCGGCGTCCTCCACGACGCCGCTGTCGCATATGCGGGCAAGCGGCCGATGCAGCAGGTGTTCGAGGTCAAGCCGATAGAGCGCTCCTTCCGGCTGGAATCTCTCGGCGGCGTTGTGCAGCAAAGCAAGGGTCTTGCCGTTGGCCCGTGCATCGCCGGCATCCGCCGTATCCGGCTTGCGGCCCCCGATCTCCCGGAAAAGCACGGCCTGTCGCACGCCCTCCGGCGCATCTCCCTCAACGAACAAGCTGCCCTCCTGTGTCGCGATGGGCGCTGCGACCGGAACGCCCGATTGCGCAAGGTGCGCCAGGAACGCCGTTTCGGTCTTGACGTCGGCTGGCCCGCGCGCGCGGTGATGAGAAAGCCGGAACACATAACGCTCGCTGTTGCTCCCGAGGGCCAGATACACATCATTCAGGCCGCGCTGCAGCATCCGGCAGGAAACCGGCCCCACAAGCGGATAATGCCGATCGATGAACTGTTCGATGGCCGCAATCTGCGGGGTCGAATAGAGCGGATTAAAGTCGAGCATGGGCGCTGTACCACGGGCTTTGCTGGCAGGCTGCTTCCGCGGTGAAAAGACCATGAAGGCGGTGGCGGCCGCAGGCACTTGCGATTGCAATGATCTGCTGATTGGACAGGGTGAATGACGCTACTAATAAAACTATGAGATGAAAAACAAAATGCTGGGTTCGCGATTTTTCGCGCACAGGCGAACCTCCCGTCGGCAGCGGCCATTGGGGACTATGCTGCTAGCGGCGATCAGTCCGTCTTCGGCTGCCCGGGAAGCTGGCCGTAAGCCGTCAGAATGGCCCTGATCAGGCCCGGGAAGCGTTCGTCCAGCTCGGTGCAGCGCGTTTGATTGCGCATCTCCACACCCTGGCGCTCGCTCATGATCAGCCCGGACTCGCGCAGCACCTTGAAATGGTTGGACAGCGACGACTTTGGAATGACGCGGTTGCCGAGATCGGCAAGCGCAGAGCACGTCCCGCCACTGCTGGCGCCGGCAAGCTTTGCATAAATGGCAACGCGCTCCGGATCGGACAGCGCATAGAGGATCGCCTCGGGCTTGATGTCCTCCAGGGCTGGGTGAAAGAGCGGTCTCATGAATTTTATATAGCCTCCCTTGACATCGAGATCAACAGTTCCGAATTTCTGAACTATGGAACAAGCCTGTCAATCCGGCGGCTATCCAGATCTGAAGGAACGAGAAATGGCTAAGCTTACAGGAAAAGTCGCTGTCGTAACGGGCGCCTCCAAAGGCATTGGCGCTGCGATTGCCAAGGCGTTCGCAGCAGAGGGTGCAAAAGTGGTGGTCAACTACGCATCGAGCAAGGCGGGAGCCGACGCCGTGGTTGAGGCGATCAGCGCGGCCGGTGGCAAAGCCATCGCGGTGCAGGGCGATGTTTCGAAGGCCGGTGAGGCACGGGGGCTGGTCGATGCTGCGGTCAGGGAGTTCGGCAAGCTCGACGTGCTGGTCAACAACTCAGGTGTCTATGAATTCGCGCCGATCGGTGAGGTGACCGAGGAGCAATATCGCCGCATCTTCGACGTGAATGTTCTCGGTGTTCTCCTGACCACCCAGGCAGCGGTCAAGCATCTCGGCGAGGGCAGCAGCATCATCAACATCTCCTCGGTGGTCACCAGCCTGGCGCCGCCAGACTCCGCCGTCTATACCGGCACGAAGGGAGCCGTCGAGGGCATCAACAGCGTGCTTGCCAAGGAACTCGGCCCGCGCAAGATCCGCGTCAACGCCATCCTGCCGGGGATTGTCGAAACCGAGGGCACGCACTCGGCCGGCTTCATCGGCTCGGATTTCGAACAGACCCTGGTCGCCCAGACACCACTCGGCCGCATCGGCCAGCCGGACGATATCGCCGGCGTCGCCGTCTTCCTCGCTTCCGACGATGCCCGCTGGCTGACCGGCGAACGATTGGCCGCCAGCGGCGGTTTCCGCTAAAGCGCGTCGCGATCTTTCAGACTCGCTTGGCCCACGCTTTTGGGTCTTGGTTTTGCGCATGTCGCGCAAAACCGCTGCGCACTTTTGCGCGACATGCTTTAGTAGGGCGACACGCACGCCCGTCGCGGACCGTAATAGGGCTGGAACGTGTTGTCGTAGGCCCTGTAAGACCGGTAGCGCGAATAGCACCAGCTCGTATGTCCGTCGCCGCCACTATAGACCTGGCGGTAATAGCGCGGCGCGTAGTAGCGCGGACGGTAGATGGTCGAGCCGTAGTAGCGCGGCGGACCGTAATAGGGCGATCCGTAATAGCCCCGGTCGTAGTAGCCTTGATCGTAGTAGCCCCGACCGTAATAGCTTCGGCCATAATACGGCTGCGCCAGCATTCCGCCGATGATTGCGCCGGTCGCGAGCCCGCCGAGACCCCAAGCCCAATTGTCGTTGTGGTATCCACCCCCGCGGTAGCCTCGATAGCCGCCTCGGTATCCACCGCGGTAGCCGCCGCGGTAATGTCTGTACTGGACCGGCTGCGCCTCTGCGGCTTCGATTTTCGGCATTGCAACGGTGGGAAACGCCATGGCCGGCGGGACGCTCGTCAGCGCCGTCACCAGCGACAGGATAACAATTGCTAACCTTTTCATTGGCTCATCTTTCCTTCGTAAGCGCTGCGCGACGCATGCGGCGCGCAAGGACGTTTCAGCCTCCTAAATGCACTGGTTAATTTTACCCTAAAATCGACTTTGAATCGAGGAATTATGCAGGCAAGCCTTTCTTCGACGGCGGCGTCGCGTCGAAAGCACGCGCCCACCCTCCGTCATCTGATATGAGCAGTGCGCGCTCCATGAAACATGTGCTGCAGGGCTCATCCATGACGCCGGCAAAGCGCGGTCGTCACCTGCCGATATAGGCGGCCAGCTCGTCCGCCGTGCCATTCGGGAAGGCCTGTTATTTTCGGCCATTAACCTGATGGAGCCGATATCGATGACCTCAGGAGGCAATATGCAACGTGGCCCAAATATCTGCCGCCCGGAACAGGGGAAAGATACTGAGGCTTTCAAAAACATCCGACCAAGCGGACCATGAAGGTTGCGGCGCTGACCGGCGGTCATGCGCCCCCCAATCCAGTCATTGGCGTTTGCGCTAATGGAATCGAAAGCTCCCGAATAATGGAGGGAACAAAGGATAACAGGTCCGGATCAAGTTGTCTGACTGATCGCGTCTGCGGCTCGTAAGAGAGAGCCGCCCGCGATGACCCGCATGTCTCTTGCGCTACTGGGCAAGATAACCGCCGTCGATGTTCAACTCGACGCCGGTCACGTAGCTTGCCTCCTCGGAAGCTAAATACAGGCAGCCATAGGCGATCTCGATCGACCTGCCACCGCGCTTCATCGGTGTTGCCGCGATGACAGCTTCATTGAGCTCTGGCGCCTGTGCATCCGTCAGCGGCGTGTGTACGAAGCCCGGATGCACGGAGTTGACCCGGATTCCGTCGGATACGTACGTCATCGCCGCGTTTTTCGACATGTTGCGGACTGCGCCTTTGGCGGCATGGTAGGAATGCGCACCCGCAACCGCTGCACTGCCCCAGATCGAGGAGATGTTGACGATCGAACCCGCTTGCTGCTTGCGCATGACGCGAATTGCTTCCCGCATGCCGAGGAAGACACCAGTCTGGTCGACGGCGATCATCTTCAGCCAGTCCTTCATCTCCAGCTTGTCGAGCGGCTCGTAGGCGATGATGCCGGCATTGTTTACAAGCACGTCAAGTCGGCCATGTTTCCTGACGATCGCGGCAACGACCGTTGCCCATTGCTCTTCGCTGGTCACATCAAGCGTCATTGCCTCGACGGCGTCGGGATATGGTTTTTCGGACGGCTTGATGTCGCCGGCGATAACGATGGCACCCTCGCTATTGAACAGCTCCGCGACTGCGAAACCGATACCACCTGCGGCTCCTGTGACCAATGCAACCTTGCCCTCGAGTCTCATCTTGCAGCTCCTTCCTGGCTTGATGGTGTCGTGTGCAAAAGCGGCGCCTGCGGCGCGGCGTGTTCTTCCCCGAGCAATCCCGCGATGGCCCTCGTTCGCCGACGTCCAGTCTTGGGAAGTGTGCTAGTCGCCAGCCGGCGCGAGGATCTGCATTCGCATCACCTTCACTCCGCCATCGGCGAGTTCGGGCAGCTTGGCAAACCACTCCTTCACATACGGCATGGCGTTATGAGCCTCAAAGTCGGCTTCGTTGGCGAATATCTCGTAGAAGATGAAGTGTCCGGGGGCCTCACGGTCCTCCTGAAGAAAATAGACGAGGTTTGCGGGATCGCTGCGGACAAGGTCAATGAGAGGAAGCGTGACGGCCCGTAGTTCGGCCTCCTTGCCCGGTTTGGCACGGACCTCGGCAACAACCGAATAGGCTCCACTTGCAATTTTGGCATAGCCCTGGCCCGGGCCTTCCTGTGCGAGCGCGTCCGTTCGGAGAACGGGTCCCACGAGCAGGCCCCCGAGCAGAATAGCCGAAGCTTGCAGCCGCAGCGTTGTGATCATGTCGTTTCTCCTTATCTTGCCAAGCGCGGTAAGATGGCCCGCTGGCCAAATCCGGGTGCCGGCCTGCAAAGTGATGCTGATGCCTCTTGCGCCTACTTCGCGCTCGCAAGTTGCAGATGCGCCGCCAATGCATCGGCAAACCGCTTTTTCACGGGTCCAAGCGCCTTCACGAACTCCAGTTGTTCCCCCTCCGGGCCCTTGCAATAGATCAGTTCCCAGCCGTCTGATGGCGCAACGGTCACCTTGTTGGTGTTGGCGCTCTGGGGGGCCGCCTTTCGTTCGTCTTCTGTCGAAACACGTATGATGCGATTTGCCCGCACCTGCGTCATGCCACGTCGCGCGGACTCCGCCTCGAGATCGGCGATAAACTGATTGAAGTCGACATCATCCCGGACATAGAAGCAGATGTGCATCATTCGCGGAAAAGCCGGGCTCATGTGCTCCACAGGTTCCGCGAACGCCTTGGGGCCACCCATCGGTTGGTCCGCATCGCGATACTGCAAGAGCTCAATGACGACGTTGTCGAACTGGATGAAGCGCACATCGAGGCGTTGGGCGCCGTCCCTGAGGTCAGGCACGCCGATCGTCCGCGGATTGACGCCGAGCTGATTGGCCAGGATTTCCTGGTCGGCAAGCAGCGTGTTCTGTACGGCGTCGCCTTGAAAGTCACCATGGCGGAAGACTTCGGTCCCACCGAGTACGGCTGTGTAGAACTCGTAGGCGCGTTCCATGTTCTGCACGGTCAGGCCGAAATGCTGTACGCCTTGAAGCCGGGCACCCAGCGAACCTGGATCGCCGGTTGCGATTGGCGCTTGTGCGGACGCAGTTGCATCGCCTGCGAGGGCAGCGGCAATTCCGCCGATTGCAACGCCTCCGGCGGCGCGAAGGATGGCGCGGCGCTCCGGGTCGTCCGGTTGGGTAGCTGGCTTTTGATCGCGAGACATCGTTGCCTCCTGTGTTCGCGGGGTGACTGCGCAAATTCTAACGCGTCCGCGCTTGCGAGGCTGGTTAAGATCTGGGAAATTTGGTGAACCGAACAGCCATCCGGTCGGTAGGATAACGGCGACCTGGTATCTTCCTGCGCGCGGACCGCGGCCCCCGGACCGGCGCCAACAAAGGCTCATAAGGGATATGGACACAACGGCGGGGCGGACCAAACGGATTGCAATCGTGCTGGGTGCAGGCGCGGGAATGTATTTCAGCATCGGGATCGTGCTGATCTATGGCTTCAGCGTTTTCATCGTGCCGATCACCGAGGAAACTGGGTGGGATCGGACCGTTGTGGCCGCCGTCGTCGCACCGATAGCCGTCGTAAACGGTCTTATGTCGCCTGTAGTGGGGGCGTTGACGGATCGGTTCGGCCCGCGCCGGGTGCTTGCCGTATCGTCCATGTCGATGGCGATCGGCCTTATCGGGGTGGGCATTGCGTCGCAGAATTTGACCACATTCATCGTGGCCGTCGCCGTAGCAAGCCTTATGGGTGCCGCGCAGACCGGCGTGCCCTACACCTATGTGGTGGTCGGATGGTTCTCCGCGCGACGCGGTCTCGCACTGGGTGTCATGCTTTCCTTCGTGGGGCTTGGGATCGCAACGCTTCCTCCGTTCCTTGCATTGCTGATTTCCGAGTGGGGCTGGCGCTTTGCCTTCATGGCAGCCGGTCTGATATCGATGGCGGTCACGCTTCCCGTCGCGCTTTTCGCCATTCGTGATCCACCCGTGCTTCAGCGACCCGACCGCACAGGGGGCGAGGGCCACACTGTTCGCCGGGCGGTGGAGACGGCAAGCTTCTGGTTGATGCTGGGCGCATTCTTTCTCAACTACTTCGCCGCTGCAGCCGGGTCTATTTCGCTCCCTGTCGTGCTGGCGGATCGCGGAGCGGATCCGGCAATGGCGGCCTTGGTCATGAGCCTTGTGGGGTTGTCCTTCATTGTCATGCGTCTCGGCTTCGGGGCATTGCTCGATCGATTTCCCCCGGTCCCGTTGACCAGCCTGGCTTTTCTGTCACCCGTTATCGGTCATTTCATTCTGTTGAATTCCGAAGGTCTGATCCCGGTCTATGTCAGCGCCGTATTCTTCGGCCTCGCCACCGGAGCAGAGGGCGACGCGATCGGTTACCTGCTGTCGAAACGCTTCGGAATGCGAAGCTTCGGCAAGCTCTTCGGCATCAACTACATGGCTTTGACCATGGGCGCTGGACTTGGCCCGGCATCGCTGCACATCATGGCCGCCGAAGGTACGCGCTACGTCGAGGCCTTCTCAATCTTCGCGGGCATTGCCGTGATCGCTCCGATCCTTCTCATGTTGGATCGCCGTACGCGAGCGCTGACGCGCTAGCTAGGAGTTCGGATGTGTATGCCCATCGCGACGAGCCTGACGAGCAGCGCTTTTGCTCCCCTTGCCGGCATCCCCCAAGGTATCGAGGAGTGCGCGCGCCTTCACCAGATCGCGGGTGGTGAGCCCTTCGCCGAAGCGTCGATAAATCGGTGCCAGAAGCCCGCCAACCCTTTCGCTTTGTCCCGACTGAGCCCAATGCTCGGCGAGCGCCGTTGCGGCGCGCAACTCCCATGACAGTGCACCTTGGTGGCGCGCGAGGTCGAGCGACTGAAAATAAAGGGCTTCTGCGGTTTTTACCGACCGGTTGGCGCTTTCCTTGCCCAACAAAACCGCCTTTATGCGCAGCAGTTCCGGCATGCACCAGATTTCGCCGGTCGATGCCGAAAGCGCGACTGCCTCGCCGATCGCGGTCTGCCCCGCATCAACGTCCCCATGATCCCCCAGACCAGCAGCGTAAACGCCGATGTAGAAAGGGCAACGCATGCGGAAACCGACCACAAGAAGCTCATCGAGCGCGCCTCTCAACATCGCCAGTCCAGACGGATCACCGCTTTGCAGCAACCATTCTGCGCGCAGGCAGCGGCTCATGGCACTCCAAATCGACATCGCGTGCTCCGCGACATGGGCTTCGATACCAACAAGCAGGCGCTCCGCGGCAGCAAGGTCTCCCGTCCACAACGCAATGGGGCAGGTTGTGTGGACGATGGCATTGCAGAGCGCGAGGGCGTGCTGCGAGGCCCGTGCCTCTTCCAATTGACGCTGCGCCATGGCAACCGCCTTGTCAGGATGCCCCTGCAGCCACGTGACGTTCGCAAGGGTGCCCCTTGCCGCAGATCGTGGGTCCAACTGGAAACGCGCAATGTCGGAACGGGTCACGGGAGGGGCATATCGGGAGATCATGCGTTCGAGGTGACGCCGTGCCTCGGCAAGCTCTCCCAGGTAGCGCAGAGCGGTTCCAGTCTGCCTATCGACATTGTTGCGTGCATCCAGATCGCCGCGGTCGGTTGCCAGCCTTCTTATCCGATCCGCCATCCCCAAGGCCGATTGGTGATCGCCCGTCCAGGTGAAATAGTCACATAATCCCCACAGGCACCTGAGCATGTATTCGGTGTCGTTGAGCACTTCGGCGGAGCCGAGGGCTGTGGTCCAGGCGGTCTTGACTTCGGGTAGCGGGCCGCGGGTGTGAAGCAGCGCCGTGCCATAGGCAAGCTGCAGCTTCATCTCGTCGCTCGCACTGCGGAAATCGGCAAAACAACGACTGAGGGCGAGTTCTACCCCGGTGCGGCACTCCTCCAGGAGCGATAGATGTTCCCAAAACGGGAGAGCAGCAACCGTGAGCGCTACGCCGGTGGCAACGCTGCGGTTCCCGGAGAACGCCCAGCCCAAAGCACCGCGGATATCGTCCATCTTTCGCCCGTACTCGGCGAGCCATTGGGCCGTCGGCCGGATTTTCCATTCCGCCTCGGCGCGTTTGGCGAGTTCGAGGAGATGTTCGGCGTGGCGCTGGCGTAGGCTGTTGCTTTCGCCGCTCTCGGCAAGTTTCTGCAGCGCATATTTGCGGGTTGTATCGAGCAATCTGTAATGCGTCCCGAGCTCTCCTCTCTCCGTCGATATAAGCGACTTCGCAACGAGGTTCGCGACACCGTGAATGCATCCGGAGCGGGCATGACCCTTGTCGACTGCAACGGCGCAGGCCGATTCGAGACTGAAGGCGCCAGCAAAGACCGAGAGGCGTCGCAGCAGGACGCGCTCAGGCTCGCCGAGCAGGCCATAGCTCCAGTCCAGCGTTGCAGCCAAGGTGTGGTGGCGAGGGTCGCCACACCGCCTATCGCTCAACACATGAGATTGATCGGCGAGAAGGTCGAGGAGCTCGCGTGTACTGAACGCATCCAGCCGCGGCGCGGCGAGTTCGATCGCGAGTGCCAGCCCATCGAGCCTGCGGCAGATCTCAGCAGCGACTGGCGCGTTCCCGTCGTTAAGCTTGAACTCGCCGCGACTTCCGGCCGCGCGCTCGACGAAGAGCTCCACCGCTGGGAACGCCAAAGCCTGGGCTGCGGAAAGTTCGGACACTTCGGGTGGTGTTTCGAGAGGCGGCAGGCGATAGACCTGTTCTCCGACAACCCGTATGGGTTCACGGCTCGTGGCGAGAATCCGTACCCTCGCGGCGGCGGCCAGGAGCGTTTCTGCGCAGGAGGCCACCGCTTCGATGACGTGCTCACAATTGTCGAGCACAAGCATGAATTCCCGGTCGGTTGCGAAGGCGGCGACCGCAGCTTTGATATTCGCCGAGTGGACCCTCAATCCCATCGCCGTGGCGATCGCCGTCGGTACGAGAGTCGCATCGTTCACGGTCGCCAGATCAACGAACCAGATGCCATCGTGATACGCAGCAGTAAGTTGATCAGCTATTGCGAGAGCCAACCTCGTCTTGCCGACGCCACCCGGGCCAACGATCGTCAAGAGGCGCGATACCTCAACTGCGCACCGGATTGCATCAACAGCATCGCCTCTTCCCACCAAACGGGTTGTTGAAACAGGCAGATTGTTCGTGCGGGCACCTTGAGACGTCGCCGTGACGGAGGTGTCACTCTGGCCCGAAATACGCACGGGAAAGACGAACCGATAACCCCGGCCGCTCACCGTCGCTATGTATTGCATGTCGCCCGGAGCATCGCCAAGCGCGCGACGAAGAGCTGCAACGTTTACCTTGAGATTGCTTTCCTCGACGAAGGTATCCGGCCAGACGCGCGACACAAGCTCAGCCTTGCCCACCAGTTCGCCGGGACGTTCGATCAGCGCCGCCAAAATTTCCAGTGCGCGGCTACCGACACGAACGGCCGTCTGATCCCGCGTCAGCGACTGCCGTTCTGGTACAAGTACGTACGGGCCAAAGAAGTAGGAAAGCACGGTCGAAGCTCCGGACGCAAACGTACAAACCCCTTGAATACGTGAACGATCGCTTAATGAAACCGCTCACAGCCCCAGGACAATAACCAATATCACATGTGAAATACATCGCAGATCGATCGACAGGAGCAGCCGACCTGCAGGCCCGAAGATTATGGTCCCACCTCCAATCAACGGCAGTTCCGCGTCCTCGTTGCAGTCCTGGAGATGTTTGGCTCTTTCTGGAAAGCCCGAGCTGTTGGGAGCTTAGGGAAGGCGCGCTGCACCTTGCAGCATTCGCACCGGTGTGCCTGGCCGCCATTAACGGAGGCGCGCCTGGATAGCGGGACGCTAGCGAGCCATCTGCGCGCGTAGGCGGGGCGCGATCCAGTCGAGGAAGCAACGCACCTTCAGCGGCAGGGGATCGGCTGGTCCATGGACAACGTTCACCGGAAGCGGTTCCGGTGCGAACTCCGTCAGCAATTCCTGCAGCGCGCCGGAGCGCAATTGATCGGAGATCTGGTAAGAAAGCACGCGGATAATGCCGATACCGGCCAGTGCTGCCTGAATGGCAGCCTCCGTCGTGTTGACCGCGAGTTTGTAGCGCGGCTCGACGGCAAAGGCCGCGCCATCCCGGCGGTAGCGCCATTCCGGCGCGGTTGCGAAGCCCTGGAAGCTTATGCCGTCATGCTGGGCGAGGTCATCCGGCTGACGCGGCACTCCTCGGCGGGCGAGATAGTCGGGGCTCGCGCAGATCACCCGGCGGACGGTGCCCACGCGCGTTGCGATAAGCGCGCTGTCCGCCAGATGCCCGATCCGCAGGGCCACATCGACGTGCTCATCCGCCAGACTTAGCTGCCGATCGACCAGGCTCAGGCGCAGGTTGATATCGGGTTGCTCCTTCAGGAATTCCAGCGCAATTGGCAGCAGATGGCGCTCGCCGAAGGCAATCGGTGCGGTCACGTGCAGCCCGCCACGCAGCGCGCTGTAATCGCCGTTGGCTTGCCGCTCCGCCGCGTCCAGTTCCTCTAGAATGCGACGTGACGCGGCGACGAAGGCGCGCCCCTCCTCCGTCACGGCGAGGCCGCGGCGGGTGCGCAGGACCAAGCGCACGCCAAGGTGCTTTTCGAGATCGGTGACCTTGCGGCTGACCGTGGCGAGCGGTGCATGCAGTCGCCGCGCCCCGGCCGAGAGGCTGCCTGCCTCGACCACCGCCAGCAGCACCGACATTGCTTCGAACCGATCCATCGAAACCTTCCGGAATTTGAGAGGTAAGTTCTCTAAATGATAGGATACCCTATCAATTGTGGATATCATAGCTTTCATGTCGTCCAGGGGACGCCGGCCGGCTGGCTCCCGTATTGCCAAAGATCCGGAGGAACGCATGCCTCAACTTTCACGTCGCGCCTTTGCCAGCGCGCTTCCTTTGGGCCTCATCGGGGGGAGCCTCCTCGGGGGAGACCTGATCGGTGGCGCTCTCGCACCCGCCCTTGCCGCGACGCAGGATACCGCTCAGACGCCGGTCAGCGTTACGCCGCTGGCGCAGATCCGCATTGGCCGCTTCACGGTGACAGCCCTGACCGACGGGTATGCCGATATGCCCTACGACTATTTCCCGGGACGCGCCGCGGCCGAGGTCGAACAGGCGGCAATCGCGCAGTTCACCGCCCGGCCGAGCGGCGTGCGGTTCCTCTTCAACCAGTATCTCGTCGAGGATGGTGAGCGCCGCATCCTGATCGATGCCGGTCCAGCGGGCTCGATCGGGCAGACCGGCGAACTGCCGCAGGCGCTCAGCGCGCTCGGCCTGCAGCGCGACCAGATCGACGCGGTGATCGTGACGCATATGCACCAGGACCACATGGGCGGTCTGATCGTCGGGGGCAAGAACAACTACCCCAAGGCGGAACTCTACATCGATCGTCGTGACGTCACCCATTGGACCGACCCGGCCAAGCGTAGCGGCGCGCCCGATTATCTGCAGACCAGCTTCCACATGGCCGAGGAGGTCGTGCGCCTCTACCCGAAACTCCAGGCGATTGATGGAGAGCGTGAAATAGTGCGGGGCGTCTCCATTGTCGATCTTACCGGCCATACACCCGGCCATATCGGCGTGCGGGTCGAAGATGGCGGGCAGAGCCTGATCATGGTTTCTGATATGATCTTTCCCGTCGTGCATCCTGGGGCGACCGATGTGTTCTTCCTGTTCGAGCAGGACCCTGCAGCGGCCAAAGCGATGCGCGACCGCTTTTTTCCTCGCGCCGCTTCGGAGGGCGCGCTCATCGCCGCCACGCACATGCCCTTCCCGGGGCTCGGCCGTGTCGTCGCCGACCGCGGGCAGGTGCGCTGGCAGGTAGCGGACTGGGCCCTGCAGAACTGAGGTCCGCTACGGCGGGCCCCGCTCCGGCAGTCGCGAGGGTAGAAACGGCATGAGCACCAGATATCTCGGTATCGCCACGACGGCCTCCGTCGCGGCCGCGCAGGAACACTATGGCAGCGCGGCGCAGTGGGAGAGGATAGGCGCGCGCGGCCACGCAGACGATACCGGGCAGAGCCAGCGCCTGGGTCCGTCGGAAACGGCCTTCATCAGGGCGCGCGATGGTTTCTATCTCGGCAGTGTCTCGGACACCGGATAGCCCTATGTCCAGTACCGTGGCGGGCCCGCGGGCATTCTCACCACCGTCGATGTATCGACGCTGGGCTTCGCGGATTTTCGCGGTAACCGGCAATAGATCACTACGGGCAATGACCGCGTCTCATTGTTCCTGATGGACTATGCGCACCGGCGGCGTCTGAAGATCTTTGGTCACATGTGCATCATCGATGCGACAGACGATCCGGTGCTGGCGAAGAAGCTGACCGTGCCTGACTACGCCGCTCGCGTGGAACGTCTCGTCCTCATCGCGGTGGAGGCATTCGACTGGAACTGCCCGCAGCATATCACGCCGCGCTTCGCGCAGGCTGAGCTCGAGCGTTGGCGAACTCAACCAAAATAATCATTGGGGATGGAATTGACATCATAAACAGCATCAAGACGAAAGACGGCGCCCAGAGCAGGCCCATCGGCTTCGGCTCTGCCCCGCAATATCTCTCCGCAAGCAATAACGAAACACGCTGCTCTCCTCTGGATGTCGATATCGTCGGTTATGGGCCAGATTCTCTGCGTCCGAAAGCGGGTTCGGTCATCACCGGCCGATATAGGCGGCCAATTCGTCAGCCGTCCCATGGGGGAAGGCTTGTTTGAGAAAGTCCAGGAACGCCGAGACGCGCGCGCTGAGCAGCCGCCGGGAGGGGTAGAGCGTCCAGAGAGCGATCTCGGGGCCGTCGATATCGCCCCAATTGACCAATGTGCCGTCCGCCAGGTCACGGCTCACCAGCGAAATCGGAAGACGTCCTGCACCGACGCCGGCGCGCACCGCATCCCGGACCATGATGAGCGTCGCCAAGGTGAGCACAGGTTCGATCCTGATCGTCGACCGGCCGCCTGGTGTCTTCACCTGCCATGTTTGCGCTTCGCCTGCGCCGCGCGCGACGCCGGGAGCGGCACGTCCGCCGGTCGGGCGGGGGAGCTCGGGGCTTGCCACCACCACCAGCCGGTCGCGGAGAAACGCCCGTCCGACCAGGCTTTCGTCGGGATCCGGATTGACCCGGATGACCAGATCGTAGCCTTCCTCGATCATATCGACAGGCCGGTCCTCACTCGTCACCTCAAGCCTCACCTCCGGATATTGGAGGGCAAAGCCCGCAGCGATCCTGCCCATCGCGGTCTGGGAAAAATGCAACGGTGCGCTGATCCGCAATCTTCCCTTGGGCTTTTGACCGCCCGAGGCAATCGCCGCAGCCGTCTCGTCCAGTTCGGCGAGCAACGCCCCTGTCCGCTCGAACAGCGCCCGTCCTTCCTCGGTGAGCTTCAGGTTACGCGCACCCCGTTCAAACAGCCGCAGAGCGAGGCTGCTTTCCAGCTCGGCAACACGCCGCGACAGGGTTGCCTTCGGCCGGCCGGTGGCCCTTGCCGCTTTGCCGAAGCCACCATGGCGGGCAACCAGATTGAAATCGGCAAGCGCAAGAAGATCCATAAGTGTTCCACCAGCGAGACGGTGCGTCTAAAATTTCTGTCTATCAGACTACCAGTGAACCACACATATTCGACGTGTCAAGCAACCCAACACGGAGAAAGACCATGACCATTCTCGTTACCGGCGCCACAGGCAATGTTGGCCGCCAAGTCGTCGAACACCTCGTCAAGCGCGGCGCCGATGTCCGTGCTCTTGTCCGCGACCCGTCGAAAGCCGAATTCCCGGCTGGCGTCAGCGTCGTGCAGGGCGACTTCCTCGACGTCGACTCGCTGCGTAACGCCATGTCAGGCGTGTCGACCCTTTTCCTGCTCAACGCCGTGGTGCCGGACGAATTCACCCAGGCTTTGATCGCGCTGAACGTCGCCCGATCGGCCGGCATCGAGCGGATCGTCTATCTCTCGGTGATCCACGCCGACCTCTACGTGAACGTGCCGCATTTCGCCGGCAAGTTCGGGGTCGAGCGAATGATCGAGCAGATGGGTTTCAATGCGACGATCCTGCGCCCGGCCTACTTCATCCAGAACGATCTGACGGTCAAAGACGTCATCACCGGCTACGGCGCCTACCCGATGCCGGTCGGCGCCAAGGGTCTCGCCATGATCGACGTCCGTGATATCGCCGAGATCGCCGCCCTTGAGCTGCTGCGCCGCGAACAGTCTGCAGAGCCGCTGGCGCTCGACCGGATCAACCTGGTCGGTCCGGAGACGCTGACTGGGGCGGATATCGCCGCCATCTGGTCAGACGTGCTCGCCCGCCCGATCCACTATGGCGGCGACAATACCGAGGGCTTCGAGCAGAATCTCAAGCAGTTCATGCCCGCCTGGATGGCCTACGACATGCGGCTGATGGGCGAGCGCTTCCTGACCGACGGCATGCTGCCCGAGGCCGGTGACGTCGAGCGCCTGACAAAGCTGCTCGGCCGCCCGCTGCGCTCCTATTCCGCCTTCGCCGCGGAATCTGTTGCTTCCGCCTGAGGCAGCAACAGCGATCCCAAAAGGACGATCACCATGATCTATTCCGCAGCCACAGTTCCGGTGAACCCGGAAGGAGAAACCCCTTTGACGCACGCTGAGGCCTGGCGAGGTCTCGAACACAAGGCACGCGACGCCCGGCTCTTTCTTCCCGCCGGTCTCTGCACCCGCTGCGACGTCGTCGAGGAAAGCCCGACCCACTTCGTGCGCGAGGCGACAATTGCCGGGCAGGATCTGCGCGAGATCATCACTCTCGAACAGCAAAGCAAGGTCACCTTCTTTCAGGCAACGGGGCCACGCGAGGGAGCGATCATCAACGAGCTCTTCGAGGATGAAGAAGGTGCCTTGCAGCTGCGCTTCTACTGCTATCTCGGCCTGCGCGGCAAACAGCCGAACGGCCCGGAAGAGCAGGCCGAGCAGGCACAATTCGATGGCGAAACGGGCTACAAGGCCGCACTGCTGTCGACGCTGAAGCGGACCCGCCAACTGCTGGCAGAGGGAAAGCTCTGATCATCGCCGCAACACAAGCAACAGAGCGGCTGGTCCTGGGTTTATCCCCGACCAGCCGCTCTGTGTCAGGCGGCCTTTGCCGCCGTCACGGCGGCGAGCAGAATGCCGGCGGTTTCCACCGATGAGCCGGGGTTCTGCCCGGTGATCAGCAGGCCGTCCTTCACCGCATAGGACGACCAGTCATCGCCGCTGGAATAGACGCCGCCGTTCTCCTTCAACATGTCCTCGACCAGGAACGGCACCACCTGGGTGAGGCCGACGCCGTCTTCCTCGGAGTTCTTGAAGCCGGTGACTTGTCTGCCCTGAACCAGCGGCGTGCCGTCCAAAGCCTTGACGTGGCGCAGCACACCCGGCGCGTGGCAGACAAAGGCGACGGGCTTGCCGGCCTGATAGAGCGATTGGATGAGGGCGATCGAATTCCTGTCTTCCGCCAGATCCCAAAGCGGGCCATGGCCGCCCGGATAAAACACGGCGTCGTAATCGTCATGGGAGACCGAAGCGAGCTTTACGGTCGAGGCGAGCACGGCCTGGGCATCCGGGTCGGCATGGAAGCGGCGGGTCTGGTCGGTCTGGAAGCCCGGTTCGTCGCTCTTCGGGTCGAGCGGCGGCTGTCCGCCCTTCGGCGATGCGACGGTGATATCGGCGCCGGCTTCGAGGAAGGCATAATAGGGGGCGGCGAACTCTTCGAGCCAGAAGCCGGTCTTCCGGCCGGTATTGCCCAGTTGGTCGTGCGAGGTGAGAACCATGAGGATTTTCATCTGGAGATCCTTTCGAGACAGATGTGATCGGTTGCTTTCGATGAGGGGATCATGCCTCGGCGGCTCTCATTCCTGAAATTTATTTCTTTGATTTCAGATATGCGTTCGGCAATATATCTGGATGAAGTATGACCTCAACCTCCTGCCTGTCTTCGTGGCGCTCATGGAAGAGCGCAATGTCACGCGCGCAGCCGAACAACTGGGCATGACGCAGCCGGCCGTCTCCAACGCCTTGAACCGCCTTCGCGAGACGCTGCGCGATCCGCTGTTCATCCGCGAGCGCTATGGCATGAAGCCGACTGAGATGGCAGAGACACTTGCTCCAGTGATCCGCGGAGCCTTGGCGAGCCTCGATGACGTCATTCTCGGTCAGCAGGCGTTCGATCCGGCGCGGGCGACACGGCAGTTCACCATCGCCCCCAACAGCTACGTTGAGTTTGTCCTGATGCCGGTGATCGTGGCGCGGCTGCGCGAATGCGCTCCCGGGATCAGGCTGCGCCTGACGCCCTTCGGCAATGATCTGGCCGAGACCGGCGCGATGTCAGGAACGACGGAAATGGTGCTCGGCCGGATCGTCGAGCCGCCTGATAACATGGTCGTGCAGCATCTCATGGACGATGGACTGGCCTGTGTCGTGCGCAGAGATCATCCCGAGATCGCCGAAAGCATCTCCGAGGAACAGTATCAGCGGATGCGGCATGTCAACGTGCTTCCGCCTGGCCGGATGCGCGTCGGCCTGTTCCAGATGCTGCAGCAGGCAGGTCTCAGGCGCGACGTCTCGGTCTCCGTCACCCATTTTCTGGCCGTCCCTGAAATGGTTGCTGTCACCGACTATTGCGCCACGCTGCCCCGGTTGATCTGCCATCGCCTTGCCCGCGACCCGCGTCTCAAAGTCCTGCCCGCGCCGGTCGATCTCGGCAGCTTCCCGGTAGAGCTGGCATGGCATGTCCGCTACCGAAACGATCCCGCCCATCGCTGGTTGCGGTCATTGATATCAGAGGTGGCAAAAGAAGTCTCCGACGCTGCGGTGGCAGAAGCGATGGCTGGGAATTGAAAACGGGTTTTCGGTCGCCGCGGGCGCCACGCCGACAATGCTGCTGACGGGAAGCGCAATCAGGACGGCGCTCAATATCTCCATCCCGCGGGCCATGATGCCCCACCAGCGCGGATAGTCCCACCGAGCGAAATCGCCTCTCGCCTCTTGAGCATCGACCACGCTGTCCAGTAGGCGCTGCTGAAGGCTAACTCATTTCGTCGGCTGCGATCGTACGGTCAGTTTATTTCCGTCAGGATCGCGAAGATAGGCGACGAATGACCCGTTCGGACGTTCCCGTGGCGGGCTCTCGATCGCTGTGCCACCATGCGCAGTACCGGCGGCATGCCACGCTAGAACATGGTCGGGGCTCGCGGCGGCGATACCGATAGTCCCGCCGTTGGCTACGGTCGCCGGCTTGCCATCAATTGGTTTCGTGATCATCAGCCGACCTCCCTCGTGGGCATAGATCAGTCTGCCTCTTGCATCCATTTCGCCGGGCTTGCCTCCCAAAGCAGCGAACGTGGCGTCGTAGAAGTTTCTGGCCCGCTCCAAGTCGTTACTTCCAATCATCACGTGGGTGAACATGCTTCATCTCCAGTAAGGTAGCCAATAGATCAGTGGCCGATCTCGATAAATTCACGTGCCTTTGCCAACGCCTTTCACCCTGGCAAAATGGTTCTTCGCCCGTGCCCTCTTAGACCGGGAAAGGGTTTCGCCACGCATCCAGTTCTTCAAGCCGTCCGTACCACGTTTGGATATGCCGAAACTCGGCGAGTGGAATCCCGGCGGCGGTTGCAAAAGGAAGTGCAGCGGCCAATGCGAAGTCTGCCACAGTCAGTGTCTTCCCGACGGCGACGCTGTTCTTGGCCAAATGATCGTCGAGCACGCGAGCGTGGAGCCGAAAACTCGTCTTCGCATCGTCGATCACGGCGACGTCAGGCTCCCCGCCGAACAACGGCTTGATCAAGGTTTCAAACCACAGCGTTGCCCCGTGCCGGGTGAAATGACTGGCATCCCAACTCAACCAGCGCAGCACGTCGATCTGCCGGTGGTCATGCGGCCAGAAATCCGATGCGACGCTGTCAGACAGCCTGCACATGATGGCGTTCGCTTCCCATAAAGTTCCCGCATCATCCTCCAGCACCGGGACTTTCCCGTTCGGGTTAAGCGCCAGGAATTTTGGACTGCGCTGTTCTCCGCTTGCCAGGTCAACCCTGACGAACTCGACATCGGCTTTGAGAAAACGAGCGGCGGCGCAGGCCTTCCGGGGATTGAGCGTCTCGCAATAATAGAGCTTCATCGCCACCTTAGGCATGATCCGGCCCTTCGGATTCAGTCCCGAGAAACAAGCTCAAGCGCTCGAGACTTTGCGACCAGCCGTCTTCGTGACCCTTTAGTGACGATGCGCTATCAAATCCACTCTGTCGAAACGTCATTTCGGTGCCTCCGTCGCTTTCCCTGAATGTGATGGTGACGACCGTTTCCGGGCTGTTTTCGCCGGTTGCGAGCTCCCAGGCATGTGTGAAGACAAGCCTGTGCGGCGGCTCGACCTCCAGATATTTTCCGCCGACCCAATGCTCTTCTCCATCTGGGGCGATCAGACAGGCGCGGTGCCTGCCGCCGGGCCAGGCTTCAAGCTGGTCGCCTACCGCCTTGAAACCGTGAGGACCGCACCACTGTGCGAACGCTTTCGGGTCGGTCCATGCCCTGAAAACCAGATCGCATGGGGCATCAAACCTTCGGACAAGAACCAGGTCGCGGGTATTGTCGGTATCGGTCTCTGGATTAGTCATTGTCGTATCCTTGTACCTTGGACAGATAGTCATCGAGACGATCAAAGCTTTGATCCCAGAAGCGTCTGTAATCGGCGACCCAATCGGCAACCGTCTTCAACGCGGCCGGCTCGAGGACGCGGGGACGCGAATTCGCTTCACGGCCGGAGCGGATCAATCCGGCCTGTTCCAGGACCTTGAGATGCTTTGATATGGCAGGCTGAGACAACTCGAAGGGATCAGCGAGTTCAGCCACCGTCGCCTTGCCGTTCGCAAGCCGCCCAAGAATTGCTCGCCTCGTGGGATCGGAGAGTGCGGAGAAAATCGCATCAAGCTTGTCGTCCATATATCACCACCTAGCTATATAACCGTATGGATATATTCTACGCAGCGTAATGTCAACGGTTTTGCATGGGCGAAATCACGGGACAAAAATCGGTGTTGATGGCTCCCGATCATGTCGGGATACGTCGCTGTTCCCAGAGCAGACGCCACCCCGCGCTCCGTCGTCCTCGGGCTTGACCCGAGGATCCACTCTGGCCTCCTCGATCAGCAGCGGGCATGGATCCCAGGCTCAGGGCCTGGGATGACGGAGGGTAGGGGGCGGGTTGCACACGCCTGTCGGTGAAAGCGGTCGTGCTCAAGATGAGATCGCGGCAACAGCAATCAAGGTGACAAAGACGCTGAGCGGCGCCAAGTGTGCATGGTCGCGGTGGCGGAGAACAGTGAAAACCGCAGCCGCGATGATGACTGCGCCGAGCGCCACTCCGACAATGCGGCTGACGGGAAGCGCAATCAGGACGGCGCTCGATATCTCCAGTCCACCCGTCACGATGCCCCACCAGCGCGGATAGCCCCACCGGGCGAAATCGCTTCGCGTCCCGGACGTGCCGATGGCGTTGACGAGGCCTGCGCCGGAGAAGGCGGCGACCAGGAACCAGATTGAAAGAACGTGAACCATCTTAGTCGGCCCCGATCATCATGGGGACTGCAACCAGGACCATGATCATTGCCGTCAGGCCGTGAATGCCGAAGGCGCTTTTGGTGGAGCCTTTCGCTGCGAGAATGAGCAGCATGTCGCCTGCGGGGATCATCGCTTCGATCAAAAGCACGATGCCGACCTCCCGTTGGGAACCCCACATCATGAACGCCAGCACGAGTAATCCCGCGACGATATCGCGAACTCCCTTCAGGCGGAGCCACCAAGCGACGTTTGGGCCATCTTCGGGAAGCGGCAGGCCGAAACTGCGCATCATGGTCGTCGGGCTGGCAATATAGCCGGTGCCGATCGCGATAATAGCGAGGGCGAGCAACAACCCGGCCCCGTTGGCAAACCAAAGCATGAGACAATCCTTCTATCATTGATATAAAAAATAGCAACGCTAGATAAAGGTGCCTTAGCATTGCTAGTTAGTCAAGCATCGATATAATCTGTGACGGGAATTGGCCCTGCAGCGGCATGGAGATTGAGCAATGGGGATCGCAGAGCGAAAAACGCGGGAAAGGGCTGGGCGGGAAGAGCGCATTGTCGCGGCAGCACGTGCCGTCGCGGAGAATGAAGGATGGGATGCCGTGACGATCCGCCGCCTGGCCAAGGAAATCGAATACAGCCAGCCGATCCTCTATTCGCATTTCGCCAACAGGGACGCCATCGTTGCAGCGGTCGCAGTCGAGGGCTTCAAGGAGCTTGCAACCGTTCTGCAGGATGCGGCGGGCGCGGCGAACGGGCAACGAGAGTCCCTCATGGATGTCGCCATGGCCTATTTCGCCTTCGCCTTCAGCCGGCCTGCACTCTACGAGGCGATGTTTATCCTGCCCACCCAGCTGCAGTTCGCCGAGGCGGAAACGAGACCGGAACTTCGGGCCGGTTTCGACGCCATTGCAGCAGCCGTGTCGCCGTTCTGTGCCGATGTGGAGATCGCGACCGAGACCTTCTGGGCCGCCCTTCATGGGCTTGCCGAGCTCGAACGTTCAGGCCGCATCAGGCCCGGCATGCGTGACAAACGCATCGCGCTTGTTGTTCAGGCGATCGTCGATGCAGGAAGCAACGCGCCTATGCGGGGCTGATGACATTCCGTCGGATGACGCATCGGCTACCGGATGTGGACCGCGCATCTTCAACGGAGAGCCGTCGCCGATCATGTCCGGCTACGTCGCTGTCCTTGCTCCAGACGCCACCCCACGCTCCGTCCTCCTCGGGCTTGACCCGAGGATCCACTCTCGTCTCGATCAGCAGTGGGCATGGATCCCAGGCTCAGGGCCTGGGATGACGGAAGGTGGGGCGGCGACTTCCATGCCGAGATATCTGCGCCGCCAGCCTGAGGCCGATCTCGGCCGCTTGCATGGCGCCGATCTGCGTGCTAAACACTGAACTAGATGGTTCAGTTTTCGACAACTCGCCTTGATGCCTCCTTTGCCGCGCTCTCGGACGCCACGCGACGTGGCGTTCTGGAGCAGCTCGGGAGCGCGGATGCTTCGATCACGGAGCTCGCAGAGAACTTCCACATGACCCTCACGGGCATGAAGAAGCACATCGGTGTGTTGGAGCAGGCGGGGCTGGTGACGACGGAGAAGGTCGGGCGTGTGCGGACCTGCAGGCTGGGCACACGCGGGCTCGAGGAAGAGGCGGCATGGATCGAAGCGCGCCGCCAGATCTGGAATGCACGCTTCGACGCGCTTGATGACGTCATCGAGGCCCTGAAACGGAAGGAGAAAGTCGATGGGGGACAGAGCGAGTAACGGCCGCACGGCGGTCGAACGGATATCCGAACTTGAACTCGTGGTAACGCGCACCTTCAACGGCCCGGTTCGCCTCGTATTCGACGCGTGGACCAAGCCGGAGTTGTTCAAGCTGTGGTGGGCGCCGAAGTCGATGGGCGTGCCCCTGCTTTCCTGCGAGATGGATGTTCGCACCGGGGGCAGCTATCGCATCACGTTCGGACACGGTGCCGCCGACGCCATGGCCTTCTTCGGCAAGTATCTCGACGTGTCGCCGCCATCGCGCCTCGTCTGGACCAATGACGAAGGCGGGGAGGAGGGCGCCGTCACCACGGTGACCTTCGAGGAAGAGAACGGCAGGACGCTGCTGATGCTGCGGGAACTCTATCCCTCGAAGGAAGCGCTCGACCAGTCTTTCGTCGGCATGGAAGACGCGATGCCCGAGCAGTTCGAGCAGTTGGATGAACTTCTCATCACGCTTAGCGCGAGCATGTGACAGCCCGCCTTCAACTCAATTGTTTAGACCGCCCGAACCTCGGCAAGCCGCTTGACTGCGTATTCGTCCTGCCAGCAGATGGCGGCTTCCCATGCGGCTGAAGCTTGCGCGGCGATGTCATGTGCGCCGTCGTCGAGATCGGCAGCGTTGTCGGGCAGCACCAGGTCAAGGTCGGGGACGTCGACATGTGACTCATCCCAGTCGATCAACGCGACCCGATCTGCGGTGATGCGGACGTTGCCGGGGCTGTTGGGATTGCCGTGGACAACACATGTCTGACGCCCGATGAGCCGCGCCCACGCTGCTCGACATCGAATAACGCCCTCAGGCGGCATCGCGGCAAGGTTGATCCTCGTTCCGGTCTCAGTATGCAGGAGGTCGCTCGACGATCGCCAACCCGGGCGCTGCGGCCAGCCCTGCGTCAGCCGATGCAGCTCGCGCAGCGTGTCGGCGACGCGACGCCAGTCGGACGCCGTCTCGGGCGGTCCGCCCTCCATGTATTTCATCACCACCAGACCGTTTGCGAATAGCCGGCCGTCGGTCGTCGGTATCGGCACCGGAACGGTCATGCCTTCACGGTCGAGGTATTGCAGCAGCTCTGCTTCCCATGCAAGATCAGCGTCGCTCCTGGAGCCGAGACGAGCGACCGCGATCTGCCCGTGGACGCGAACGCTCCACACGTCGTTGGCAACGCCACCCGTGAGCCGTTCGATGCGAACCGCGTCTTCACCCCATTGCCCGAGTGCTTCCCATCCCATTGGCGATACCCTTGGCGGCCATGATTAAATTGACCGAAGAAATAGAGAAAGTTTACGACGCCACAAAGGCCGCTGGCGGCGCGAAGCTGCCGTTGGTCGCAACCCGAACGCTCATTCATTCCGTTGCCCTCCGGCTTTCCCCGACAAGTTCCCATAAATCGACCTTCTCGGCCCGCCCCTTGAGCTGCACCAGGCCAAGCGGGCGAAGGGCGAAGCGATCGGCGACAGCCTCGTGGATGGCGGCGCTCACCAGGATCGAGGTGTTGAATTCCTTGTTCAGTCCTTCCAGCCGTGAGGCGACATTGATCGTATCGCCCATGGCCGTGTACTGCTGCCTGGAAATCGCGCCGAAGCTGCCGACCACCGCCGGTCCGGTGTGCAATCCAAATCGGGTGATGAGCGCGGGACGGCCATTCCGGCAGTTGGCTTCATTCAACTCGTCGACCGCTGCTTTCATGGCAAGCGCGCATCGGCAGCCGTTTTCGGCATGTCTGGCATCCGGAACAGGGGCGTTCCACATGACGAAAATGGAATCGCCGAGATATTGCACGACAGTCCCGCCATTGCGCTCGGCGATGGTGTTCAGCAGTTCGAAATAGGCCGACAGCGTATCGACCACGTCCTCGGGCGAATGTTGCTCGGATATGGTGGTGAAGTCCCTGATGTCGGTGAACAGCACGGTCACATCCTGCCGCTGCGCCTTGACGGCAGTTCTTGCCTTGGGATCGATGATCCGCCTGACGACTTCACGCGGAACATAGAGGGCAAACTGGCCGATGGCGTGGCGGCTTGCCGCCAGCGCGCCCGCCAGCGTGTTGATCTCCGATATGAAGGAATGGGATACGCCTTTCTCGCCGACGTCGAGATCGCCGATCCTGCGCGCCTCGTCGGCGAGGCGATAGAGGGAGCGGCTGACCATGCGCGAGAGCATCACCGAGGCAGCAACGCCCGCAATCACGAAGGCGGCCGCAATCAGGAGATTGTGCAGGAGCAGCCGATTGGCCTCTGCCACCAGATCTTCCAGGGGCACGACGATTGCGGCAACGCTTCCCTTGAACAGACCGGACACGCCGACGGGGGCGATCTGCAGGATCTGGCGTTCGCCATCGAGATCGATCCGCACAACGCCGCCGTTTGCAAAGGCCGGATCCCGCCTGAGCCTCGCCACCGTTTCGAGGCTCGTGTCGTAACTGTCTGTCGTCGTATCGACGGCAACGGCGCCATCGGCATTTTTCGACCATATGCCGAGAAGCCTGTTCATGATTGCCGGGTCGGAATGGGCGATCAGATCATCGGCATCATCGATGATATAAGCCCGCGCCCGCGGCGAAATCTCCTGCGCATCCAGCAGGCGGCTGACAGTCATCAGGTGGATGTTGATGCCGACGACAACCTGATCGTCGTCTCTCATCGGTGCTGCGATCGTCAGCGTTGGAAGCTGCAGCGTTCCCGCAACATACGGTCCGACGGATACTTCCTCGCCGTGCTGGATGACGGATTGGTACCAGGGGCGTTGCCGCGGATCGAATGATGCATAGTCGACGTCACGCTCGGCGATCGGCCTTGCCTGGCGGTCGAGGAAGCGAAACGTCGATACGACGTCCGGCCCCTGACTGCGTGCTATCATGCGGATCGCAAAAGCCGTGCCATCGGGTGCTGCGAGGATCCGGCGGACATCCTGCCTTTGCGTGTTGATGACCTGCAGATACGAGCCGTCAGGATAGCCGGTGTAGACGCTCGTCGCGTTGGGGACGTTTCTGAGAACCTCCAGAAAGAATTGCTGTTTGGCCGTGATATCCTGGGGAGGCGGGGAGGTGAGCTGCGGCAGGGTCGATGCCAGTGCCACCGCCTCGGTGCCGCCCTGCAGCGTATTGCGGTACCCCTCGATCAGCCGCAGGCTCATCTCGCGCATCTGCTGCACGCCCGCACTGACCGCAGCATCGCTCCCTTGCCTGAACGCCAGCCAGATGATCGGCGTCGACGTGCAAAGCAGCGATGCGACGACCAGGACGCCGAGATGCAGTCTTAGGGGTTTGGACCAGTGCACGAGATTTCCCCCGAAATGCGGACACGTCTCAGCACACGAGGCATAGCCAACGATGGCAGCTAACTGCTTTTTGAAAACTTACACAAGGCGGTGAGTGCGGTCACACCGCGCTGCGCGTCTCGGTAGAACAAGATCACCGACCGCGCCGGTATGGAACTCGCTTTTGGACACCGCATCTCGATCAGCAGCGGGCATGGATCCAGGCTCAGGCCTGGCTGCCCCTCACCCTAACCCTCTCCCCGTAAAACGGGGCGAGGGGACGTGGCAAACGCAACGTCGAGGTTGGGGGAAGCCGGTGCGGCATGTCCCTTCGCCCCGTTTACGGGGAGAGGTGCCGGCAGGCGGATGAGGGGCTGGTCCGTTTCAGCCTCACGCAATCAACGCGAAATAGACATGCCTATGCATAAGGAAAGACACCGATGCCGAAAGCGCTCCTGAACCCGCATATGCGACTGTGCTTCACAGCAATTCTTGCTTTATTGGCTATTGGTCTAAGGCCAGCAGCCGGAACGCCCCAGTGCCCTCCTCAGAATGAGCTGCTGGCGAAAGCGAAGATCGTGGTGGAGGCGCGCGTGAAATCGCTGTCGATCGGCGAATCCGGTTTGCTCCTGGCGGAAGGCGTTCCGACGCGCATGATACGGGTGGATTTGGCGATCAAGCGAGTTATCAAAGGCAAATACCCCGGAAAGGAGGCAATCGTGTACGGAGCCGCGCTTCCTCCAGGGCCGTTAAGCGAGCTGACCATGATGGCGTTGATTACCGGGCTCGGTGGCGACGACACCTTCGAATGGGAGCTTGCACGCCAAGAAATAGGAGATGGTGCGGCGTACTTTTCGATGAATGCCTGCAGCTATTACAAATTCCCAGTTTATAACGTTGGTCCCGACTGATCGATGGATTCACATCGCAATCGGCGCACGACGCGCCTCACCCACAATTCATGAAATGACAGGAGATAGGCGGCGCCGGCGAGCGGTTCGCCGCCGCTCGCCGCCCCGGCACTTTCCCGCCCCAGCCAGCTCAGGCCCGCTTCCGCCGCATCTGCGTGACGCTCCGCCAGACGGCCGACACCAGGAAATAGCAGGCGCCGAGGCCGGCATAGCCGGCGATGTTGGCGATGGAGGGTGGTTCCGGCATTTGCGCCTGGGCGATGAAGAAGGCGCCTGCCACGGCGGATTGGCCGCCGCTGAGGATCATCGCCCACTGGCCGCCATTGGTCTTCCAGCGCCGGGCAGCGGTTCCAAGCTGCAGCAGGCCGGAAAGATCGGCCACAGGCCAAAGACGCCGAGAACCCAGTTCATGCTCATCGTCAGGGCGACGATCACGGCAGCCGTCGTCGCCGAACTGACGGCGACGTTGATCGCATGGCTGCGGTTGTTTGCCAGTCGTGACCGACGGAACGGCTCGACGTTGACAGGCCGCCCATGCATGACATATGCGTTTCGGAACGGTAATGGATTCTGCCGGGCATCACGCCGAACCGCTTCCCCGATGAAGCTGATGACTCCTACTCAACGCGAACCACGCGAAGGAGTAGAGTCGTGTCTGGAATTCATCTGTCGTATCCCCATTTGATTGCCGTGCTCGATGGAGCGGCGCGCCTATGACGCCCGCTTCGATATTCGGTCTTCGTTTGCAGCAAATCCGCAGCCTGGCAAAATGGATCGCCGTCGTTGTTCCGATGGCGATTGCCGTTGGATCGCTCGTCGCCCTCTTCCTGTGGAGCCTCGATCGGGCGACGGAACTGCGCTTCGAATATCCATGGCTGATCTACTGCATGCCGTTCGCAGGCTTTGCCATGGTCTGGGCCTACGGCAGGTTCGGCAAGGCTGCCGAAGGCGGCAACAATCTTATCGTCGATCAAATCCATGAACCGGGCGGCGGCGTGCCGCTGCGCATGGCTCCGTTCATCCTGGTGACCACCGTGCTGACACACCTTGTCGGCGGCTCGGCAGGGCGAGAGGGAACAGCCGTCCAGCTCGGCGGCAGTCTGGCCAGCGCCTTCGGCAAAGTCTTCAAGCTGACCCCTGCCGATGTCCGCATCCTCCTGATGGCCGGGATCGCGGCGGGCTTCGGCGCGGTCTTCGGCACCCCGATCGCGGGTGCGGTCTTTGCGCTGGAAGTGCTCACCATCGGCCGGATGCAATACGAGGCTCTGCTTCCGGCACTCTTGGCGGCCGTCATCGCCGACTGGACCTGCCATGCCTGGAGCATCGGCCACGTTCACTATTCCATCGCCTATCTTGGCGGCGTCGGAGAGGCGGCCGGCTTCCATCTCGACGCTCTGCTTATGCTCAAGGTGGTCATTGCCGGCGTCGCCTTCGGGTTGGCAGCCCATTTCTTCGCGGAATTCTCGCATTTCGCCTCGTCTGCCTACAAGGCGATTCTGCCATACGCGCCGCTGCGTCCGGTGCTGGCGAGCACCATCCTCATCGGCCTAGTCTCCTGTCTCGGAACCACCGAATATCTCGGCCTCGGCGTCTGGTCTCCCAATCCGCAGGACGCAACGATCCTCGGTTTCTTCCGCCCCGACCACATCGACGACTGGAGTTGGGCCTGGAAAGGGCTGTTTACCATCGTCACCCTGAGCGCAGGTTTCAAGGGTGGCGAGGTCACGCCGCTTTTCTTCATCGGCGCGGCGCTTGGAAGTGCGCTCGCCGGTGTGCTTGGTGCGCCGCCGGACCTGTTTGCGGGCCTCGGCTTCGTGGCGGTGTTCGCAGGGGCCACCAACACGCCGCTCGCCTGCATGATCATGGGGATCGAACTGTTCGGAGCGACACACTCCGTCTATCTCGCGGTCGCCTGCTTCGTCGCCTATCTCTGCAGCGGCCATTCCAGCATCTATCTCTCGCAGCGTGTCGGCGTGCCGAAGACGGCCGTCGCCAATGACATCCCCCCGGACATTTCCGTTCGCCACATGCGCGACATGAACGCAAAGGCCATGGGCGATTTGATGAGCCGCGTGCGGCTGCGCTCCCTCCGGACAACCGCAAACCTTCAGGAAAGGCCAATCGTTATGACCAGCCACAAGCTCTCCTCCCGCGAGATCGGGATGATCCGCATTTATTTGAAGCCGCGCGAGAAGGCTGTCGGCAAGGGCGGATGGTTCGGCGGCGGCAAACCGCTCTACCGGGAACTGGTGATGCAGGCCAAGGCCGCCGGCATCATGAACGCCGTCGCCCACCACACCCATTTCGGCTACTCGAACAGCGGCAAGCTTCAGGACGAAGGCTTCGAGATACCCAATCCCGACCTGACCATGTGCGTCGAACTGATCGCCGACCGTGGCCAACTCGAAGAGTTCTGCCGCACGCATGGGTCGATCCTGACGAACAAGGTGATCATCTACAAGCACATCGAGCATTGGGATGTGCTGGGTCACGAAATCGCCACCGACGAGGCTTTGAAGCAAGCCGCCCTTTGAGGAGACCGGAATGATCCATCTGGTCGTCGTCTTCTTCCGTTTGTCGGGCTATTGATGATCCGGTTCAGCGGACAGGGAATTGAGCATGAAGAACTTTCTCACGAGCTGGCCGTTCTGGGCGTTGCTTTCGGCGGGATTTGCAGCCCTGACGGCGATCTTCGCGAAGGTCGGCGTCGAGAATGTCAATTCCGATTTTGCCACCTTCTTCCGCACCATCATCATCCTGATGGCGGCTGGCCTGATGCTCTCCATCACCGGAAACTGGCAGGAGCCGTCGTCGGTTTCGCCGCGAAGCTGGCTCTTCCTCGTCCTATCCGGCCTTGCCACAGGCGCGTCGTGGATTTGCTATTTCCGGGCCCTCAAGCTCGGCGATGCCGCGCGCGTGGCCCCCATCGACAAGCTGTCCGTCGTCTTCGTCTCGGTGTTTGCGGTGCTGTTCCTCGGAGAACGATTGTCGCTGCCCAACTGGCTCGGCGTGGCCATGATCGCGGGAGGAGCCGTGCTTGTCGCCTACCGGGCTTGAGATCAACAATCAGCAGGGAGCGAGCCGGAAGAAGCCGATCGACAACGTCATCTTCCGGTTCGAGACCGCCTGGCGGCGAGGGAACCCGCAAACGAGCCGTCGGGAATTCAGGTCGCTCCGCACCGGTCGGGAGCAGGACTGTGAAAACACAGGTCGAGAATGTGAAAAACGCAAACCATGCCGGGAAACGAAGCGAGGACCTCCAGATTGAAGCAGACTCTTAGACAATTGGCAAAACGGGCCGGCCTTGCAGTCCTCGGCACCTCGGCACTCCTTGGAAGCTATCTCGGATATCTCCAGCTGTCTGGAAATTTTGCACCAGTGATCGCAGGCGAAGTATACCGGTCGGCGCAACCCTCACCCGCGGATATCCGCGAATATGCCGCGCGCAATGGCATTCGTTCCATCATAAACCTTCGGGGCGAGAACGTGGGAAAGGCCTGGTACGACGAAGAAATAGCGGTCTCCAAGGAATTGGGCATTACGCATATCAACTTCGGTATGAGTGCCCGTCGGGAGCTCGATCAGAACAAGGTCGAAGAGTTGCTTGCAACGATGCGGAGTGCTCCAAAACCCGTCTTGATCCACTGCAAGGCGGGTGCAGATCGCACGGGTCTGGCTTCCGCCCTATACCTCGCGGCTGTCGCCAAACAGGGAGAGCAGGCGGCAGAGGGCCAAATCTCGTTCTATTTTGGGCACATCTCACTCCCGTTCATTCCTGAATACGCGATGGACCGGACATTCGAGGCCATGGAGCCGATGCTCGGCCTCATCAGCAACTGAGCAGAGCGGACTTCAGTATGCCAAGCTCGGACGTTCCGTGCCGGTCGTCGCACTCGCGGCTCAGGCCCGCTTCCGCCGCATCTGTGTGACGCTTCGCCAGATGGCCGAGACCAGGAAATAGAAGGCGCCGAGGCCGGCATATCCGGCGATGTTGGCGATGGACGGCGGTTCCGGCATTTGCGCCTGGGCGATGAAGAAGGCGCCTGCCACAGCGGATTGGCCGCCGCTGAGGATCATCGCCCACTGGCCGCCATCGGTCTTCCAGCGCCGGACAGCGGTTCCAAGCTGCAGCAAGCCGGAAAAGATCGCCCATAGGCCGAAGACACCGAGAACCCAATTCATGCTCATCGTCAGCGCGACGATCACGGCGGCTGTCGTCACTGCGCTGACGGCGACGTTGATTGCCTGGCTGCGGTTGTTTGCCAGGCCGCCGTTCCGCGTTGCGTCGATGAGGTTGGCGGCGGCATCCCAGGCCGGGTAGAGGATCAGCAAGGCGGCCGCGACGGCGAGCGACTGGCGGCCTGCGGTCAAGGCTGTGGCGACCCAGATGGCGGAAAAGGCTGCGCGGGTGAAGTAATAGCGCGTCAGCCACTCTTGCCTGTCGCCAGACGCGACGGTGGTTTGATCGGTGGTCATCATGATCTCTTTCCTGTGTGTGATGGTTTGGTCTGATAGGGGCGGCTCGCCGTCATGAGCGGTGTCGTCCGTCATCGAGATTGGGTTTCACGGAACCGCCCCGGCACCGCCGGGCTGCTGTCCGGTGTTCTCCGTCGTTCGAGTCCATCGCCTGCAGTTCAGGCGACATTCCCTGGTAAATCGCCGGTCGAACCGGGGGCGGCCCGGCCGACCGGCGACGACGTGGTCACATGGGCGGGACCACGCCATTCTTTCCGACAAGTACCTGATGGGCGAGGGGCCCCGAGGCAGCCTTCTCGGCGGGGATGAAGACGACGGCGCCGGGAATGAGATCGTCATTTGTGGCCGGAGCGATGGTGACGACGGGCGTGCCGTCCGGAATGGCGATCTTCTTTTCCTTGCCGTGATAGGAGACAGTGACGGTGCGGCCATCGACGCCCTTGACGGCATCGGCGACGGTCGCATTGGTCATGCTGCTGTCGGGCTTGAGGTCCCAACCGTAGCTGCCTTCACCCGCACCCTTCATCGCCGGCGGGAAGATCAGCACCTCAAGCGCGCCGTCACCGCCGCCTGCGCTCGGCAGCGATGCGATGCCGACGAAGTCGCCCGGCTTGATGTAGGTGACCGCAGCATTTGCAACGCTCGCCAGTTTCCAGCCGTCGGCGAGGGTGACATCGACGGTCTCTCCTTCGCGGGTCTTCACCTTGAGAACAGAGCCGCGGTAGGTGACGATGCTGCCCCTGACATGGACCTGCTCGGGTTTCTGGTCTTCGGCATGGACCGGCGTCGCCGGGAGGGCCGCCGACGCGATAGCGGTGAGCCCCAGGAGGAGGGCGGGGAGAATGGTCTTGATCATGTCGTTCTTCCTACTAGTTGGTAGTTTCACTGAACGTCGTTATCGCTCCGTGCTTTATTCCGCCCGGAACTTATCGAGCGGCGGTCGGAGTGAGCCGCTGCAAGGTGGGGGCCAGAATGGTGGCGAAGACCTCCGGGGTCCCGTAGGCCCGGGCCGACAGCATGGCGCCGTGAACGGAGGCCATGAAGGCTTCGGCCTCGACGCGCGGTTCGCTCGACAGTTTCAAACTCCCGTCCTGAGCGCCTCGCTCCATGACCGAGGTCAGCCATGCCGACGCAAAGCGAAAGAACGCCTTGACCTCGGCCGCGACCTCCGGCGGCAGCGCCGGCAGTTCGCTCGCCAGCAGGGCGCAGACGCAAAAGGGCCGGCTGGCATCCTCGATGCATTGGGCCCAATGACCCGCATAGGTTTTAAGGAGTGCGAGCGGATCTCGCACCTGTTGCTCCAGGCCGGCGATACCCGCCTCCGCGTCTTCGCGATATCGCACCACCAGCGTCCGCACCAGGTCGGTCTTGCTGGGAAAGTGGTGATGGATGCTCGCCTTGCGGATCCCGACGACGGCAGCGATATCGGCATAGCTGAAGCCGTTATAGCCTCCGGTCATGATCAATGCTCGGGCGGAGGCCAGGATCTCGTCGGATGTCGTCGAAAGATTGCTCATGAGATTTATCTACCTTCCAGTAGGAAGGTTGTCAAGCAGCATGCGGAATTTCCGCCGTCAGCCGTCAGCCGTCGGTCGAGACGGTGACGGATTTCCACGCCTCGATCTCCTGCTGCAGGCGAACGATCCTGTCCGACACGTGCTTGAGGGCGTCGCTGCCGAGCAGAAGCTGCGGCGGCGGATTGTCGGATTCGATGAGTTCTAAAACCGCCGCGGCCAGTTTGGCGGGTTCTCCGCGCTGCTTGCCGCTGACGGCCTGCCGCGCCTCGCGGATCGGATTGAAGAGGGCATCATAATCGGCGATCGACCGCTCGGTGCGGACCATCGATCGTCCGGCCCAGTCCGTCCGGAAGGAGCCGGGGCAAAGGGTCGTCACATGCACCCCGAACGGAGCCATTTCCGAACGCATCACTTCCGATATGCCCTGGAGCGCAAATTTGCTGCCGCAGTAATAGGCGATGCCGGGCATGGTGATCATGCCGCCCATCGAGGTGACGTTGACGATGAAGCCGCGGCGTCGCGCGCGAAACCGCGGCAGAAATGCCTTGGCGACGGCGACGGCGCCGAAGACGTTGACGTCGAACTGCCGCCGCATCTCTTCGATCGGCGACTCCTCGAGCACGCCCTCGTGGCCGTAACCCGCATTGTTGATCAGCGCGTCGACCGGCCCATGCTCGTCTTCCGCGTCGGCGACGACATCATCGATGCGGTCGAACTCGGTGACGTCGCAGACGACCGGCCGCAGGCCAGGCAGGGTTTTGGCGAGCGCCGTGCGCGACGCCTGCGAGCGCACAGTGCCGATCACCATGTGGCCCGCCTGAAGGGCCGCAGATGCAATGGCGAGCCCGAAGCCGGAATTCGATCCGGTGATGAAGAAGGTCTTTCGTGACATCAACGATACTCCTTGATTGAGGATAGGAATTGACAAATAGTATGGAGAAACCGGCGCATCGATTGCAGATTCTCTCAAAATGTTGCCAAATCCTATGAATGGTGATCGCGGCCTATCCAGGCGAGGGGAGATGGTCGCCTTGGCCGCACGTCTCGCTCTCCGTCACGGATATAATCCGACCGCTCTTGCTTCCGTTCGCATATTGCGCACCGAAGCCGTGCTCCACGACATTCCGGTCCTCTATCAGCCGGGCGCGGTTTTCGTCCTTCAGGGGAGCAAGCAGGGCATCCTCGAAGGTGAGGTCTTCACTTATGACGAGGAGCACTATCTGGCGGTGTCGCTGCCCGTTCCGTTTCGGATGACGTCGATGGCCAGTCCCGAGCGGCCCTTGCTGGCGGTCTATGTCGAGTTCGATATGCAGATGGCTGCCGAGATCGCACTACAGGTGGAAGAGCATGCCGAACTGCCAGGCGACGAGCCGAGAAGTCTCGTGTCGAGCAGGATGTCCGGTGATATCGAGGATGTCCTGCTGCGCCTGCTGATGGCGTTGCGCAGCAGCGTTGAGACGGATGTGCTTGGCGCCGGCCTTCTGCGCGAACTGCACTACCGGGTCCTGGTCGGTCCGCAAGGCGGCGCGATGATCGCCGCTCTCCAGCAGAAAGGCAGATCCGGAAAGATCATCCAGAGCCTGGCCTGGTTGCGGGAAAACTATGGCCTGGAGATCGCGGTCACCGATCTGGCAAGAGCTGTCGGCATGAGTGTTCCGTCCTACCACGTCCATTTCAAAGGTCTGACCGGCAGCAGCCCGATGCAATACGTCAAAGCGATGCGGCTTCACGAGGCAAGATTGATGATCGCCCGCCAGACGAGAACGATCGCCGAGGTCGCGGCTTCGGTCGGCTACACCAGCCCGGCGCAGTTCAGCCGCGATTTCAAACGGCATTTCGGGCGCACGGCGTCGGAGGAGATCAAGTGGGTCCAGCGCCATCTTGGCGAACTGGGGGACGATCACGGCTAAAGCATGTCTCGCAAAAGTGTGCAGCGGTTTTGCGGCAAAGACATGCGGAAAACAAAGACTTAATGCGCGGGCCAAGCGAATGTCCCTCGCCCATCGCGACGTGACGGTCTCACGCGCCCGATGGTGCAACGGCCTGCAACGCGGTCCTGACGATCGCATCGCCGAACTCCGGCGAGACCGGGCGATGGCCGACGAGCAGCCGGAAGAAGACCGGTCCGTAGATCATGTCGAGCAGCACCTCCATATCAAGCGGCGGAACGATCTCTCCCCGAGCCAGAGCCTCCTCCAGAATGACACGACCCGCGTTGCGGCTCGACAGGATCACCTGATTGCGGAAGGCCTTGGTGAATTCGCTTTCCGGGTCGGCGGCCGCAAGTGCCATCGTGATCTGCCGCCCGCGTGTGCTCGCAAAGGCAGTCACCAGTCCGCTCATCTGCGCGCCGAGAGCCGCCTGCGCCGTGCCCCCTCCAACTTCCGCTTCCGGTAGCCGGTTGACCAGAAGAGCGGCCATCGCCAGTTCCTGCGCATTGGCCCAGGAGCGGTAGATCGTCGGCTTGCCGACGCCGGACCGCGCCGCCACGGCTTCGATGGTCATGCGGCCGAAACCTTCGGCCATCAGGATTTCATGGGCGGCCTCCAAGGCACGCCTCTGCGCGGCAGCGCTTGGCGGCCGCCCTCGTTTCTTCGGTGTTGCGTTACTCTCTTGACTCATATCTTTACGATACGTAACGTTAATGAAGAACCCAGTCAAGGAGGATCATCCATGCCGAGTTTTGCCCGAAAAGTGAGCGCCTACTTCATCGTCAAGGATGCGGCACGGGCCATCGATTTCTACAAGCAGGCTTTCGGCGCCACGGAAGTCTTCCGCATGACCGATCCTTCTGATGGGCGGATCGGCCATGCCGAGCTGCGTTTCGGAGAGACGCTGATGATGTTGGCAGACGAATATCCTGATTTCGGCGCCCTGTCTCCCGATGCCATCGGAGGCTCGCCGGTGACCTTCCACATGGACACGGTTTCGACCGACGCAGCACTGGCGCAGGCACTGTCGGCCGGGGCGACGATGTTGCGCCCGGCGACCGACCAGAGTTTTGGCGAGCGGGTGGCACAGGTGCTTGATCCCTTCGGTCATCGCTGGATGTTGTCGCAAACCATCGAACAGGTCACGCCTGAGGAGATGCAACGCCGCTGGAACGAGGACATGTCGGCGTGACTGCCGCAGCCCTTGAATCGCTCGAGGAGGCCGGTGGCCGGCGTCCGTCCCGAGCGGCTGCACCATTTCTCTGGCGGTTCACTGAAAGGCAGCTCACACCAAAATATCCGTCTTGACTCTCTCGGTTGTCAGAACATAATAAGAACATCGGCGCGGCGGCCGCCATCTGAAAACCGAAGATGTGGAGAGCGGATATGCGTGAGCAGCCGATCGGCGAAGCCGTGGAAGATGATGCTTGGCCTGCAAGTGATGTGATGTGGCCGCCGGAGAAGGAGATTGAGGTCTCCGAGGCGCATGCAAGCCTGGTCAAGGCCGTGGCGGGGAGCCGAGGCGTGAGATATTTCACGGCCTTCATCATCGACATCCCCAGCGATACCTGTCTTGGCGATGTCCAGATGGCGATCGACGAGGCTGCCGGCGAGGCCTGCGGCATCCTGCTGACGCAGCATGTCACCGGCCGTGACGCCGCAACAGGCGAGCCGGTTCTGACCGAGGAAGCCACGCGACCGTTCAAGTTTCCCTGCGGCGAGGGCGTCGCGAAAGCCATATCGGTATTCTGCAGCAAACTCAAAATGGCGGGCATCTTCGCTTGAGCGCCGCCATGCAACGCTTCCAGCCGGATCTCTCGAAAACGCCGATGCATCGTCGCCGCGAAGACGGTGGAGCTCCATCCGGTCATGCTTTGCCGCATGCGAGGGTCCTGGCAAATTTTGATAGACCGTGTCGATTCCGGCGTCGTAAAATCGACAACCGTGAGAAAAACACGGAATGAGCCCCCATGCCCATATTTCATGCGCAGTGTACCTGTGGCGCCCTTGCCCTGGAGGTCGATGGCGATCCTGTGCACAACCACGTCTGCACGTGCACGCGTTGTCAGCGTGCATCCGGCAGTGCACTTGCGCATAATGTGTGGTTCCGTGAGGAAAATGTCCGGATCGTCTCCGGAGAATATTCCGTATGGTATCCGCAAGGCGAAACCACGCCGGATGTGATGAAAGCCTTTTGCCGGATCTGCGGCGGGGGCGGATTTTCCAAATCCGGAACATACTTTCCCGGCACTGTCGTCATCGCCGGCGGCACATTCGCCGATCCGTCCTTTCCGGCACCCGACCATGTTCATTGGTGGGACAATCGCCCGCATTGGCTCGACCTCGCCGAACCGATCGAGCGTCTTGCTGGAAATTGACCTCTCCGGGCATCGCTTGCGTCACCCCTGAATGATGCCGCTTATGTTTGAAACCTGCACAACACGGAGGCTCTCTTTTGCCCCCGACGCAGCGGATGGCGCGTCAAGTAGCCAGGGATAGCGGAGTTGAGTTGCGGGCAACCATATGCTGATGCAGAGTGCCGTGGAAATGGGAAGCCCAAAAGTGACCAGGAAAAACCGTAGCAACCCGCGCTCGCGAAAACACACCGCCGACGCTCCAGCGGTCGACGCGTTCACCCGGAGCGCGCTCGCATCGGATCTGACGTGGCTGCCGGATATGACGGGTGTTGGAAAGCCACCGCTTACCGCTGAGGCCTATATAGAGGCCTATCTCGCAGATCCCGGCGAATGGTATTGGTCGACGATTTTACTGCACGATCCGAGCGAGGTCGTCTTGAAACGAGTGCTCGCCATTATCGATCAAGCCCGATTGCCTGGCCACGAAAAAGCGCTCGGTCAATTGGGCGCCGGCCCGCTCGAAGACATGATGTCGGAGGAGTTGCTGGATCATCTGCAACATTGGCTGCCCTTCACGCCGGCCATGCGCCATGCGCTCAGTCTGGTTCGAATGGATGTCGAACCTCCTGTCTTGCAACAGCGACTGAAGGCGATGCTCTCGCGGTAGTGCCTCCGCGGGCGGCGGGCATGGATTCCAGGCTCAAGGCCTGGAATGACGGAGAATGGGGTGCGTTACCGCCAAGCTCCCCGCCGGCGACGCGCTCCGAGCTCGTGCTTTAATTCGAGAGGTATTTTTGGAGGAATGTGTAAACGCTGCGGATCGATTTTTCGGCGGCGTCTGGATTGTATTTTTCGATGTGACCCAACACCTTCCTTCCCACCTTAAACTCCGGGGCATCGAAATCGTGGTAGGTACCCTTGTAGATGTTGAGCTCGATGGGCGGGCTATCGTCACTCAGACGCGCAAGCCTCTTTCGGCATCGGTCAGCCGGGCTCCAATTGTCTCGTTCGCCACTCAAAATCAGGATCGGCACGGTCGCATCGCCCTGACTTGCGGCGCAGACCGGATAGTAGGCAACCGCTGCTTTGAACTTGTGGTCCATAAGCTGTTCGTTACCCTCGATTTTTGTTCCCTCCAGCGTCGCGGTGCCGCCCGCTGAAAAGCCCATCAAGGCGACGCGACTGATATCGACAAAGCTTTGCTTCGATAAAAAATTCAAAGCGCCATAGGCGTCGAAGACGCGATCGGGGAGATAGCTTTGACACGTGTCCTTGATGTTGCGGGTGGTGAAGCTATCGACGACAAGCACGACGTAACCCCAGGAGACCAGCCGTTTCGGCCAAAGCTCATTGATGCTCAACCGCATACCCTCGCATCCATGCAGGACGACGACCGCCGGGAAGGGGCCATCACCCTGGGGGCGGGATAGATATCCGAGCAGGGGCGTGCCTTGCGGTTGAGGGAGGTTCTCTCCCTGTTCATTGGCCTTGCGTATTCGAAATGGGCTGAGCTTTACGGGCGCGCTTTCGAACCGCACCAATTCGTCGGCATCAGCCCGGTTTCCAGCGAGCGTGGCGCTGAGAAAAGCGACAAGGCAAAGAAAAAGTCTCGTGGTTTTCACTGAGCTTCTCCACCGTTGGATCAACAGCCTGCTTATTGTACGCCGGACCTGAAGGCGCGCAAAGCGGGCGAGGGGTTTTACCGCCGATTGGGTCGGGTTGGGTGGCGTTCAAATTAACCGCATGCTGCGGCTAGAAGCCCTTGATCACCCCCTGGCAGGTCGTTTATGACTAGCGTAAATACAGGCTGCGAGATTTGAATTCAGAGGTGATGTCGACCAAGTCGGCGCCGCCCTCCGATCGTACACGCCATTCGCCAAGGCTTGCGGATTTGCCACAGGGCTCACCTCTTGCTCCGTCCTCCTCGGGCTTGACCCGAGGATCTACGTCGACCTCCACCAGCAGCGGGCATGGATCCCAGGCTCAAGGCCTGGGATGACGGAGGTTGGGGAGCGCGTTTTGCCAGATCCGCCGCCGGCACGGGGTAAGCCGTTCTGTCGCCGACTGGGTTGCGCAGGCTAGATTCCAGACTGCCCCACGACCACAATTAGCCCTTGATCACCCCCTGGCGGATCATTTATCACTACCGTAAATCCAAGCTGCGAAATTTGAGTCCAGAGGTGATGTCGATCAAATCGGCGCCACCGGCTGATCAAGGGTGACATGCCGAACCAGATCGCGAGACCGGCAAGACCACGTTGATCGAGCCAATAACATCCGTCAGCGTCGCTGAGCCACCACCGCAGATTTGCCACAGAGCTTACCCCTTGCTCCGTCCTCCTCGGGCTTGACCCGAGGATCTACGTCGACCTCCACCAGCAGCGGGCATGGATCCCAGGCCCAAGACCTGGGGTGTCGGAGATTGGGGAGCGCGTTTTGCCAAATCCGCCGCCGGCGCGGCGTAACCGTTCTGCCGCCGACTGGGTTGCGCAGGCTAGATTCCAGACTGCCCCACGACCACAATTAGCCCTTGATCACCCCCTGGCAGATCATTTATCACTACCGCAAATCCAAGCTGCGAAATTTGAATCCACAGGTGATGTCGACCAAGTCGGCGCAGCCCTCCGATCGAATGTGTCACTCGCCAAGGCTTGAGAACCGGTCATCTTAGACGTCCGGACACCGTCCTCAGATCATCGTTGATCCCCATCCCTTTCCGCCTGACCTCTCATGCTCGATCACATCGGGATCGGGCCGGATAGCGCGCCTCTTCCAAGGAGAACTGCAATGGACCCTTCGATTGCTCCGGCCTCGCGGGCCGCAGTGGTAACGCCGAACGATACCGCCATTGTCGGTGCGCGCGCGCTTTATATCGGCACGGCGGGCGATGTGGCCATTGCGCCGCGTCGGGACATGGATCCTGTGATCTTCAAGAGCGTGCCGGCCGGGACGATCCTGCCGGTTCACGCCGCCATCGTGGCGCTGACCGGGACCACGGCATCCAACATCGTCGCGCTGTTCTAGACGCTCCAGAAGCGGCGCCTCATGGGCAGACCCATCAAGTTCACCCAGGCGATTGCCGACAGGATTTGCGAGCGCATTGCTGACAGGGAAAGCCTCCGGTCGATCTGTCGGGATGAAGAGATGCCGTCCATGTCGAGCGTGCTGTCCTGGCTCGCCGATGACGAGAAGGCCGCGTTTCGGGTCAAATACGCCCTGGCGCGCGAGATCCAGGCGGACGGCTTTGTCGATGAGATGGTCGAGATTGCCGATGACCGTGCGGACGACTGGATCGAAAAGAAGAATGCGAGCGGCGAGACCACGGGCTGGCAGGAGAATGGCGAGGCCATCCGGCGCTCGCAGCTCCGCATCGCCACCCGGCAGTGGGTCGCCGAGAAGCTGAAGCCGAAGAAATACGGTTCCAAGGTCGAGCCCGACCATGGCGCGGTGACCGGCGGGGTTTCGCAGTTGCTGGAAGATATCAATGGCAAGACGCGCGGACTTCCAAACGGCAATTGACCAGTTTTCCGACTGGCGCTGGCGTCTGAACAATCTCTATTGGATCACCGACAAATCGGGCAAACGCGTCAGGTTCGAGATGAACTGGACGCAGATGACGTTTTTCGAGCAGATGCATTATCTGAATGTGCTGCTGAAGGCCCGCCAGCTGGGTCTCACGACCTTCATTCAGATCTTCATGCTCGATGCCTGCGTCTTCAACAGGGATATCCGCGCCGGTACCATCGCCCATACGCTGGGCGACGTGCAGACGATCTTCCGGGACAAGATCAAATACCCCTATGACAATCTGCCTGATGGTATCCGCAACGCCGTGCCTGTTGTCAGGGCCAACCAGACCGAACTGCTGCTTGGCAATAATTCGAGCATTCGTGTCGGCACCTCGCTGCGCTCGGGAACGCTGCAATATCTTCATATCTCCGAATATGGAAAGCTTTGCGCGAAATATCCTGACAAGGCGAGGGAAGTCCGCACCGGCGCTTTGAATACGGTGCAGGCCGGCCAGCTGGTCTTCGTCGAAAGCACTGCGGAGGGCCAGGAAGGGCATTTCTACACGCTCTGCGAAGATGGCCAAGTCAAGCAGCGCCAGGCGGCGAAACTGACCGAACTGGACTTCAAGTTCCATTTCTTCCCGTGGTGGAAGGAGCAGCAATATGCGATCGCGCCTGAGGGCGTCATCATCACCGATGCTTTCGCAAAGTATTTCCGCAATCTGGCCGATCAGGGCATCACGCTGACGGACGGGCAGAAGGCCTGGTACGTCAAGAAGGCCGAAACCCAGCTCGGCGACATGAAGCGCGAATATCCCTCGACGCCGGCCGAAGCTTTCGAGGCGAGCGTCGAGGGCGCCTATTACGCCGACCAGATGGCGGTCGCCGACGCTGAAGAGCGCATCGGCGTCTTCCCGCATGTCGAAGGTTATCCCGTCCATACCATTTCAGACATCGGCATGGACGATACCAACAGCGTCTGGCTGTTTCAGGTGCTGCCCGGCCGTGTGCGGATGATCGGCTATTTCGAGCACACCGGCACCGGCATGGACGGCATGCTCGACGAGCTGGAGCGGCGTAGCGCCGAGCATGGCTATGTCTACGGCGTCCACAACATGCCGCACGACATCAAGGTCAGGGAATGGACGCGCGGCGGCATGACCCGCATCGAAGTCATGCTGAGAGAGGTCAAAGCCCGCGGCCTTGGCACCGTCCGCAAGATCGAGCGCGCCTATGTCCATGACCGGATCAACGGCACCAGGCGCATTCTGGCGAAGATCGAGTTCGACCAGGCCGGCTGCATCCAGGGCATCAAGTGCCTGAGGAACTACCGCAAGGACTGGGACGAGGATTTGAGCGTCTTCCGCGACGAACCCCTGCACAACTGGGCCTCGCACGGTGCCGACGCTTTCGGGGGCCTGGCGATCATCTTCACCGGCTTGGCGCCCGAACCGCTGAAGCCGCAGGTGAAGAGCCTCCCGACCTTCCAGACGATGACCTTCAACGAATTTGCCGATTCCACCCCTGCATATAGCGAGCGTGTTTGATGGAAGACGAAACAACGGCTTTGGCGGACGGGCAGCAATGGGACCTGGCAAAGGTCGGCGCCCGTTGGCAGCAGGAGCTCGAGCGCGCGCAGCGTTATTTCAGATCCTGGCATGACCGCTGCGTCAAGATCGAGAAGATCTATCTCGACCAGCAGTCGGACCAGACGAATGCGGCCAAGCGAAGGTTTCCGATGCTCTGGGCTAACACCTCGGTGCTGCAGCCGGCCGTCTATGCCCGGGTGCCGCAGCCGGTCGTCGAGCGCCGCTTCAAGGACGCCCAGCCGGTGGCGCGCATGGCCTCCGAGCTCGTCGAGCGCAACCTGTCCTATATGGGCGACGAAGCCGATATCGATTCCATCATGCGCGCGGTGCGCGACGATTTCCTGCTCTGCGCCCGCGGCACGGTATGGCTACGCTACGAGGCCGATTTCGAGCCGCTCGACATGGGCGTTCAGCCTTCCGACGCGCCTGCGAATAGGGGCTTGCCCGAAGGTCTCCTTGGCGGGATGGGCGAGGATGGCGGAGCGCCGCCGGAGGCGATCAGCGACGAACGTGTCTGCATCGATTATGTGCACTGGTCGGATTTCCTGCATTCTCCGGCCCGGCGCTGGAAGGATGTGACATGGGTGGCGCGCCGCGTTCCGATGACCGACGAGGAGATGCAGAAGCGGTTCGGCCCGGACGCGATGACATCTCTCCAGGCGCAGGGTGCCGGCAGCAACAAGGGCAGCAACCAGACGGAGCGCGCCGAGAACGAGGGCAAGACCCATGTCTGGGAGATCTGGTGCAAGAGCGAGAACTATACGGTGTGGATCGCCGACGGCGCGCCGGTGGCGCTCGAAGTGTCGGAGCCGCCGCTGGATCTGACACACTTCTGGCCTTGCCCGCGCCCGGCCTATGGCACGATGTCGACGAGCTCGCTGATCCCGGTTCCCGACTATGTCTATTATCAGCAGCAATGCGACGAGATCGATCTCCTGACGAAGCGCGTCAACAAGCTGACCGATCAGCTGCGGCTGAAAGTGTTCTACCCCTCCGGCGATGGCGCGATCTCGCCGGCGATCGAGAAGGCGATGCGGCCGGAAAACGACACGGTGATGGTGCCGATCCCGGAATGGGCTGCCTTCACCGACAAGGGCGGCTCGAAAGCCATCGTGACGCTGCCGATCGACGAGGTGCAGAAGGTCATCATCGCCTGCATCCAGGCCCGCAAGCAGCTGATCGAGGACGTCTACCAGATCACCGGCATCTCCGACATCGTCCGCGGCGATACCCAGGCGTCGGAGACGGCAACGGCGCAGCGCATCAAGAGCCAGTGGGGCTCGATCCGCATCCGCGACCGCCAGTCCGAGCTTGCCCGCTTCGCCCGCGATATCATCCGCCTTGCCGGCGAAATCATCTGCGACCAGTTTCAGCCGGAAACGCTGATGCTGGTGAGCGGCATCAAGCTGCCGACCATGGCTGAAAAGCAGCAGGTCCAAATGCAGATGCAGATGGCGGCACAGCAGGCCGCGGCGCGCGCCGAGCAGCTGGGACAGCCCGCACCGCCGCCACCCGAGATGCCGCCGCAGCTCCAACAAATGATGCAGCAGCCGACGATCGACGAGGTCGTGCAGCTCTTGCGCAACGACAGCATTCGCGGCTTCCAGATCGACATTGAAACGGATTCGACGATCGAGCCCGACGAGGACGCCGAAAAGCAGCGCCGCATGGAATTCGTGCAGATGATCGGCGGCTTCCTGCAGCAGGCCGGCGCCATGGCGCAGCAGAACCCGATGCTGGTGCCTGTCATGGTCGAGACGCTGCTCTTTGCCGCCCGCGGCTTCAGGGCCGGCCGCCAGCTCGAAAGCACGCTGGAGCAGGTCGGCGCCCAGCTCTCCGAGGCCGCCACTGCGCCAAAACCACCGCCGGAGCCGCCGGCCGAGCAGATGATCAAGCTGAAAACGGCTCAGGTGAAGGCGGGTGCGGAACAGCGGAAAGCCGAGCTTGGTGTGGCGCAAGCCGAGATCGAGCATCGCGCCGTGGTGGAACAGGCACGCGGCGAGGCGGCGGCGCAGGCCTTGCAGCAGCTGCAGGCGCAACAGCCTGCCTATCAGTGAACGGAGTGAAAGCATGAGAGAACGCTATTGCCGCGTCTGCGGCGGCTGGCACCAGCTCGACAAATGGCCGCACAACTGCATGCCGGTAAAGAGCCAGGCGCAGTCCGATCTGCCAGCGCCGCATTTCGTCAGCGACAGCATCGATATCCAGTCGATGCATGACGGCAGGCATTACACCTCGAAAGCCAAGCTGCGCTCCGCCTACCGGGCAGCCGGCGTGGTCGAGATCGGCAACGAAAAGCCGCAGCCGATCGAAAAGCCGAAGACGGATCGAAAGGCGATCCGCAAGGAGCTGCGGCGAGTTCACGCCGAATACAACGCTTAGAGCCCAGGAAAGGCTCTAAACTTTTGTTTTTACGCAATTCCGGACGGAAAACCGCTTCGCACTTTTCCTGGAATTGCTCTAACGGGCATCAACCCCCGACAAAGGAAGTTTCCGACATGGACATGGAAGACCTGAACGAGGCCGGCAACGGAAGCGAAGATTTTGGCGCGTTCGACGACAAGCCCCTGAATGACAGGCCAGTCAGCATCCGCGACAGCCTGAAGGCAGCGATCGACACCGTCGAAGGCAATGGACCGGGCGATATTACCGGCCAGCCGCGCGACGGGGAAAACGGCCGCTTCCTGGCCAAGGGGCAGGAGCAGGCCGCCACAGCGGCGAGGGCAGGGCAGGCGCCCGCGGCAAACGCCGCTCAGCAGACGCCCCAAGCACAGACCCAGATGCAGACCCGGGAACAGCCGGCAGGCATCGGCAGCCGGGTTCCGCCCGGCTGGTCGACGGAAGCCAAGGCGCAATTTGCAAGCCTTCCCGGAGAAGTGCAGGCGGCCATCACCAAGCGGGAACAGGAGGTCGATAACGGCTTCCGCGTTCTCCAGGATTACAAGGGGCTCGAGGAGTTCACGCCGCTCATCCGCCAGGCCGGCATGACCCATGCCGATGTCATGCGCCGGGCGATCGACTGGGAAAAGGCGCTCATCCACAATCCCGTCAACACCGTCGTTCACGTCGCCAGGATGGCAGGCGTCAATCTTCATGCCCTGGTCAATGGCCAGACGGATCAGGTCCTGCAGCGGAGTTCGCAGCAGGCCGGACCACAGCCCGGACTACAGCAAGGAGGACCGCAGCCTCGACACGTCAACGTCGAGGCGACGGTCGAACATGTTTTGCGGAAAAGGGACACCGAAACTCAAGTCGATGCCTTCCTTTCCGACCCGGCAAACGCGCACGCCGATGATGTGCTTGATGACATGATCGCCCTTATCAATGCAGGGCGGGCAACGTCACTCCAGGACGCCTACGACGCCGCATGCTGGATGCGCCCGGACATTCGCCAGCAGTTGATCAACCAGACTGCGCAGGCGCCCGTCCGAGAACAGCAAGCCCAGAGGGCAGCAGCGGCAGATCAAGCCCGCCGCGCCTCGCGATCCATCTCTGGATCTTCCGCGCCGGGGCCGACCCGCGATGCGGCAAGAGGCCAGCCCACCTCAATCCGAGACTCGCTGCGCGACGCCATGCGTTTTTCGCGCGGTCAAGTCTGATCAAAGGAATGATCAATGCCCATTTCGCCCAACCTTTCTGAAATCGTGACCACGACGCTGCGCAACCGCAGCGGCACGGTCGCCGACGACGTGACGAAGAACAATGGTCTTCTCACCCGTCTGAACAGCCGCGGCCGCAAGAAGCCCATCTCCGGCGGCCGCACCATCGTGCAGGAACTGCAATATCAAGAAAATGGCAGCTTCAAGCGCTATTCCGGCTACGATATCCTGAACGTCCAGCCCTCCGACGTCATCACCGCTGCCGAATACGACCTCAAGCAGGCGGCGGTGGCCGTCTCGATGTCGGGCCTCGAACAGCTGCAGAATTCCGGCGAGGATGCGATCCTCGATCTGCTTGAGCAGCGCATCGAAAACGCCGAAACGACGCTGAAGAACAACATCGCGCTCGACTGCTATTCCGATGGCACGGCCGATGGCGGGCGTCAGATCGGCGGCCTGCAGCTACTGGTCTCGACCTCGCCGACATCAGGCACCGTCGGCGGCATCTCGCGCGCCACCTGGGGTTTCTGGCGCAACCAGAAATTCTCGGCCTCGGCCGATGGCGGTGCCGCCGCCTCGAATGCCAACATCCAGAGCTACATGAACCGGCTCTATATGTCCTGCGTTCGCGGCTCCGACGCGCCCGATCTTGTCGTCGCCGACAACAACTTCTTCCGCCTCTACTGGGAATCGCTGCAGGCGATCCAGCGCATCACCTCGGCGGACAAGGGCATGGCCGGCTTCCAGTCGCTGCAATACATGGGCGCCGACGTGATCTTCGACGGCGGCTTCGGCGGCGGTGCGCCTCTCAACCAGATGTTCTTCCTGAACACCAAGTACCTGTTCTATCGCCCGCACCGCGACCGCGACATGGCCCCGATCGGCGACGAGCGCATGAACACCAACCAGGATGCCTTCGTGCAACTGATGGGCTTTGCCGGCAACCTCACCATGAACAACGCCTTCCTGCAGGGCGTGTTGTTCGCCTGATCGTCAACGAAAGGAAAAGCAAATGTCGGTCGCAACAATCCAGTCCGATCGTCTTGGCGCGAACCCGTTCGTCGTCGAAGGCCCGATCGTTTCCGGCTCCGGTATTCCGGGCCCGAACTTCTCCCTCGGCGCTGTCGCCGGCGGGGACCGCGAATCCGAATGGGTCTATTGCCAGCTGGTGCTGGCCTCGCAGACGACCCTTCAGCCCGGCCAGTGGTTCCAGTGGACCCGGGATTATGTCGCCTCGCTGCTAACCACGGCGGCTGCCGTCGTCGGCCAGCGCTGCGGCGTCTTCTCCGGTGCCGCCCAGCCGCCGACGCTGACCGGCGGCCCGGTCGGTGCTATCACGCTTGCACCCGGCACCTATTATGTCTGGCTGCAGCGCAATGGCCAGGCGCCGGCATTGGTTGCAACCGCAACGGCGGCCCTTGTCGTTGCCGAAACCACGACCACGGCAGGCCAGGCGAGCGCCCCGGCATCCGCCACGGCAACCACCAAGGCCATCGCCAACGTCAACTTTGCGGCGGCCAACCAGACGTTCACGGCAACCACCGTCAACGGCTCCAACCTGCTGACGAGCCTTTCCGGGCTGAATGCCGGTTCCGGCCCGTTCATCGGCGCGGCCGTTTCCGGCACCGGCATATCAGGCGGAAGCACCATCTCGGGCATCACCTACAACCCGAACGGCGTCATCCAGAGCATCACCCTCTCGGCCAACGCCACCGCCAACGGCACCGGCATCACCATCACCGCGACGGGTGTGCTCGAGGCAACGCTGATGCGTCCGTTCCTGTCGAAGGTGAACTAACATCGACGGGCGCTTCGGCGCCCGTTTCGGCAACCTCTCTATGCGTGACTGCCCCTCATCCAGTTCGTGCCGATGGCTGCCCCTCACCCTAACGCTACCCGGGTCGAGCCACTCGTCTCGACCCGTCCTCCGGACCCCCGTAAAAACGGGGAGAGGGGACGTGCCAAACGCAACGTCGAGATTGACGAAGCCGGCGCGGCATATCCCCTTCTCCCCGCCTGCGGGGAGAAGGTGGCGGCAGCCGGATGAGGGGCAGTCGGCGATCTCATGCGTCGAGAACGACGCCGAGTATCGTTTGTGAACAATCACGCCCGAGGCGCTTCGACGCCCGCTTCCTTTCCCCCGCCATCAACAGCGAGACAAACACAATGTCCGACAGCAACACCGGAATTTATGCCTCCTTCAGCCTCGAACCGGTCGAGCAGACCTTTTTGACGGAGAAGGAAGGTCGGCCGATTTTCGCCGACAAGGAATTCGTCCGCATCTTCATCTCCGGCGACAAGCACACCGAAGTCTATCGCGAGGTGACCGACAACGACAAACAGCGCTTTTCCCAAGCCTATAAGCGCTTCAAGGAAGGCGCCGCCGCCCGCGAGCAGCTGACCGGCACGCCCCTGGCGCAATGGCCCTATCTGAAACCCAGCCAGATCAAGGAGCTGGAGGCGGTCAACATCTACACCGTCGAGCAGCTCGCAGCCCTCTCCGACACCGTCAAGCAGAAGATCGGCATGGGAGCGAACGAGCTCGTCGCTGCCGCCCGGGCCTATCTGGCAACCGCTGAGAACTCGAGTGCCGCCTCGGCCTTTGCCGCCGAAAACGAACGGCTGAAGGACGAGGTGACGCGCCTGCAGGAGCAGATGAGGGAGATGGCCTCGCGCTTCGAGGCGCTCGAAAACGAATGCCAAGCCGGCGCCAAGTCCCGCGGCCGCGTCGCTGCTTGAACCGGAGATCCCGCGCATGTCGCTCTTGACTATCATTCAGAATGTCTGCGCGGAAATCGACCTCGATCCGCCGACGGCCGTCATGTCCTCGGCGGATCCGCAGATCATGCAGCTGCGCATCCTTTCCACCCGCGCCGGGCGCGACCTGATGCGTGAGCACGACTGGTCGGCGCTGATGGTGCAGCGGCAATTCGTAACGACCGGCGCCAACCCCGAGCCGGCCGAGCCGCCCGCCGACTGGGACCGTTTCGCCGCCAATTCGAAGATCTGGAACGCCTCGCGCCTCTGGCAGCTCAATGGCCCGGTGGAGCCGCAGACGTGGCAGCGCAATATCATCCTCAATTCGAACCCGGTGCCGCAGATCTGGCGCATGGCCGGCGGCAAGCTTGACATCCACCCGAATGCTGCAGGCGAGACGATGGCTTACGAGTATATTTCCGGCTTCTGGGTGGCGCTGAATGGCGAGGCGACCTATGCCGCCAATTGGGCCGGCGACACCGATACCGCCCGTTTCCCTGAAGACCTTCTCGAGCTCTCGCTGATCTGGCGCTGGAAGCGGGCCAAGGGCCTCGACTATGGCGAGGAGATCGCCAGCTTCGAGCGATCCAAGGAAGCCGCGATCGGCGCCGATCGGGCGGCAGCGCCCGTCGACCTCTCGCTGCCGGGCAGGGGCCAGGCGCCCGAGAATTATTGGCCCGGCACCATCACGGTCCAAAATCCATGACCCGCAAACCTGTCCCTCAAAACGGGCGCACCCGCCGCGTTTCGCCCAGCAAAGACTGGATCGCGCCGATCGGCGGCTGGCGAACCGATGTCGAGATGGCGGATATGCCCGCCGATGCGGCCTTTCAGCTCGACAACTTCTTTCCCGAGGCAAACCGGGTGCGCGCCCGCTATGGATTCCTCGCCTTCGCCACCGGGCTTGGCGCCGACGTGCAGACGGTCATTCCCTATTCCGGCGTCGGCAACCGGCTGTTTGCCGCCGCCGGGGACAAAATCTTCGACGTGACGGCGGGCGGCGCCGTCGGTGCGCCCGTCGTCTCCGGCATGGCAAGCGCCCATTGGTCGGTGCAGCAATATACCAACCCGGCCGGCCAGGAGTTTCTGCGCCTCGTCAACGGCCTCGACACGCCGCTGCTCTTCAACGGCACTGCCTGGACGAATAACTTTCTGGTGGGCACCGCAACGCTCGCCACCCAGAATGTTGCCATCAGGAACACGGCCTATACGCTGAGTTTCTTCGGCACCGGCTCCGTCACCCTTTCCGGCGCCTTCACCGGCACGCTGAACGGCACGGGCGTCGCCAACCGGGTGTCGCTGACCTTCACGCCGGCGGCCGGCACGCTTGTCGTCACTGTCTCAGGAACGGTCACCAATGCGCAGCTTGAGACGGGCGCGGTCGCCACACCTTACGTTCCCTCGACGATGATATCAGGCATTCCGGACGCATCGCTGCTGATCGCCGTCACCGCCTATCGCTCGCGTCTGTGGTTCATCGAGAAGAATTCGACCAATGTCTGGTATCTCGCCACCGACGCCGTCAGCGGCGCGGCGACGGTGCTGCCGGTCGGCGGCAACATGAAATATGGCGGCACGCTGATTGCGATCAATGTCTGGACCATCCCTGTTTCGACAGTCCTGCAGCAGTGCCTGGTGCTGATCTCCTCGGAAGGCGAGGTGATCGTCTTCCAGGGTTCGGATCCCTCGAGTGCTTCCAATTGGGGGCTGATCGGCACCTTCAAGCTCGGCCGGCCGCTCGGCACCGATCGATGCCTGCTGTCGGTCGGCGCTGATCTCGCGATCATGACGACGGACGGCATCGTGCCGATCACCAAGGCCGTGCAGCTCGACCGCGGTGCCACCAGTCTCGGGGCGATCACCGCCAAGATCGGCCCGACCTGGCGCGAGACCGTTGCGGCGACCGGCACGACCTCTGAGGAGTGGCAGCTTTCGAGCTTCCCGGCGCGGCAGATGGCGATCGTCAACCTGCCGTCCTCCTTCGGTCCCTATCAATATGTGATGAACACCGAAACCGGGGCCTGGTGCCGCTTCGTCGGCATGCCCGCCTCCTGCTGGACGACATGGCAGGACCGGCTGTTCTTCGGCGCGGGCGACGGCACGGTTTATGAGGCCGAGGTCGGCGCCAACGACAATGGCGTGGCGATCGATGCGCTGATGGTCGGCGCCTGGAGCCGCTATGGCGACGGGCTCTCGACCAAGCTCTCGAAGCTGATCGGGGTGACGGCGCAGATCGGGGTTTCCACGCTGATGTATGCGGGGATCTCGGTCGACTACCAGACCAAGATTCCCAACGCACTTCTGTCATCGATCGAGAACAATGCGGCGGCGAAGTGGGGAACGGCGGTCTGGGGTGTCGCGAAATTCCCCGGCATTTCGCTTGTCCGCAAATTCGCCTCGGCCGGCGGCGCGGGCTCGGCCTTGGCGCCGACGATCCGTGCACTGATCTCCGGCTCGTCCGGCTCGGTCTCTGAGGCGGCCGTGGTCGGCGGCTCGGTGCTTTACGAAAAAGGCACGCCGATTTGATCGTCTCCGAACCGCGCGAGGAGATCGCGGCCTGGGTCGGCAACAGGATCGGCGTGGCCTTTCACCCGCCTTACACCACGCTCGCCCATATCGACCGCGGCCGGATCATCGCCGGCTTCGTCTTCAACGTCTGGACCGAGCATGATGTCGAGGTCTCGCTCGCCGCCGATCGGCTGACGCTGACGCTGATGCGATCGGTCTTTCGCTATGTCGTGCACCAACTCGGCTGCCGCCGCGCAACCGCAAGAACCCGCGCCGACAATGCCGAATCCCAACGGGTTCTCATGCGGCTCGGCGCCCGCCTGGAAGGCTGCCAGCAGGCCTATTTCGGCGACTGCGACGCGCTGCTTTACGCAATCATGAAAGAGGATTTTCCCTATGGTCTCCACGCCGAAGGCCCCAAAGGCGCCTGATCCGACACAAACCGCAGCGGCGCAGACGGCCACCAACGTCGACACCGCCATCGCCAATGCGGGGCTGAGCCACACCAACCAGTACACGCCTGACGGTTCGCTGGAATACAAGGTCAGCGGCTACCAGACGATGACCGACCAGACCGGCAAGACCTATCAGCTGCCGACCTATTCGGCCTATCAGACCTATTCGCCCGAGAACCAGGCGATCTACGACCAGACGCAGCAGACGCAGCTCGGCCTTGCCAAGCTTGCCAACGACCAGACCGGCAAGATCTCGGGCGTGCTCGGCACCAATGTCGATCTCAGCGCCGGCAATGTCGACAAATATGTCAACGATCACTGGCAGTCCGGCTTCAACAACCAGTGGGATCGCGATCAGGCGAGCCTCGATCAGAGCCTTGCCGACAAGGGCATCTCGATGGGCTCGGCCGCCTATGACAATGCGCTGCGCGATTTTTCGACGCGCAAGCAGGCCGCATCCGACCAGTATCTCGGCGACATGTATTCGAATGCCCAGAACTCGATCCTGACCGAGCGAAACCAGCCGCTGAACGAGATTTCCGCGCTGATGTCGGGATCGCAGGTCCACCAGCCAAGCTATGTCAACACGCCGACGACGCAACTGCCGACCGTCGACCAGGCCGGGCTGATCAACGAGAACTACAATCAGCAGATGGGCCTCTACGACCGGCAGGTCGCACAGTCGAACGCGGCGATGGGCGGCCTCTTCGGCCTCGGCGGCTCGCTGCTCGGCGGCTGGGCGAAGTCCGACCGGCGGCTGAAGGAAGACATCAGGCGCGTCGGGATGCTCGACAACGGCCTGCCGGTCTACGCCTTCCGCTACAAGGAAGGCGGCCCGACCCAGATCGGCCTGATGTCCGACGATGTGCGCACGATGCATCCGGACGCGGTGTTCGAACACGCAGACGGTTTCGACCGCGTCGATTACGGAAGGGCGGTGGGCTGATGGGATTCATATTTGGCGGCGATACCGGCAAGACACAGGGCGACATTAGCGACCAGCGCAAGCGGCTGGCCTACGCCATGCTGCAGCAAGGCATGGATGCGAGCCCGATCCAGTCTCCTTGGGAAGGGGTCGCGCGGCTTGCAGAGGGCGGGCTCGGCGGTTTGGCGATCCGCCAGCAGCGGCAGGAGCAGCAGGCGGGTGGCGCCGCAGGGACCGCCGCTTTGACAGGCCAGCCTTCCCCATCAGCGCCGGCCTCTCCCGGCTTCCTGTCGTTGCTCTTCGGCAGCGGACCGGTGGGCCGGACCGGCGGCTGAAGCAAGGCATCAGGCGCGTCGGCCCGCTGAACAACGGTCTGCTGGCCGACGCCTTCAGGCACAAGGACGGCGGCTCGACCAATATCGGCCGGATGTCCGACGATGTGCGCAAGATTCATCCGAACGCGGTGTTCGAACAGACGGTTTCGACCGCGTCGATTACGAAAGGGCAGTGGGCTCATGTCATTAAAGTCATTCATATCAGGCGGCAATACCGGCAAGACACAGGGCGAGATTAGCGACCAGCGCAAGCGGTTGGCCCAAGCTATGCTGGAGCAGGGCATGGAGTCGGGTCCCGTACAATCCCCCTGGCAAGGGGCTGCGCGTCTTGTCCAGGCACTGATGGGCGGACTGGCGATCCGCCGGCAGGAGCAGCAGGCAAGCGGCGACGGTAGCGGGGCGCCGGCTGGCGAACCAGGCGACTTTCCCTTCGCGCCGCTGCCCGACAACGGGCCCGTTCCGCCGGAAAGACCCAATCTCGACCTGCTGATGACGACGGACGATCGCGGCGGACAGCCCATGGGCCCGGCCGCCCAGCCGGGCGCCGGTCTCTTCGCGCCGCTGCCCGACAACGGACCCATTCCGACGCCGAGGCCCTATCGCGACCCGATGGTCACGACGGGTGATCGCCGACAACAGCCTATGGCGGGCGGTCAGCCGCCGCAGTTTCCGTTGGAGCACTTCGGCGATCCCGTCGCGCCGCCTGCCAACCCGCCCATTCCGACGCCGCGCCCCTATCGCGATCCGATGGTCACGACCGACTATCGCCGCGAGCAGCCGATGGCGGCCGATCAGCCGGGCGACGAGAGCTTCGCTCCGCTGCCTGACAACGGCCCCATTCCTTCGCCGAGACCTGGATATCGCGACCCGCAGGTGACGACGGACGAACGCCGCCAACAGCCCGCGGCGCCGGTTCCTGGTGGCGGCGGCGCCGGATCCGCAAACGACGGGGCAGAGCTTCAAACGATTCTGTCCGATCCTGTTCGTAGCGCCAACCTGCCGGCCGGCATGCGCAACAACAATCCCGCCAATCTCAAATATGTCGGGCAGCATGGGCCAGGAATCATCGGCCCTTCCGAGAACACCGACCAGGGCGATCCGCAGGTCGTCTATGCCACGCCGGAGGCGGGCATGCGGCACAATGTCTGGCAGATCATGAGGAAGTATCGAAAAGGCATGCTGACCCCGAATCAGATGATCGCTGGAGCCAGCGGATGGACGCCTAAGTCTTTCACGGCGGCTGCCAACATTGCGCGATCGATGGGCATCGACCCTGACGACGATCTCCGGCTGACCGACCCCGCAATGGCAAAGAAGTTTGTTCGCGCCCTCATCACTCAGGAGCAGGGAACATCGGGTGCTCTTTATCCGGACAGCATGATTGAAGCGGCAATCGCTGCACAGTCCAAGGATGCAGTTGCCAGCGTGCCCGTTCCCACCCCGAGGCCGGAATATCCCGATCCGCAGATGACGACGGATGAGCGCCGCCAGCAGCCCGCGACGGCGCCCACGCAGCCCGGCGACGATCCCTTCGCTCCGCCCGGCAACGTGCCCATTCCCACACCGAGACCCAGCCGCCGCGACCGGCAGGCGACAAGGGGCACCCCCAGCCAGCAACCCGTCGACGCCGATGTCTTCAACGGCTTCATGGACACGGTGAAGAACGGCTATAAGCAGCGGGATGGATCGACCATCCAGGTGACCAACCCTTATGGTCTGGCGGCCATCGCCTCGACGGGCCAGTCCGAAAGCCAGTTCTCGACCAAAAGAGCCAACAGCTCCTGGTCCGACCCGAGCGGAAGCGGAAAGCCGGGCACCTCGGGCGGCATCATGTCGTGGCGTAATACTCGCCTGCAGAAGCTCTATAACTTTGCGGCTCAGAAGGGCGAAGATGTGGGCGCGATCAGTCCACAGACGCAGGCCGAGTTCTTCCTGCAGGAGGACCCCCGGCTGATCGCCAGGCTGAATGCCGCTCAATCGCTGGAAGAGGCGCAGCGCCTCATGAACAGAGCCTGGCAATTTGACGGTTACGATGAGCCGGGGAACAAGGAGGTCGCCGATCGTCTGGCCACAGCCAGGAGCTTTATGCCGCAGTACCAGACGGAGGGCGGCGCCGATCCGTTCGCTCTGCCTGACAATCTACCGATTCCGACGCCGGGGCCGGGGCCTCGCGGCCGGCAGGAGACGATGAACCAAGGTCGCGGGCCGGCGGCGTCACAGGCTGCCGGGAAAGCGGACGCACTCGTCCGCGCTCTGCTGGCTCGGCAGCAAAGTGGCCTCTGGTAGCCCGATCCAGGCTTCCGAGGGCAGCAACGGCGGTGGTCCGATTGGATCGCGATCGATCTGCTCGCCGTAGTCGACACTACTCGATCCAGGCCTCGCAACCCGCGGGGCTTTTTCTTTTGGAGAAGGTCAATGCCCAGAAATCCATCCACCGGCGTCTATTCCAAGCCCGCCGGAACGACACCCTCTGTCGGCCAGGTCATCGACCCCGTGCCATGGAACGCACTGACCACCGACCTCGGCAACGAAATCACCAACTCGCTGCCGCGCGACGGCTCGGCGCCGATGGTCGCACCCCTCAAGGCGGCAGGCGGAACGGTATCCGCGCCGGGCATCGGCTTCGCCTCGACGCCGCAGACCGGTCTCTATCTGAAGGGTGGTGGGTTGCTGGGGTTCACCCAGAACGGCGTCGACGTCGCCTTCGACAAGGCTACGGTCTACGCGGCGAAGTCAGGCGATTACACGGCGCTTGCGTCCGACGATAACGCTATCCATCGCTTCACCGCGGCAGCGACGCTCACCCTGACCGCAGCCGCAACGCTCGGCGCGAACTGGCACTATGCCGTCATTGCCGATGGCGGCGATGTGACGATCGATCCGAATGGCGCGGAGACGATCGACGGCGCGGCAACGCTTGTCATTAAAAATGGCTACAGCGTCGAAATCATCTGTTCCGGTGCCGCTTTCTTCACCAACAAACTCTTCGCCAGGATAGCGAGCAAAGCCGACAGCGCCGCTGTAGGCGATTTCGTCGTCGGGCTTATCCTTTCGAACAACAGCGGCAGTCCGAACACTCATATCGATTTTGGCGCCGGCTCCGCTCGTTTGGGCTCGAGTTTCGTCTCGAACCCGTCGTCGATCACAAAGCGGACAAACGGGACATTCGCCGCCGGCACCGGCGCCGGTGGTCTGGACACCGGTTCGGTCGCGGCGAACGCAACCTATTTCGCATATGCGCTGCGCAAGGATGACGATTTGACGTTCGATATCGTGCTGTCGACCTCAGCGACGATCGCCGGAGTCAACACGGCGCTGCTCACCGGCTATACCATCGTCAAATGCATCGGCGTGGTGCTGACGGACGGAAGTTCAAACATTCGGCCGTTTGTGCTGTATCCGCGTGACGAATACACCTTCGTGACGCCGGCGAGGGACGCTATCAACGCCGCTATCTCTACGACTTCGACACTCCTGGCGCTGACAGTGCCAAATGGGGTGAAGGTCAAGGCGAAGCTGCGGTTTGAATTCACATCGACCGCGACGACCAATGCTGTGCTGATCCACGATCCGGCGCAGGGAATTCTTGTTGCTGGCATCTCTGGCGATGGTGGCAACGTAGGCGCCGTCCAGGTTGCAAGCGGCTTTGCCGTAGGGACCCAAGATGTTTGGACGAACACGAGCAAGCAAGTCAGACAGGTCGCAGGAGCTGTTGGCAATATCTGGGTGTGGGCCGACGGTTTCTATTTCCCGTGCGGGAGGAGCGCATAATGCCTTTTGCTTCCCGACCGGGCGATAGTGCAAACAGATCGACGACTTTTTCGCAGTCGCAGCGCAATTATAGCTTACGGTGAATTGAGCGTCTTAGCGATCGATCGCCTTCCGATACTCCGGGAAAGTTCGTGAGCGGGCTTTTCCACGAAGTAGTAGAATGGGGCGATCATCAGAAGGGAGCCAGCACAAACAAGGACCGGGCTGGCAACTCCTAATCGCTCAATTGCTGTCGCAGCAATGACATGCATCAGGTAAATGGAGAAACAGGCCTCTCCCACTTTCTCCAGAACCGCAACAGCGTTGCCGCGCTCGGCGTTCGAAGTCTCCGAAATGATCCATCCACAAGCCAGCACCCCGAAGGGAACCATCGTCAGGTAAAAGCCGGCAGGGGTATTGATGGTCGCCCAATAGAGGATGGATGCAGTAGCTGCCGTAGCGACCCTCCAAAGCCAGACGTTGCCAACAAACACGCCGCGTCGATATGTCTGCGCCAGATAGCAACCCATGAGCCACGCGGGCAGGGAAACGAGCCAGTTCAAAGATGGCCCGTATTTCTGCGCACTGCCATATTCATCAGAGCCTAAACCGATAACGATGGCGTAGGAGACGATGACGGAGACGGCGATCATCGCCGGCCACCCAACTTTCCGCGAAACGGGAAGGAACAGCGGATAGAGCGAATAGTAAATGACCTCGCAAACCACGGACCACAAGATATAGCCGTCCAACGGATTATAGGCGCGGATGCCGACCCACTGCGCGAGAATGAGCGCCACGGCGGTTGGAATCATGATCCGGACGTACCGCCTCTTCAGAAAGATTACAGTAGACAATTCCGCCGCTCGGAACGGGAAGTGGATGCAAAATCCTGAGATCACAAAGAAAGCGATCACGGCAGGGTGGCCCGTGAAGATGTAGCGTGAAATACCAGGCATTGAAGGGCCAAGCAAATGCGCGAATACAACAGACAGAGCGGCAATTGCTCTGACGGTATCAAGGCCTTCGATTCTGTTTGAACTCGGAAGTGATCGCATCTCGCGAAGTAACCGTGAAGCGAAAACTTTAGCAACAGACAACAATTAGTGTACCTATCGGTACTAATATTTATTTAGCAGTCGGCATCGAATTTGACTGGAATCGCGACCTCGTCGCTGCTCCTCAGGGAATTGGCGGCAACGGTGCTCAAGCTGGGCTAACCCACGCAAACTAGTACCTAAGCAACCCGTTTACCAACCTCGCCCCGAGCTTCTAGCGGGGGATTTGCACACGCGATCTCTGGCAATAACTGACGGCGTGAGCTAATGACCTCCGAACTCGGAGGAAATCATGGCAGCCGATAAAGCGTCGTACCGGAATCGCGGAGGAATTCTTCAGCGTCTCGTTAGCGCCTACAAGCGATTTCGCTACTTTAGCCGCGCCGGCTCGAACCTGGTTGTCAAGCTCAGCGCCGAGTTCCGGATGGTGAAGCACGCCGTTCTTGAGGTCGGCAGCAATGTCACGATCCAAGACTATTCGTTCTTCCAACTCACGATGCCTGAGCCGAAGGTGTTCATTGGAAACAACACCGTCATCGGCCGCCGCAACATCATCACTGCCAAAAATCGCATATCCATAGGCAATGATGTGCTGATCGGTTCTGATGTCCAGATCATCGATCACGGCCACGGCATGAGGCGAAACGTACCGATCAGGCTTCAGAAGGCCGAAATCGGCTTTGTCGAAATTGGTGATGATGTCTGGATTGGTGCGGGTGCCAAAATACTGATGAACGTCACGATCGGGACCGGTGCCGTGATCGGAGCAAATTCCGTCGTCACGGCCGATATTCCCGACTATGCGATCGCCGTTGGCTCGCCGGCGAAAGTCGTCAAATACCGCACCTAAACCGGATCCGGATTGTAGGCGGGGTCGAATTTGAGACGTACCGCGTCCCGCTTTGTCTTGTGAGCAACATACGCTGCCTAGGTTTTATCCATACAGTCGCGTCACGCGTTTTAGGTTTGGCTCCTTGCGCCCGGCCTCGTGGATGGTGACCGCCATTCGTTCAAGACTCGCAATCAACGGCATTTAGCGTCTCTTTTCGTTCGACGGGACACGACCAAGCGTCATTGAAATTTCAGCCCGCACCCCGTCTCTGCTCAGGAACCGGGTGCTTCGCCACATCTAAATTCCGGAGCCCACCCCATGCTCGTCTCCAACTGGCGCGCAGTGCTGAAGCACGCCTGGTCCATCCGTTTGATGGCACTGGCGCTGCTCTTCATCATCCTTGAGCCCGTCTACACCTTCGTCGCCGCCACCTGGGTGTCGCGCAACATCTACATCCAGCTCGCCATGTCGGCGATCACCGGCCTCTTGGCCGTTGCGGCGATCATCGCCCGCATCTTCGTTCAGCAGAAAATCTCAGGAGACCTGAATGGCAAACCGCCTGCAGAAGGGTAGTGCCGCCGCGGCCATGGCCGTGGCGCTCGTGGGATCGTTCGAGGGATTGCGCCAGAATGCCTATCCCGATCCGGCGACGCAGGGGAAGCCGTGGACGATCTGCTATGGCAGCACCAATGGCGTGAAGCCGGGAGACCGCAAGACGGTGGAGCAGTGCAGGGCGCTGTTGGCGCTGGAGCTCAAGACCTATGCCGGGGGCATCGAAAGCTGCGTACGCGTGCCCTTGCCGGATGCGCGTTTCGTGGCGCTGACCTCCTTTGCCTATAATGTCGGCGTCAAGGCGGCCTGCGGTTCTAGCGCGGTCAGGCTCATCAACCAGGGCAGGACGGCCGAGGGCTGCGAGGCGCTGTTGAAGTGGAACCGCGCCGCCGGCATGGTTTTTCCCGGCCTTGTCAGGCGCCGGCAGAAAGAACGCCAGTTCTGCCTCGAGGGCATCTGATGTTCGGCCTCCTCGACACGCTCAAGCTGGGCGCCGGCATCGCCGCCGGCCTGATGCTCTATCACCTCTATGCCGTCTCGATCGGCTATCCCTCGGCGGCAAGGCAGGCGCGCGCCGGCTATGTCCTCGTTGCCCAGAAGAGCGCAGCCGAGGCCCAGGCCGCCGAGATGGAGCGCCAGCGCAACGCGGCGTCACAAGCCACCGAAGAGCATCGCAAGCGCCTCGCAGCCGCGGAAGCGGCCGAGCGGGCCGCCAGAGACACACTCGAGATCGAGATCCAATCCTATGAGCTTCAGCTTTCGCAAAAGAACCGCGCTTGCGCTGTCACTGCTGCTGATCGTCAGTGGCTGCTCCGCCACTGAACGCTTGAACAAGGCGGCGGTGACGAAGGGGCAGGCGGCGGCCGGCATCGTCCTGCCGCCGTTGCCGGATGATCTCCGCCGGCAGGAAGCGCATGCGCCTGTCGTTGAGGGCGAGCCTGTCATCGCCATCCTCGCCCGCGAGCGCCAGGCGCTCGACCGCGCCAATGCCCGCCAGGGGCGCACCATCCAATTCTACGACGACCTCACCAGCAGATACGGAACACGCCGATGATGAACGCCATTTCGCTAGCCCTGACGAGCCCGATGGGTGCAGCTGACCTGGCGCCCCCGCCATGGGTGCCGGATGCCAACCGCTATATGCCGGCCGCCACGGGCACCCGCTGGCCGGCGGGTTTCACGCAGACCTACGCGGCCGACCTGAACTATCAATGTTCGAAGCTGTTCTTCGGCTCACCTGATTACGAAACCAACGATTTCCTGATTCCCTTTGTGGGTTTTGGCTGCACGGAGGGCGGCCTTGCGCCGCAAGAGACGATCTTGCCGAATGCCGATATTGCGATCGATGAGGTGTTTTTCATCCATCCGAACGGCACGGAATACCCGGTGCTCTTCGGCGGCAACGCGGCCGCGACCGTCGCGGCGTCGACCGGCATTGTTTACGGGCAGGTGACGCTGCCAAGCGCCCTGCCGGCATGGTCCGTCTTCGGCATCCGAACGGTGTGGCACGGTACGATCGGGCAGACCTATATTGGCGGCTATCGCTGCCAGCGCCATCGGGGCGAAAAATATTGGGCCGCCGCCGATCTGACGTCCATTCGGGCGCTGGCCCTGGCGAACGGGGCGAGCACGCCAGCCCGCGATACGTTCTATAATACGGTCGGCAATGAGAACAACTCGCAGCCTCTTGCCTATGGCCCTGCAATGGTCCTGGCCAAGGGGTGGGACGGCCGGCCGGTTCCGATGGTCCTGTCCGACAGCCTCATCGAGCGTCAGGAGATTGCCGCCACGGCCGATGCCAGGCGCAACATGGGCATGTGGCTGCGCTGGCTTGATGTGCGAGATCCGCTATGGGGCAGTATCATCCCCCTCGTCATGGGCGTCCCCGGCTCGAAGTCGGTGCAGGAACTGGCGACGTCGGCAACCAAGCGCTGGGCCATGATCGATGCGATTCGGGACACATACAATGGCGGCAAGAATATCTGGACGTTCGTTCTCGACCAGTCCGGCCGCAACGATAACAGCGCCACGTCAAGCACATGGTCGAACGCCAAGCTTGGCTTGGTCGACCGCGTCAAGACGCGCTATGGGGCGGGCATCCATGTCGTCGGCGTTACAATAATTCCGACCATGACCGCTTCGTCGGACAGCGGCCGGACGGTCGCCGGCTATACCGTTCCCGCCTTATGGACAACCACCTTGGCGACGGTGAACAACACCATCAAGGCAAGTTCTCGTTACGCCAAGGTGATCGATCAGTTGCTTGCCTTCACTGCGGACACTGATCCGACGAAGTCGCCGGCCGCTGAAATGTTTCCGCTCGGAAACGTCGTCGGGCATCCCGGAAATCAGGACGGCGTGACGACGTGGGACACGATCAGGCTGCCGGCTTCGGTTCCGAACGGCACTCGCATCATGTTCGAATATCAGCCTGGTCTTTGGACATCGAGAACGACCTACGACCGCGTCGACAATGGCGATGGGACGGCGGACTATAAGGTCATTGAAGTCTTTGCCACCAATGTCCAGGACAATGCGGCGCTGCTCGCCCACGGCATGAACCTCGACGTTTCGTCTTACGTCCATCCGGTGCTGCAAGGGATCCTGCGATTTGTCAGCCGCTTGCCGCAATCCGAAAAGCTGAAATTTTACCCCTAGGCGAGCACCGATAGAGATGACATCGAATGACGATATCCTGCGCGCGCTCGGGCGCGTCGAGGGCAGGCTGGCAGGCATCGAGGACAACGTCGCGCTTCTGCGCAACGAGGTCAGCGACGAAAAGGCCAACGCCCATGACTTCAGTGCCGTGATCCACAAGCGGCTCGACGAGCAGGCCAGGCAGATCGCCCGTCTCGATACCAGGGTGGCAATCAGCGGCGGCGCGGATGCGTTAATCCGCGAGGAATTCAGAACCCTCAAGGAGACCGTCGAGAAGAACCAGGAGGCGGTCGCGCCGGCGCTTGAAGAGTGGAAACGCATGAAGACGATCGGCTACGGGATATCGGGGCTCATCGCCTTCGCTGGCCTGACGATCGGCGGCACCATTGCCTATGCGAGCGATGGCGCGGTGGCGGCGATTCGGCATTGGTTGAAGATCAATTGATGGGTGGCCGGTGCGTCTGTGTCTTGTCCACCGGCGCTGCTGCTTACCGATGTCCTCAAGAGACCATCCTTTGTTTTCCCGACTTGATGTTTTCGTAGACCATCTCCAGGCGTCGCGAGGCGATGTAAGCCGTTTCCTCGAATCCGGCCACCGGCCAATCCAGCCGTGGGCCTCCATCCGCCATCACGATCCAGAACCACCTGTCGGTCAAGCCGGGCTCATGGATCTGAAAGATCCTTCCTATCTGCTGGTCGCCATTGAAGGCCACGAAATCGTCGCCTGGTTTCCCTTTCCATGCGTGCCGCCATTTATATTTCAGTTTACGATGGCTGACGGCCTCCCACATTTTCCACATATGTCGCATTCCCCGCGTGATGGGGCCTTTCTGACCGCGACTGCTTTGAGTTGGCTCCGCCCGAGCCGGGTTTATATCAGTGTCGGCTCCGGATCGGGATCGATCGGATCGATGATGTCGGGACGATCGTTCCGCGAATTTCCGACATCTTTGCCGATCGGCCACATGGTCATCAACTCGGCCGGGAACGGCTTCATCAGGTCATTCGGATCGGGCTCCGGCGATAACCAGCGCTCATAATCTTCGCGGTGCAGGATGACCGGCATCCGGTCATGGATCGTCGCCATCATTGAATTTGGCGCACAGGTCACGATCGCGAAGTTTCGAATCTCGACGCCGCTAGCATCGCTCCATATTTCCCAGATGCCGGCAAGCGCGAAGGGTGATCCATCAGCCATGGCGATCGCATAGGGCTGCTTGTTCTTGCCCGAGCCGAAGATGTCCTTCCACTCAAAGAAGCCGTTGATCGGCACCAGGCATCGCCGCGATCTGTATGCCGATCGAAACAGGCCGTTGGTAGCGATGCCCTCGCAACGCGCGTTGCTCGGTGGTGGTCGGCCGCCCGGCTTGGCCCATGATGGCATCAGGCCCCAGCGGGCCGACGCAAAGACCGGGCCCATGATATCCGGCTCGCGGACCATGTCGCGAATGATGATTGGATAATCCAGCGTCGGCGCGCCGTTGTAGCGCGGAAATCGGTTCCCGAGCGCATCGATCGCGCCTCGCTCCGCAAAGGCGAAATTGCGCACCAGCTCCTCAAGCGAGGTCTTGATATAGACGCGGCCGCACATCCAGAACTCCACTCCGCATATTAGGTGTTCTGATTATGTTCTGGGTATCCGAGGCGAGTCAAGGCCGGTCGCCACAACCGGCATGCTGGCCGAGCAAGCCTTTATTGTTCTGAGCGGAAATGCACGCGAAGCAAATTAAATTTAGAATTCACTAGCGAACAAATCGGCGGCCTGCTGGTTTTCCTCTCAGGAGGAAACAGACATGAAGACCACGAGCAATCGTCAAGTTCGCATTCCCGGTCCGCGAGAGCACGATGTTGCCGAACATTGCCGCAAGTTTGGGATCGGCCCGGCGGAGGAGAAGAAGCTGAAGAAACTTCTCGGGTCGCGGGCGCCGCTCCATGAAATCCAGGCCAATGCTCCGCCGCGCCAACCAAGATGGCGTTAGGTGGAGAGGGGGCACGTCGCAAGTGATCACTACACGCCACATTACGGCAATGATTCAAAGATTGAGCGGAACAGAGAGGCGCCGTGAACGCTCGCGAAAGAGGTGCTTTTGCCGGATTTTGAAATGATCGATCTTGTTTAAAACGCGGGCCGAATGTTCGGCTTGCCCCACTTGGACCTGCTGAAAGCCCTGCTCCGGCGGGGTTTTTCATTGGCGTTGTGATGTGCCTGTCGGTTTTCGCCGGGCGGGAGCTTCTCGGTGTGACGGTCGCAATGTGCCCGGGCAGGTTGTCGATGATCCCCAGGTGGATTTTGCGGGGTCGCGGTGCCGTATCTCTGCCGGGAACTTCCGTCAATATCAGGGGTTTTGCCGGCGGATCGCGCGGCAGGTCTTGTCTCCTGTACCCCACTGCTACCCCTGCAGTTGCTGCGCGATCCACTGATGCAAGGCGTCTCACGGAAGGGCCTGATCCCGGCTCTTGGCAGCAGGCGAAGCCATTTTGTCGGCCGTCACCTAGTCTGTTCGAAGTTCCTCTGCAAAGACGCAGCGACCCGCGCCGAGCTCAGCCCCCGCGATGGCTCAAGAAGGCACAGCCGCGCGCCCGCAAAACGGATCAATGCCGCGGTTGCCGCGACAGCATGAGGATGTAGTCATCGGCGATATCGGCAACCACCATGGCGGCTTCCGCGGCCGTGTATCCCCTGCCGATGGCGTCGCTGACGATTTTCATCACAGCCGGTTCAAGCGCTTCCCGGCAGTCGGACAGGCTTTCGACATGCGGGCATTTTGGACGAAATTCCAAGACGTTGCTCATGGCATACCCTCCATTCGATCTAGCTCGGGCCCAATGAAGGCAAGCCGGCCTCTCCAGGGAAAGGCGGGCACGGTTCCGGTGAGCTGCTTCACGAACCAGAAGTGTTATCGTGACGCTACGATGGCATAGGAGCTGACGTATTCAAGTGCATGCTGATATTAAGGTAAGCCAGTAGGGTTAATTCGTCCGCCGATGTTGCATCGTGGCATCGCTAGCAGGATGCAAAGCCAGCCACGGCTAATGCATCTCGCCCAAAACCGTACAGCGGTTTTGGGACAACGACATGCATCAAATAAAGACTTTAGGATTTGAACGCCTGCGAGGCTATTTTCTGCCCTAGACGCTGATACGCCGGCCCGCCTTGTCCGCCTCTTTGCGATTGGCGCCGTGCTTTTCGATGATGTCCTTGGCATCCTCGTTGGAAATGCGGTGTTTCTTGGCGAAATAGATGACGTCGTAGGGCGCGTCAGCCACCGCCGCTTTGGCGGGCTGGGCCTTTTTGGTTGTTTCGTTGGTCATGATTTTTCCTTTCAAGGCAATGTTGCGCCGGACATCGGGTCATGTCGCAGCGCTTCAGCACTGGAACAGGATGATTTAGGCCGGACCGGCCTAAAATCTGAATCCTGTTCTAAACTCTATAATTAGAGCATGGTGTCGTCCGAAAACCGCTCCCACTTTTCGGCATCATGCTCAATTGGCTCCCGACCGAGGATCGGCGCTCTCAAGCCGGCATCGGTCGAAGAATTGGCTTCGTGCTGTTTTATCGATGCGCTCGGGCCGTCTTGTGTTTTTCCCAGATCTGCGTCGCCTGCGCTGCGATGCCGGTCTTGTGGAAGCGCAGCAGGTGAAGTCCTTCGTTCCGTCGTTTTTCGTCGAAAGCGCTGTTTTCGTAGTCGGAGCCTTCGATAATCTTCTCGCTTTCGAGAACGGTCTTCAATTCCTGTACGTAGTGCCCGGTGATGTTGAAAAGGGCTTCATTTTCAGGTGCGTCTGGCATCGTTTTCCCTATGAGTGGTCGCGTGGCATTGAACGCAATACTGCAGTTCAGCTGGCCACGTTGGTAGGATGCATCAAGCAATCCGCGCCCCTATGGGAAGGCTGGTATCGGACAGCGTTTAGCTGGAGGTATCTTGTCTGGAGTTCCATATATCATGCAGCAGCGCCGCCTTGCGAATCAAGGATAAAGGCACAGCCAGCCTGAAGGCTGCATATTAAACCACTTGCCTCCCCGATACCATCTCAATCGAGATACCGAAGAATATGGAGGGAGCAGGGCCGTCTTCGCTCTCCGAGTTTAAGGCAAGCGATCCGGGTTCCCACCAAAACGGTTGCTTCTGCAGGAGCGACCAGGCGTGGAGGCGTTCGTCATGCCGGGCCGGCGTATCGGTCAGCTCATCATAGGTGCCCTGAACAAGCACGCTCTTCCACGTTCGGTTTTCGCCGAATTCTTCAACCTGAACACAGGCCGGTGAATGGGCCCGCAACAGATCAATCTTCAGGCCCGGCATGGAAAATATGAAAAGCCGGTCTTTTTCATAGGCATACTGGATGGGAACGATATAGGGATATTTTTCGCCGAGGCATGCTAGGTGGCCACGGGTGTGGCCTGCCAGAAAGGCGAGGCAGTCTTGTTCATCCATTTCTCGCAGTTGCATCGCATTATCCAATTCCGTCAGCGTTTCAAACCTTCGTTTGACAGGCAGCAAAGTGTCTTGGCCCGCATCAACAATCTTGTCGCGCTTACCAGAAGACATCCTTGAAGATGATATAAACGATAAAGGCCAGACAGATTGCTGGTGTCGATTTCACCAGGAAGTTGATGTATCGGAACCTGCCGATATGCTGGGCCAGGCGTTTCCACGAATGGATGGTTACCGTGGAAGACATGATGCCCTCCTTTGGTTGGGGCCAGGTAACTCTGATTACCCGGGGAAGCAGCGCCCGTTCACAAGCTGCCACTACACCAGATATGGGCGCCAAACATCTGCGCTACAAGGCGTGGCGGATTGCCGGTCCGGCAGAGAGATCCCGCTGCTGTGCACGATCGCAAAGGGCGGCGCGGAGGTGCCAGGATTGCTGGGCACGTCCACACACAATTGCCCTTCTACCTCAACCATCGCTTCGATCAGTTTCAGCCGGTCGAGCTTCCGCCGCTGATCGTCGTAGAGCCTGCTGAGCAGCGCATAGGCCGATCCGGAGGGTCTGCCTTTGCGCAATAGTTTCTTGATCACCATTTCCTGATCGGCAACGCGATGCGCCGCCTTCACGATATGGCGACGCGCCAGCTTCAGGTCTTTCGGACGGTATCGTGTGGAAACCATATGCTTTGCTTCCCTTGTCTCATTCGGCAGTAGCAGGATGGTGGCCGGTTCATTCGGCGCTTCCCCGCGACTAGCGAAAATCCGCAGCCGTGAGCGTGAAGTTGTTTCCGCGTCGATGCTGATAGGCTCTCGATGCGGCCTCCTGAATGGCAGAGCGCGCCGCATCGAAGGCATTGAGATAGGCGGCCTCGGTGGAGTTCTGGGTGATCGCGCTGCCAAGCGCTGCCTCTTCGACCAGAAACCGGACTTCGAACATGCCGTCATAGCCGGTGAAGCGGACACCTTTTCGCGCTTCATCGAAGCTGCGGCTTCTGTTGGGAAAGATAAGTGCCATTGCGGTTATCCTTGGAAGTGGGCGGGAGCCGCTGTGCGGACTTCGGACCCGGCGATGATTGTCGATGCACGGCTGGCCGGAACGGGCATCTTGATGCCAATGTTTGGCATTCAGCCTGCCGCCAAACCCGACCGTCGGCAGATCTTAATGGATCGTCTGCACGATGACCCGATCATCAAGCAAAGCCTGCGATGTCTTGATCAAGCGCACCGTACCAGTGATGATCTCGTCGGAATAGACCGGATCCGCACGCGAAATTTCGTCCGTCATATCGCGGAGGACTTTGTTTATCTCAAGCAGAGGCGGCACAAGGTCCAGCAATCCGTCGGCGGCCAGCCCGTGAGCCAGGCCTGCTATCACCTCTCTGAGGTGATCTATGAGCGCACGCCTTTCCGAAACCGCCAGTGCCGACGGCTTTGTGAGGGTCGCTTCACCGTTGAACTGCATGATGCGTATCCTCCTCTCTCTAAAATGGGTTCCGCCCCGCCGTTATCAATGGCTACCGCCGAATGAGGTTGCGGTCAGATGGCAAAGAGCGCAAGCTGCGCCATCGGCGGGCACGATACGGGCACCGCTGCTTGGGGCGCGACAGTAAATCTGGCGCCAGTGAACCCTAGCCCCAACGAAGGAGGACGCCATGTCTTCCACATCAGATCAGTTTTTCGATATCGACAATTTGAGAATGCTGGATCGTATTCTGCGAAAGGTCGGCTTTCGCGGCGGCGAAATCCACGCGGCCGATGAGGGTGAGATCACCGCCACAAGTTTCCTCATTCACTGTTTCCAAATGGGGATCGTCGATGAGGCCGCGTTAAAATCGGCGCTGAAAATGTATCTCGCGACTCAGTTGAGTTCCGGCCCGCTTCCGCAGGCGACGGAGGACGGCTCCTTTGCCCGATGGCAGGATGACGGCGGCGCCCCGGTGAAAGCCTATCGGATCGCGCGGTACACGGCGTCCGGGCGTGCGGACGTATCGCTGCGGCCGCCAGCTTACCGTTTTCCCAAAACCAGGCTGCCTGAACGATTGTCCGAGGTCCCGTGAACAGGACTGCTGAGATGTCGCCGACGCCCCCGGATCGATCGTCCCGATAACATGACGAACAAGGAAGAAGACATGTCCGCGATCCATGCCAATCGAAAGGACAGGGCCGGGAAAAGCAAAATCATCGCCTTCTTGCGGAAAATCGCAATCTTAAGCCCGACTGCAGACGATCTGATAACGCAGGCTCGTCAAGCGCGGTCATCGTCAGCGGAGGAGGGGATCGATAGCGCCGATAGCCAAGCCTATGGTCTGGCGCGTCCACACAAAGGTCCATTCGATAACGCGACGGCATTCAGCGCTTCCACCTACGACCACGATCTCCCGACGCGGCAGCAATTGGAGGCCGCGCAACGCAGCCACTCCGATGCGGTAAAACAGCAAGAGGCAAACCACCAAAAGGGCAAATCCCGCCTGCGCGCAAAGACAACGAAGCTGAAATCTCCCTGAGCAGGAAATAGAGGAGCAGACGGCGCCCTATAGATTTCTTGCAGACCGAGCGGTGCTTTGCTCCAAGGCCTTTCCGCCAGGTCTGTCGAAAAGCCCGCGTCATGCAGGCTTTCCTGTTTGCAGCAACAGCTCGGGCGACCGTCAGGCCGCCCCAAACGGCACGGCGACAAAGGTCTTGTTGCCATCGCGTTCGACGAGCAGCAGCACCGACTTGCGGCCGGCCTTGCCGGCGTCTGTAATCGCGGTCTTGACGTCGCGGGCGTTATGAACAGGTCTGTCATTCACCGAGACGATGACATCGCCGGACTGGATACCGGCGGCAGCCGCTGACTTGTCCGGGGCGACCTTGGCGACCACCGCACCGTTGATCGAGCGCGGCAGGTTGAGCTGCTGGCGCACATCGGGCGTCAGATCGGCAAGGCCGATGCCGAGGCTCGGCTGCCCGGTGCTCTGATCTTGAGCGTCGGGGCTTTCGGCCGCGGCCTGCTTCTGGCCTTCCTCATTGGTGCCGACGGTGACGTTGATATCGATCGTCTTGCCGTCGCGCCAGATGCTGAGGGACTTTTTGGCGCCCGGCGAAAGGTCCGCCACCAGGCGCGACAGGTCCTTCGGCGTCTTGACGCTCTCGCCGCCGACTGACGTGACGATATCGCCGGGCTTCAGGCCGGCATGGGCGGCCGGCGTATCGGCGGTGACGGCGGCAACCAGCGCGCCGCCGGTCTTGTCGAGGCCGACGGCATCGGCGACATCCTTAGTGACCGGCTGGATCTGCACGCCGAGATAGCCGTGATCGATCGAGCCGTCCTTCTGCAGCTTGGCGACGATCGCCTTGGCCTCGTCGGAGGGAATGGCGAAACCGACACCGACGCTGCCACCATTCGGCGAATAGATGGCGGTGTTGATGCCGACGACATTGCCGCTGCGGTCGACCAGCGGACCGCCGGAATTGCCATGGTTGATCGGCGCGTCGATCTGGATGAAATCGTCATAGGGCCCGCTGTGCAGGTCGCGGCCGCGCGCCGAGACGATGCCTGCCGTCACCGTGGTGCCGATGCCGAAAGGGTTGCCGATCGCCAGAATCTGGTCGCCGAGCTTCAGCCTGTCGGAATCGCCCCAGCCAATGGTCTGCAGCGGCTTGCCCGCCTCTATCTTCAGCACGGCGACATCGGATTTCGGATCGGTGCCGATCAGCTTGGCCGGCAGTTCCGTGCCGTCATCCAGCGTCACTTTGATATCGACGGCATTGTCGATGACATGGTTGTTGGTGACGATCACCCCGTCGGGGCTGATGATGAAGCCGGAGCCGAGCGCCATCGCCTGCTGCGAAGGCCGGTTTTTCGGCGCCTGGCGCGGCAGCGGGATGCCCTGATCCTCGAAGAACTGGCGGAATTGCTCGTCCATCGGCGATTCCTGCTGGTCGGCGCTGACATCGGTCGCCTTCATCGTCGTGGTGATGGTGACGACGGCAGGCTTGTCGGCATCGACGATGGAAGCGAAGGAGCCGCTGGGGGCGAGAACGCCTCCGGCATCCGAAGGTGCGGCAACGGCGCTGGAGGTGTTGATGGTGAAGGGCAGGCATGCCGCGCCGGCGATGATGGCGGCCCCGACAAGCGCTGCGGTGCGATGGTTGCGGAGAATGTGTGACATGGTGGTGATCCCTTGGGCGGGGGTCTCTTGCGAGAGCGTTGGCTTTTGATGGCGTCGTGGTTCCATGTCTTGGGACCTGGCGTCGGATGGCATTGAGCGCCAATTCCTCTTGGGAACGCGCAGTCGTCAGCGGCGGCGACCGGCGGAAGAGAAGAATTGGCGCTCGGGATTCATATGATCCCACCGAAGGGATTTACAAATTAAAGTTTGATCATGTTTATATTGCCGATTTGTAAGATATGATCGGAATCTAATCTTCGCTCACGCAGCGTTTGAGCTTCTCAAAAAATCCGGCCTGACTTTGCCTCGCTCCGCCGCTGCCGCGATGTTTTCATTCGAAAATAGATGGACTCATTCCCGCAGGCGGTGATCCGATCGCCGCATGCGTCCGTAATTTGCCGGCAGACGATCCTGCTGCTGTTTCTGGAAGTTATATTCCGGGATCCTGTTGCGAATATAAAATGTTAGTAGACTCTAAATTATTTCTTCTTCAGAAAGTGAAGGCCGCGAATCGAGGGCAAGCGAGATTCGCGGACGACGTATAAGGGGCGATGAGGGCAGCAGTGGAGCGGGGGCGGAAGGCCAGGCGCGGCGCGCATGTGAAGTTGAGCGATGTGGCGAAGAAGGTGGGGGTCAGCCCCATCACGATTTCGCGCGCGCTTCGCAATCCTGAAATCGTCTCGGAGGATCTGCGCCAGACCATCCTGCGCACGGTAGACGAGATGGGGTACACCCCCAATCTTGCCGCCCGGGCGCTGGCCGGTCGCCATAACGGCATCATCGGCGTCATCACGCCCGCTTTGCACCAGCACGGCTTCGCCGGCCTGATGATCGGCATCGAGGATTGCTTGCGCGCCACCGAATTCCGCGTGCAATATTCCAATACGCTCCACCATGCCGACGGCGAGGCCGGCGAACTCAGATCCTTCCTGACGCAGAAGCCGGCCGGCGTCATCATCGCCGGTGCCGAATCCTATGGTGATCTTCTGCCGCTGATCGAGAACGCCACCTGTCCGATCGCCCATATCACCGATCTCAGCCAGGAGCCGGCAAGGCTGGTCGTCGGCCTGGATCATCATGCGGCAGGCGCCGAACCCACCCGCTTCCTGCTGTCGAGGGGCTATGAGAGGATCGGCTTCATCGGCCGCGGCACGGATATTCGCTCGCGTCGCCGGAAGGAAGGCTATGAGGCCGCGATGCGGGAGGCCGGCCGTTTCGATCCCGATCTCGCCATTGGCGGAGATGAGGGAAGCAGCACCGGCCTCGGCAGGGAATTGTTTGCCCGCCTGTTGCAGCGCGTGCCGGATATCGATGCCGTCTTTGCCCAAAGCGACGATCTGGCGCTCGGCGTGCTCATCGAATGCGCCGTGCGCGGCATCCGCGTGCCGGAGGATGTCGGCATCTGCGGCTTCAACAATCTGGAATTTTCAGCCTTCACCCAGCCGACGCTGACGACGGTGCAGATTGCACGCTACGATATCGGCCACCGCGTCGCCGACATGCTGCTGCGCGCCATCCGCGACGAGCCGCCCGGCGAAGACAAGGTCGATTGCGGCTTCACCATCATCCCGCGCGGCTCGACGCGCTAGAGCGGTTCAGCTTTTCATGGAAACGCAGAACCGCTCTAAGTTTTTGTTTTTACGCAATTCCGTACGGAAAACCGCTTCACACTTTTCCTGGAATTGCTTTGGCGCGGCTTGACGCGGCAATCTGGTACGATCTGCCAGCTTTGTGTCTGCCGATATCAGCCCAGTGTTCCTGCAAATCGTTCCGGCCATCGCTCACGGTGAAAAACCTCCGTCAGGAAGTCGATGAACACCCTTGTCTTGGAGGGCAGCAGGGTACGGTTTGCATAATAGATCGAAATCGGGCCTGCATCGGCATACCATGCCGGGATCAATTGGATCAGCTCGCCGCTCTCCAGATAACCAAGAGCATCCGCCTTGGCGATCATCGCGGCACCAAGGCCGAGCAGCGCGGCGGATCGCATTGCCGCGGGATCGTTGACGACGATCGTCTCTTTCAAGGCCGCAGGCTGCTCATCTCCAGCAAGATTGCGCATCTGCCGCTGGTGAATTCGACCCGTCCGCATCGAGCGCATGACGATACCGTCGAGTTCGCGCAGGCCGGACGGATCATGAGGCGGAACCCGATCGCCCATATATCCCGGTGATGCCACGGGGATAATATGAGCGGGCGCCAATGGCCTGGCGATGATGCCGGGCGTCAATTCGAACCCTCCGCCGATCGCCGCATCATACCCCTCGGCGATCAGATCGACCTGTCTGTTTTCGAACATCCATTCCGGCCGGATCATCGGATATCGCTGCATGAACTGCGGCAATAGCGGAAGGATGTAGCCGATGCCGAGTGTCGGGCTCATGCTGAGTTTCAGCACGCCGGATGGTTCGGACTGTTCGTTCGATGCCTCCGAGATCGCTCCCTGAAGGCTGTCCAGATGGTCACAGATTGAAAGCAGAAAGCGCTCGCCTGCTTCCGTGAGCGTCAGACTTCGGGTGCTTCGTTGAAACAGCCTGAGCTTCAGGTTGCCTTCAAGGGCTGCGACATTGCGGCTGACCGCCGCCGGCGTCAGGCCGAGCCGCCGTGCCGCCGAGGAGAAGCTGCCAAGCTCGGCGCTGCGCACGAAGGATTCCAGGTTTGCGAGCGTCTCCATACCATGACTTTCAATGAATGCTTGAAATTGATAACAGGCAATTCCGTCTAATCACAAGGGAATAACGAGGCGATATTCGCTCCATCGAAACCAAACAATGGAGTTATCGCAATGACCATCGGTATCATTGGCGCCGGCAAGATCGGCTCCGCCTTCGCCCGAGCCCTTGCCCGCAACGGCATCGCTGCCACGATCTCAAACAGTCGCGGCCCTGACACATTGCAGGAACTGACCGAGGAGCTGTCGCCGCACATTACGGCGGGGACGATCGAAGAGGCGGCGAAAGCCGACCTCGTCCTTGTCGCCGTTCCTTGGTCAAAGCTTCCCAAGGCATTGGCAGGTCTTCCCGATTGGGCGGGTCGCATCCTCATCGACGCCAACAACCCCATCGAAGGACCGCTGTTCAAACCGGCCGAGCTGAATGGCCGCTTGTCGACGGAAGTCTTCGCGAGCCTGGTGCCCGGCGCTCGCGTCGTGAAGGCATTCAACCATCTTCTGGCGCATCTGGTTTCAGCCGATCCCCGCGCCGAGGGCGGCAGCCGCGTGCTCTTCTATTCCGGCGACGATGCCCAATCGAAGGCCGAGGTGGGCGCGCTGATCTCCAGACTGGGCTTTGCCGGCATCGATCTCGGGCCGATTTCGATTGGCGGCAAGCTCGCGCAATTCCCCGGCGGGCCGTTGCCTGTCCTCAACCTCGTCAAATTCGGATGAACAGCGATCGGCCGGATCAATCCGGCCGATCGCTCAAACTAGGCACAGCCCAGATTATTCCCTATACCGAGGGAATGATGATCACTGTGCTGAAAAATGGATAGTACGGGGCTGTCTCTCGACAGAATGCGCACCTTTGTCCGCGTCGCCGAACGCGGCAACCTGTCGATGGTCGCAAGAGAGCTGGGTGTCGGTCAATCCACCGTGACGCGGCACCTTAATGAGCTTGAAGAGGCTGTCGGCGTACCGCTTCTCAGCCGAACCACGCGACGCGTCACCCTGACCGACGAGGGCAGCCGCTATTATGCGAACTGCCTGCAGATATTGCGCCTGGTCGAGCAGGCTGCTGAAGAAGCGCGAGATGCCCGTCAGGCTCCCGCCGGCGCTGTTCGGCTTTCTTGTACGGCAGCGCTCGGCGTGATGCACATCACACGCCTGATCTTTGATTTCCAGGACAAACATCCGGATATCCGGGTCGACCTCAACCTGACGGACGAGCGGATCGACCTGGTTCGCGAAGGCGTCGACGTCGCACTCCGGCTCGGGCCTCTCGCCGACAGCGCGATGAAACTTCATGCTCTCGGAGAGAGCCATCGGCTGCTGGTGGGCGCACCGACCTATTTGTCCGTCCACGGACGGCCCGAGCGCCCAGCCGATCTGTCACGCTACGAAACCGTCGTAATGTCCAATGTGGCAGGCAGCGATCAGCTCGTTCTTTCCTCTCCCGATGGCACAAGCCTGATGATCCCCGTCAGTGGGAAGTTGCGCGTCGATCACGGGCTTGCGGCGCGCGAAGCCTTTGCCGCCGGACGCGGCATTGGCCCCGCACACCTCTGGTTGGTCCACGATCTTCTGGATACCGGTCAGCTCGAGGTGGTGCTTGGCGACTATCGTCCCTTACCGGTTCCGGTGAGCTTGCTGATCGTTCCAGAGCGTGCAGCCATTGCTCGCGTTCGGCTTCTCGTCGACTTTCTTGTCACTGAGGTTTCCAAATTGCCGGGAATCCGGCCAACGTAAGTCTTTGTTCAAAGTCCGAAAGACCGTTTATCGCCACGCCACCCCGTCGTTCGCAGATATTGCTCCCAGTTGAGCGTGTCGGGGTTCAGGCGACGGCTCCATTCAAGATCGTGCTCCTTGCCGAAATAGCCATAGTCGACAGCATATTCGACCATCCCCAGGATCTCTCGAACGAGAAGCTCGTTGGCGGCAAACTCTGGAAAATAGTGCAGCAGGCCATCCCGGGTGAAAGCGTTTCGATACGCGGCCTTGAGCCCGGTCACACGCTGAAAGGTTTCGATCATCTCGCTCGGAGAAATGATGTCGCCAACGATCGGCAGCGTTTTGCCGTTGTAATGCTCGGGATTTGAGAAAATCTCGAGGACGGCCGGCCCGGTCGCCGTCAGCGGATCGACAAAAGGCGCTCGGAAATCTTCGGGAAGATAGACCGGCAAGAGGAGCGTATCGCCCTCCATGCGCGGCACATAATATTCGAGAAGATTCGTGTAAAAAAATGCCAGCATGATGAAGGAATGAGAGATCGGCAGGCCGCGAATGTGGTCTGCAACGCGCGCTTTGTCGGTAAAGTGCGGCGCATACTTCTTGCCCCTGGTGATCTTGTCGACATTCTCCAGCGTGCTGAAAACAATATGCCCGACGCCGGCCTCAACGGCGGCATCCGCCAGTTGTAGGCCGATAGGGGTCTCGATGGTTTCCGGCGGAGCGATCGGCGGCGTCATTAGAAATGCGCCATCCGCGCCTTTGAAGGCGGCAACGAGATCCCTTTGACGGCCAAGTTCGAGAGGGACGGCGACGATTTCAGCGCCGCGTTCCTCCAGACGCAAAGCTTCAGGCGAATCCTTTTTCCGGGTGAAAGCGCGCACCCGGAAACGTTGGCTCTCAAGCAGTGTCGTGGCAACGCTGCGCCCCTGTTTGCTCGTTGCACCGGCAATCGCGATCAGTGGTTTTTCATGTGCAGACATAGAGCTTTGAACCTTTCCCTGTCATTGACGCCGACTGCGGTGCCGGGCGTCATTTTGCGGGAGAGCGGTCGGCCTGTGCCGAGAGCCCATCTCGATGGCGGGCACGCTATCGCAACAGGCTCTTTGGCTGTAGATATCTGAAATACATAACATAATGCCATTTTGTGGATAAATGGCTTCCCAGCCAGGCCCGGATACAAGTCGGTTCGCCATCTATCGCGACGGCGCAAGTGTCGTTCTCGAAGCCATTTCTCAAATGCTGGCGTTGGCTCAGACATCTCTTCGCCGATGGCGGCTCTGGTGGACCAAAGCTGAGAGCTGCATTGCAAAGATCGCAAAGTTCACCCTGCAGATCGTCAAATAAACCGATAAGGCCAAGGGTTTCGAAGTGCTTCCCAGTCGCCGCAAGATATTACTTTTATTGAATTCTTTTCAATGCAGAATCTTGGCCTGCCTGGCGGATATATTAATCCTTCTTAAGTACTATTGAATATGGTTAATATTATGTTAACCTTAAAAATATCCTGGAGCGCTTAGTACGTTTTCAAGGCGGAAATTCGAAACATGAAGCTTTCGCAGATAATATCGCCTGCTATGCCTGAATATAGGTTGAGAAGCTGTTCTCGCCTAAATCAAACAATACTGTGCATGGTATTTGCCGCAATTGTTCCATTGACGCCAGCAGCGGAAGAGTTACCTGCGCCCACAGGAGAGGTCTCGGTTCCGACATCTGGTGAGACTTCGGCCCGGCAGCCTCAATTGTTGCGTGACGTACTTCGCTCAGGCGATAAATTGAATCTCGCATTTTACGAAAGCTTGGCCTCCGTAGAAGATCGCTGGACGGGTTCACAGGGCTCGGTTCCCTGGAACTTTTACCAGCGCCCCGAACTGACTGGCGAATACGTCGTTGAAGCGGACGGAACGATTTCGCTTCCGCTTTTGGGACGCTTCCCGGTTCGAGGGCTTCCTCCGGCGGATGTGGAGGCGATAATTCTGCCTTCGTACGAAAGTTTGGTCGGCAGAAAGGGGTTCGTGACTATCGTCAAGATTGAGCACCAGCCTGTTTATATTACCGGCCCGGTTCGTAATCCTGGCTCCTTTCGATATGTTGACGGCATGACTGTTCTGCATGCCGTTGCGCAAGCGGGTGGCATGGCGGCGAAGAGTATTGAGCCATGGCAGAGCGTGGAAATTACACGCCAGATCGAGCGGTTGAAGGCTGAGTTGGCCGATCTGAAGCGGCTTGCGTCGCGAACCGAGGTGCTCAGGGCGAAGCGCGATTCCGTGCAAATTGCCAGCATTGGTACACCTATTCTTGGTCCCGATCCCGATGCCCAACGGTTGCTGGATGATGAGACATGGCAGCGCCAATTGGTAACGACGAGCAAGGATGCGCAGAGCAGTGCTTACGCACAATCTGTTGTCAATGCTCAGGCCGATCTCGATCTGCGTCAGGCACGCGTCGGCAATTATGATGCCACGATTCGGGTCCGTCAGGATAGGCTGGCAAGTATCGAGAAGTTGGCCAAAAACAAACTCGTCACCAGCATTGAGTTGACCCGGGCACAAAGCGAACTGACCGAGTCGGAAGATCGAAAGCAGCAAGCCGTCATCGATGTCGAGAGCGCAAAGCAACGGTTGGCGGCAGCAAAACAGGACGTTGAGCGCGATCGTATCGAACGCAAGATCGAGATCGAAAAGTCGGCAGCGGATGCCGAAAAAGGCCTATCCACTGCGTTGAAGACGACCGAGAGCGATCTTGAAATCTTCCGGTCGATGGTATCGTCGAATGATAGCGCCGGTGTTGAATTTGAAATCGTTCGGCCTGGACCGAATGGTGTCATCGTCGAACCTGCGACCGAAGAAACGGTCTTACAGCCTGGCGATCTGATCAAAGTACATTGAGACTTAGCCACATACTCTTCCAGGAGAGTCTAATCCTCCTCTCGGCCAAACAGCTCAGGGGCATCGTCGATTTGCGATTTGTCACGCGGTCCAAACGCCAAGGAGAGCTTATGTCTGCAATCGAAGCTTTAGAATCCTCGCATGCCTCGCCTTCCTCGATGCCGGTTAAAGGTCCGATGTTCAATTTGCCAAGGACCTCACTCGTCATTCCAACCTTGAACGAAGCGGAAAACATCAAGCTGCTCTTGCCCCGCATACCGACCTGGGTGCATGAAATCATCATCGTCGATGGGCGATCGACAGACGGAACGCCGGATATAGCGCGAAGCATGCGCGATGATGTCAAGATCGTACTTCAGCCCAAGAAGGGCAAAGGCATCGCATTGCGGACGGGCTTCGAAGCCGCATCTGGTGATATGATCGTGATGCTTGATGCTGACGGGTCGATGGATCCCTACGAAATCATCCTGTTCGTCGCAGCTCTTGTTGCAGGTGCGGATTTCGTCAAGGGTTCGCGCTTTATGCAGGGTGGCGGCACCAGCGACATGACAGTCATCCGCCGTTTCGGCAATCTGGGCCTGACCCTCCTGGTCCGGATGCTCTATGGCAGCTCTTTTAGCGATCTGTGCTACGGCTACATGGGCTTTTGGAGACGGCATGTTCCCTTGCTGCGTGCCGATTGCGACGGCTTCGAAATTGAGACGCTGATCAATTTGCGAGCCCTGAAGAACAAGCTCAAAATCATGGAAGTCGCGAGCTTTGAATCGGAGCGTATCTACGGCGTCAGCAATCTGCGTGCCCTCCCGGACGGCTGGCGCGTGCTGAAGACGATCTTCCGAGAACGCGTCAGTACGCCGACGGGCGTCCAAGTCCTCGAGCAGGGCATTTCCTGAAATCTGGATTTAACTGGCGAGGCCGCATGATGCGCATTTTGATGCTCAGCGCGAGATACCTGCCTTTTGCCGGAGGAACGGAAACCCATGTAAGCGAGGTCGCAATCCGGCTCGTGCGCAAGGGGCATACGGTGACGGTATTGACCGGCAATCCCGACGGCCTTCTTCCGGCAGCGGAAACCCGAGACGGCGTGCAGATTGTCAGGCTGAAGACGTTTCCCCGTGGGCGGGATTGGTGCTTCGCCCCCGGCGTCTTCAGGGCGGTCGCCGAAGGTGATTGGGACCTGATGCACGTTCAAGGCTACCACACATTCCTGGCACCGCTGGGAATGGCCGCCGCATCGCACAATGAGCTTCCTTTCGTGGTCACCTTTCACAGCGGTGGCCATTCGTCACGATTTCGGTCCTCGATCCGGCGCTTTCAACATAGAATGCTTGCGCCTCTGGCTGCCAGGGCAGCGCAACTCATTGGCGTGTCGCGATTCGAAGCGGATCTATTCAGCCAGAATATGGCAATCGCGAGAGACCGGTTCATCGTTATCCCAAATGGCGCGCGCCTGCCGGAAACGTCAGGGTGGCGACCGGCTTCACCTCCCGACAGGCCGCTGATTGTCTCGCTCGGCAGGCTGGAGCGCTATAAAGGTCATCATCGCGCGCTTGCTGCATTTAGTGTGCTGGCAACAAAATTCCCCGATATGCGCCTTCGGATCCTAGGAGAGGGGCCCTATGAGGCGAAGCTGCGTCAGCAGGTGGCCGAACTCGGGCTCGGCAACCGTGTCGAGATCGGGGCAATTCCGCCGACCGACCGGTCCGCAATGGCCGATCTTTTGTCTTCGGCCGCTCTTGTCGTGCTCCTCAGCGATTATGAAGCTCATCCCGTGGCGGTTATGGAGGCGCTTTCGGTCAAGGCTCCCGTACTGACCACCGACACATCCGGCTTTCGGGAGCTGGCTGAGGAGGGCCTCGTGCGATCCGTTCCGCTCAACGCTTCGCCAGACTTCACCGCGCGTGAAATGCTCGCCGCCATGAACGCGGGGCCGATCTCGATCGAGACGAGGTTGCCGGACTGGGACGATTGCACGGACCGGCTGTTGATGGTGTACAGACGCGTCCTTTCGCATCCGCAGCCTGCACTGCGAACCGGTCCAGCACTGCTTGGAGATTTGAAGCACGATGACCGTTGTTAAGGGGCGGGCTTCTCCGGGCCAGCAGAAGGCCTACCAGGACGGAGCTTATCGTCATGACTATACAGGAAGGGTTTCCATTCCACGCGTCGATCTGTGGATCGCCGCATTTCTGGGCCTGCGCAGGCAGGACAGCGCGGTCGGGGGTGTTGCCGATCCTTCGTCGCTGGGGATGTCGCCGGTCTTTGCCTTCCTGTGCAGCTGCGCCCTTGTTATGGCCGCTCTTGCTGCAAATGCCAGTCGGCTGGGAGAGAGCTGGGCGGTTCCCACGTTCTATTGCGCCATCGCCGCGATCTTTCTCCCCGCGGCGGCGCGGATCGTCCATCCGGGAGCCAGCCGCCTGGAGCGCCTGGCGCTCATAGTGATCGTGACCTCAGCCTTCTTCGTGGTCCGAGTCATCCGCGCACCCGTCGCCTTCATAGACCATGACGAATTCCTGCACTGGGCGACGGTGAACGACATTCTGGGGGCGGGGCGACTGTTCCTGCCCAATCCCCTTCTGCCGGTCAGCCCCCTCTATCCCGGGCTAGAGCTCATAACGGCCGCCTTGGTCAACCTGTCTGGACTGTCCGTCTTCGCGGCAGGGCTCATCGTGTTGGCGGCGGCACGGATAATGCTGATGCTCGCGCTATTCCTGCTCTTTGAGAAGATCACGGATTCGGCACGGATCGCCTCCATCGCCTGCCTGATCTACATGGGCTCGTCGACGTTTTTGCTGTTCGATGTGCATTACTCCTATGAAAGCCTGGCGATCCCCATGCTTGCGGCGGTGCTGTTGGCTTCGGAAAGCCGACGCGTGGAGCTGGGTGGCACGGCAGGCTGGCCAATGGTCGTCGCCACCATGCTCCTGATTGTGGCGCTCGCGGTTACTCATCATCTCACGTCCTATTTTTGCACGGCCCTTTTGTGCGGCACGGCGGTGATGGAATGCCTGAAGCAGGGCGCGTCCGCTCAGCAGAGGCGGCAGGCGATCCTGCTGGCCTCGATCGCCGTGATTGCTCCGGTCGCCTGGTCGAAGATCGTCGGGAACCCCACCGGCGGCTACATCCTTCCCGTACTGGAAGGTGGCATAGACGAGGTAGCGCAACTCGTATCGAGTTCGACCACGACGCGTAAGCTTTTCGTGTCGGACACGGGAGTCTTGGCGCCTGCATGGCAACGTAACCTGACGATGGCGGGTGTCGCGCTGATCTGCCTGGGCCTTCTCACCGGCTTTCTCCGCTCGCTCGTTTTCAATGGGCAGCACCGGAATGCGAGCATCCTCTGGCCGCCGACCAGATGGCGCCTATGGCGGTCAAGCCTTCTGCAGATCCTCGTTTTGGTGACGCTGGCCTATCCCGTCAGTATCATCTTCCGCCTGACGCGCAGTGGGTGGGAGATCGGCAACCGCATCGGCTCGCTATCCTTCCTCGGCGTCGCAATCGTCGTCGCGGTGGCCGTCGCGGCGTTCTGGCACGGCACGTCGCGTGGCTGGCTGCGCGCAACGGCGCTTGCCGCCGCCGCAACGACCGTGCTGATTGCTGGCGTCATCAGCTCCGAGGGACCACGCATCCTGGTTCCGGCCGGCTATGAAGTGTCGGCCGACTCGTCGTCGATAGAACCGATGGGGATCAGTGCCGCAAGGTGGACCAGCCAATGGCTGGGCGGCGACCAGCATTTCGCAGCCGACCGGATCAATCGCCTGCTCCTGTCCACCTACGGCCGGCAAAAGGTCTCGACCACGCTTGAGAGTGGGCAGGATACAAGCATGGCCATCACCGCAGCCGATCTCGGCCCGATGGAACGCAAGCTGCTGATCGACTCGGGCATCGGCTTCGTCATGGTCGACCTGCGCATGACCACCGGTCTGCCCGGCGTCGGCGTCTATTTCGACGGCGGCGCGCAGGACCGAAACCACATGGTCCCCCTCCAGGCGTCGTCGCTGCTCAAGTTCAATTCCGAGCGCGATGTCGACCGCACCTTCGACAACGGCTTCATGGTCATTTTCGACGTCGGGCGGCTCGGCAAAGCACGGCAGCCCGTCGTCCCTCGTGGGCGGACCGGAGAGCCGGTGCAATCCTTGGGACGAACAGAGGGAGATTTACAATGATCGATAGCCGTATCGACGCTTTCATGTGCGTCCATTCGCGGGACATCGAATATTTGCTCGAAGCGTCCCTTCGTTCCTACCAGCAGCATTTCCCCGACAAGGGAAACCTAACCATGGTCACCGACAACCCGGGGGCTCTAAGAGCCTTCCTCGACGCGAAGGGTCTCGTGCCTGGCGCCGCTGTCACCGGCGACAACGACTGGCTTTCGGCCAGCGAACTGGAACTTCCCGGCTGGTTTCGGCAGCAGATCATCAAGCTGCGCGCCTTCGAATTCTGCCGGACCGAGCATTTCTGTAATCTCGGTGCGGATACACTGCTGCTGCGGCCCATCGAGACGACTGATCTGATCGACCGGCGCGAACCGGTTCTCTATTATTCCAGCCACAGGCTTCCCGATCTGCACTACCGTTTCGAGAAGCGGCGGTTGCACAATGTTGCAAAGATCCTCGGCGTCGAGCCGGCCCGGTCTATTCGCTACGTCGATTTCATCAACGATTTCTTCTGCTTCAAGCGCGAATGGCTCATCGCGCTGAATGACTACATCGCGTCGAAATACGGCTCAAAACCCTACGTCGAACTGCTCAAGGGTCTCAGCGCGTCAAAAGACCAGACACGGTTCGGGGAATGGACGCTCTATTCCGTCTTTCTGCTCGATGTGATGCACCAGTCGCCGACGATGCGCGAGGCGCGCGGGGCCTATCTGACGCAGATCCATAGCCACCTCGGCCTCACTCTGAGCCGGCTGGACAGCAAGATCGTTCATCTCGTCCAGAAATCCTTCGACCCGAACGTGATACGGCAGAAGCTCATGAAGGTGAATCCGGGCGCCGCTCAGATCATCGGCGCGACGGCATGGGCGGATGCAGGAGCTCGTCCCCGATGATGGCGCGGCGTGCCTTTCTGGGAATCGTTCCGCTGTGGGTTCTTGCCGCTGCGTTGGCCGTAACGTGGCTGCCCGAAACCTTTTCGACCTGGGAGAAGGCGGTCCGCCTGGCGCTCTGCGCGCCGCTGATACTGTATCTCCCGGGCCGCATGCTGGTGGACACCCTGCGCATAGAGGGCGATATGGTCACAAGGGGGACGCTCTCGGTGTTCCTGAGCTTCGCGGCCTGCATTTTTTTAGGGCTTCTGCTGCATGTCGTAGGCCATCTCGATGCGCGAGGCTGGGTCTACGCGCTGGGCCTGACGACAATCGCCATTCGGTGGCTGAATGTCGTTTTGCAGCTCGCAAGGCCGGTTCCTGCCATTCCCTGGGCTTGGCCCGACCGCCGTTTTGGGACCTTCGCAGTTTCCATAATCTTGGCAACGAGTTCCGTCCTTGTGGCGCGACCGTTCGCGCTTGAACGCAAGCCGTTTCATTTCACCGAGCTTTGGATGGTGCCCAAATGGAACTGGACGAACAATGTGGTAACGGTCGGCGTGCGCAATTCGGAAGACGCCAAGACTCTTTACAGTCTTGATCTTGTCCTGGGCGGCGCGTTGATCGGAAAGATGCCAACCTTCGAACTGGCACCTTCCTCTAGCCAAACCTTCGAATTCTCCGTGCCGACAAAAACACGCCCTCCCGCGCGGCTGGAAGCCTGGCTCTACAAGGGCGGTGACAGGGGAACGATCTACCGCAAGGTCTGGATGACAATCGACACACTCCAGTCCCCGGCACCCACCGGAGTAAGCCTTCAATTCGCTGATCCGGAGATGAAAAATGGATAATTTCCAGCACCCCGTGCCCGGCAAGCTCACGACGGCAATCGTCATCTGCTGCTATTCCGACAAGCGCTGGGACATTCTCAACAAAGCAATCGAGGCGGCAGCGCGCCAGCTCCCGGCCGCGGACGAGATCGTCGTCATCGTCGATCACAATCCGGCACTGGCGCTGCGTCTGCGCGCCAAGCGCTTCGAAACCCCGGTCAGGATCGTCGAGAACATTCATCCGCCCGGCCTCTCCGGTGCCCGCAACACCGGAATTTCTGTCAGCCGCGGCGAGGTCATCCTGTTTCTCGACGACGACGCCGTGTCGGATCGAGATGTGCTGGCGACCTTGGTGCGGCAACTCGAGGATCCCTCGGTTCTGGGCGCCGTGTCCGCTATCCGCCCGTTGTGGGAAACAGACCGTCCGTCCTGGTTTCCCGACGAATTCCTGTGGACCCTCGGCTGCACCTATCGCGGCCTTCATCCGGGGCCGGTGCGCAACCTCATCGGCGCGTCGATGTGCATCCGCCGCGACGTCTTCGATCATACGGGCGGCTTCGATTCCGGCTTGGGCCGAACGGCCCAGGCTTTGCCGCTCGGATGCGAGGAAACCGAACTCTGCATCCGAGCAACCAAGGCCTTGCCGCATGGCCGTTTCGTCTTCGAGCCATCGAGCGGCAGCGATCACGCCATACCCGCCGATCGCGCGACGTGGAAATATTTCCTTCATCGATGCTGGGCCGAAGGGCTTTCAAAGGCCAGCCTATCGTTGATGGCAGGCTCCGGCGAGGCGCTGGCGTCGGAAAAGACCTATGTGACGAGGACGTTGCCCCAAGGGGTTATGCGGGGATTGGCTGATATGTTGCTTGGCCAGCCGAGCGGCCTTCTTCGCGCCGTCGCGCTGGGCGCGGGCCTGGCGGCCACTGCGGCCGGCTTCGCTCTCGGCCGGACCCGCGCTGCCCTTACGCGACGGTTCGCGTCCGTTCCTGCTCGCGCTCTCGAACCGGTGGAATAGGCATGATGACCCTCAGCGCCGCCAGGACTAAGGTCCGCAGCCTCCTGAGGAATCAGGCGGTTTTGCTCCTCAATGCAGGCATGCTGGGGCTTGGAACGTTGATGACGGCCATTCTCGGCTTCGTCTACTGGTGGTTCGCGGCGCGCTCCTTCTCGGCCGAAGCTGTTGGGCTCGCCGCCGCCGCCATATCGTTGATGAATCTCCTCGCGAATCTCGGTGAAGTCGGTCTCGGACCCTTCCTGATGGGCGAGATAGGCCGTCGGAAGAGAGCAGGCCCCTTTCTGACGGGCGCCCTCCTGGCCTCGTTCAGCGCCTCCATCGTCGTGGGGCTGATCTATCTTGTTATCGCAGCCAGTACATCGACGCAGCTTGGCTCGATCGTCGGTTCCTCCGCGACCGATCTCTTCTTCGTCGCTGGTTGCGCTCTGACGGCCGTGACCCTCGTGCTCGACCAAGCCCTGGTTGGCCTGCTGCGCAGCAGCCTTCAACTGGCCCGAAATGTCGTCTTCGCCGCCAGCAAGCTTCTTCTACTGATCGCCCTCGGCCTGACACTTGGCCGGGCGGCCAGCGGACTGGCGATCTTCGCCACGTGGTTTACCGGGCAGCTTGTCTCGCTGGTCGTCGTGGCCGGGCTTCTTGTTTATGCCGGCAGGCGCGTTTTCCACCGGCCGGAGATCCGCGCCTTCCGCCCGGTGCTCGGACAGGTTTTCGGCCATCATACGCTCAGTATGGCTGTTCAGGCGCCGGCGCTGCTGCTACCCTTCGTCGTCACGGTGATGCTGTCCGCTGAGATCAACGCCGCCTTCTATGCCGCCTGGACGGTGCTGAACGTCGCGCTTCTAGTTCCTGCGTCACTCGCCTCGGTGTTGTTTGCCATCGCTGTACGGGAGCCGGAGCTATTTCCTTCGCGCCTGCGCCTATCGCTCGGCTTGTCGATGCTGGTCTGCGCGGCGACCGCCTTGGCGTTCCTCTTCCTGTCGCGCTTCATGCTCTGGATATTCAATCCGGCCTATGCTGTGATTGCAGGTAATGGCCTCCAGTTTCTTGGCGTCGCCGCTTTCGGAATGGCGTTGAAGTATCATTATCTGGCGGTTCAACGTGTTCGACGGCGCCTGGGTTTTGCCACGCTCGTTCTGATCGGCGGGGCGGTGCTGGAGATCGTGGCCGCCGCCGGTGGTGCGCAATTCGGGATCGCAGGCACAGCCAACTTCTGGGTCATTGCTGTTTCGCTGGAAGGCCTCCTTCTGTGCCCGGCATTGTATTGGGCCACACGGCGCGCTGCGACGCCGTCCACCACCGCGCCACCAGCAGTTGCCGGTGTCTCGACATACGGCAATTCCCTCGACGAGACAGACCAAATTGGAATTGCGTCACGGGCTTGAAAGGGAGTTTCTTCGCATGAGGCGTATTCACCGTTTCCGGAATTTCGCTGTCGGCGCTGCGGCGCTGGCGCTTTTTGGGTCTGCTCAGGTCGGATCTACGGACGCACAGTCATCTGGGCAGCAATCTTTCGTCACGACGAAAGAGGGGGGCTTCCTACTGGACGGCAAGCCATTTCGCGTGGCCGGCGTAAACAACCATTATCTGACATTTGGCTCGTCAGGCGAAGTCACCCGCGTGTTGGACGATGCCACGGCAATGGGTGCCAATGTGGTGCGCACGTTCCTGCAACCGGTTATAGGCTCGCTGGACGGCCGGGTGCCGACGATCTGGAATTCAAAAAGCACGGCCGATTCCAGCAATCTGGGAACCAAGGGCATCTATATGATGAGTTTGGATCCGACGACCAACCGGATGGTTCCCAACGACGGACCTGACGGCCTGCAAAAGGTCGACTACCTCATCGCGGAAGCGGCGAAGCGCAAGCTTAAGCTGATCCTCGCATTCGTCGATTTCTGGGCCTACACGGGCGGCGCCCAGCAGATGAACGCCTGGTACGGGAGTTCGGACAAATACACCTTTTTTGCCGCTGATCCGCGAACCCGACGCGATTACAAGGAATGGGTTCGGCATGTTCTGTCGCGCGTCAACACGATTACTGGTGTCCGCTATTCCGATGACCCCACCATATTTGCCTGGGATCTGGCCAACGAACCTGACATCCATCCCATACCGCTCCTTCATGACTGGGTGTCGGAAATGTCAGCCTATGTCAAATCCCTGGCACCGAAACAGCTCGTAACGACAGGCCATGGGAACATGGATCAGAAGCTGGCGGATATGAACATTTCGAGCGTCGATTTCGGCACATGGCATGGCTACCCATCCTACGCCAAAATGAGCCATTCCGATTTCGATGCCCGCATTCGCGAATACTGCGCGATCGGGCGAAATATCGGAAAACCGGTGATCCTGGAGGAATTTGGAATTCCGCGATCCGATGTCGATCAGGCAAACGCCTATGGAACTTGGCTGAACACGATCGCCGCCTCGGATTGCGGAGGCTGGGTGGTCTGGCGGCTCACCAGCACACAGGACTCGGGCCTCTATCCTGAGGACGACTACGACAAATTCGACATCCATAACGATGGAAGCCCTGCTTGGCAGGCTCTGCGCGACGCCGCCCTCAAGCTTCAATAATCAGGGGCCACCGGACCCATTCCGCCGTTCAGCATTAAAGCATGTCGCGCAAAAGTGTGCCGCGGTTTTGCGACAACGGCATGCGTAAAAACAACGACCTAAAGCGCGAGGAGCGAATCTGAAAGATCGCGACGCGCTTTAGTCGTCTTGAACGATGGATCGGGTACGGCACCGGCTGTTGCCATTCGATTTGATGGCTGCCAACAACATGTGGCATATCGCTCGAAGGCGGAAACCGATTTCAAGACGAAAACATGCGTGACACGATGATCGGAAGCGCGCCTGCGAACCGGGATGGTTGCGCGAACGAACAAGTTATAGCGATCTCAACACGCCAGAGTGTTGGCCTAAATCTTCCATATTTTCTTGCAATCTAAGCGGGGTCTCTAGCTTCGCCAAATATTCGCGGTATATCCAGGATATCGGGGATAAACTGGAGATTTTCGAAGGTGGGCAGTTGGTAATATGGACAATGCGGACTGCTCGCTCCCAGAAGCGGTATCGTATATTGAATCATCATCGGGCTATCCCGATTCGAAAGAGGGATTTCGGCAGTGAACTCTTCACGCTTTCTCCATTCAATCGTCGAAGCCGAATCCCATGATACACGCTTGAATTTCGCCCGCGCCGCGATTTTTCAGCTTTATAGTGCTTGCCTGCCAACCGGTTCTGCGCCGGCTCAGTTTTCCGTCAAACTCTCTCTATCGGAAGAAGAAGTGGTCACACTTGTCGTGCGGCCGTTCGTCAATAAGGTCGAAGCGCTTGGCGGGCTTGTAAAATCCCTGTTTTCGACAAATGCGGAAACCGTACTGCGAGCCCTGCCATGCAGGGTGGAGGATAAGGTTGGATCCGGCATTGGATTGATACTTTTCGTGGACGATGAGCCGATGATTACCATCGGATCTCTTGCAGATGATAGCGGACTATTTCTTCGCCAGATCGAGCCCGCATCCAGGAATACGTCCGGGGTTGCCACAATCGGTGCGGTGGTAGGCCAACGACTTGCCAGTGTGGTTCCTATTCCGACTGGATCTCTCGATCTGCGTAAGCCGAAATAACGGACTCTGGCCAATCAAGGGATCAGCAGGATACTGCCCGCCGAGCGTCCGGATTCCATCTCTTCATGCGCCTTGGCAACATCGGCCAAACGATATTCGGCACCGATCTGCGAAACGATCCCTGTTTCCATCGCCCCGACGGCAGCCAGAGCAGCCTCGCGATACTGTCCGATGTCAGCGCACCAGGCCATGATGCTCGGATGGCATAGCGCCTTGCCCGGGCGAAGTTCCTCGACAGGCACCGGTGGAATGGCACCGGCGGCTTGGCCGATGGTGACAGCCATGCCGAATGGGCGGACAGAGCGTATGCTTTTGAGAAGCGTGTCGCCGCCGATCCCGTCATAGGCGACGTCGACACCAAGCCCGTTCGTCAGCCGCTTCACGTCCGCGACGATATCGGCGTCTCGTCCGACAATAAGGTGATCGGCTCCATAAGATGCGGCGAGTGCGGCCTTTTCGGAAGAGCCGACCGTCCCGATCACCGTGGCATCGAGCGATCTGGCCCAACGCACGAGGATGCTCCCGAGCCCGCCCGCAGCCGCATGGATCAGAACCTGGGTTCCTGCGCCCACATCATAGGTCTTTTTCAGCAGCATATAGGCGGTCATGCCTTTGAGCAGCGAACTCGCTGCCGTTTTCGCCGAAACGGCATCCGGAAGCTTGATCGCCCGTTCAGCGGCAATATTCCTGGTGGAGCGATAGGCTCCAACCGGAGGCCCGGCATAGGCAACACGGTCGCCTTTTTGGAAGATGGAGACGCCGGGACCGACGTCGTTGACGATGCCCGCCGCCTCGGCGCCGATCACCGAGGGATAGGAAGGCATGGGATAGAGGCCCTTGCGGTGATAGACGTCGAGAAAGTTGGTTCCGATCGCCTGATGACGGATTTGTATCTCGCCATGACCGGGAGGTTCACACTGGTGATGCTCCTCAACATGGAACTGGGTGGTATCACCGGGGGCGTTCAGCCATATGATTTGGTCGGTCATCTCTCGTGCTCCTTCATAGGCACAAATTAGGCGATGGCATGGTGTGTGAAAATTCTCTATTGTTTCACAATGATTGGGAAAGAATTCACAAAGCTCGACTGGGACGACCTTCGGCATTTCCTGGCGCTCGCGCAGTCGGGGACGTTGCTTGGTGCCGCAAAGCAGCTCGGCGTCGAACACGCGACGATCAGTCGGCGGGTTTCGTCGCTTGAAGCCAGTCTCGGACGCAAGCTGGTCGACCGCCGCGGAAGGCGCATCATTTTAACCTCGGACGGAGAGCAGGTTGCCAGGCACGCCGCTCTTGTCGCGGCGCAGACTGCGGCAATCGAGCAGCTTGGCCGCAGCAGCGCCACGGAATTGCATGGCCATGTCAGGATCAGCGCGCCTCCCGCTCTCTCAAGCGTGCTGCTGGCAAAGCCGATCGCGACCGTCAGGCGATCCCATCCGGGCGTTGAGATCACGCTTGTCGGAGAAAAGCGCCTCGCATCCCTGAACAGACGAGAGGCCGATATCGCCGTGCGAATGTCGCGTCCCGAGGACGGCGATTACGCCATCGTCAAGCTCGGCGCGACAAGCTTCCATCTCTACGCATCAAAGACCTATCTCGAAACGGTTTCCCCGTCGGACTGGACCTTCATCGGTTACGACGAAACCATGAACGCCTCACCGCAACAGCTGCGGCTAATCGAACTCGCCGCTGGCCGGCCGATCGCCGTGAGATCATCCGTTCTGGAGTTTCAGGCCGCAACCGCAAGCCTTGGCGCCGGTGTCGTCATGCTCCCCGATTTCGCCGTCCTTGACACCAGCGGTCTCCAGCGCATTGAGACCGAACATCTTTTGACAAGAGAGGTCTGGCTGGTTGTCCATTCTGACATCAAGGACGTCCCTTCCGTCCGCGTCGTCGTCGATGCGCTGAAGAATGCTCTGGGGAAGTAGTCCGCTGGAGCCGCAAAGGACCAGAGGCAGCCATTGAACTGGTCGCAGTCCGGCAGAGTTCCTCTCAGGATCGCGTCTATTGCCGTCATTGATATCTCAGCCACTGTTGGCTTTAGTTGGTCGCCACATCTTCAAGCGGGAGGAGAACATGCCAGTCGAAGCCATACGAACAGGTGGATGCCTGTGCGGTGCAGTGCGTTATGAGGTCTGGGGCGAGCCCTATCAGTCAGGGTTGTGCCACTGCAAGACGTGTAGAAAGATCACGGGCTCCGCTTTCTCCGCAACGGCAAATTGGCATCGTCGGCAATTCCAGATGTCCGGCGAAATCAGCACTTTCGATAAAAGGTCCTTCTGCCCTGTCTGTGGTTCTCGGCTCTTCTTTCTCTTCGATGGCGGCGTGGAAGTATTTCTGGGGACGCTTGATGAAGCTCCTTACGCTATCAGCCCGATGGTCGAAGTGTGGAACATTCGACGTGAACCTTGGCTCGGCCCGGTCGTCGGAGCTGCGCTTCACGAAGGAAATGAGATCGCTTCGGAATAGGCGGATTAAGCAGAGCCAAAGCCTATACCGCTGGACATCGCCCTCTGCGCCGGGCACCGCTTTCGGCCGAGAGAGGCCGGAATGCGCCATGAGGAACTGACCTCCGCACTGCTTGGTCGATCACCCCACCGAACCTTGAAAGTGCTCTACCGCTTCGTCCAGCTGCACCCAATGATGTTTCGATTGTTCGAAGACTGATAGGGCGGGCGGCGCGAAGGCCGGGTCGGCAAGGGAGCCGACCGCCACCCCGATCCAGGATGGCGCAGCATCGGCCTTCCAATAGACGGTCGAGCCGCATGTTGGGCAAAAATGCATTCGGACCTTGCGACCGCTCTCGGCAGTGCGCATGAATTCTGTAGATGTTCCGGATATTTCGACACAGCCGATCGCGTAGAAAGCATTTGCGCTGAACGGCGCACCCGTTCTGCGCTGGCAAGCCAAACAGTGACACAGCGCAGTCAATTGTGGCGGCTCGCGGAGCATCAGTCTCAGAGCACCGCAGGCGCATTGGGCACTGGCCATGGAAACTCCTCCCGCTTGCACGGTGAACTTGCGTTGATTGAGGGCTGGAAGCGCAGGCCCGAACCGCAAATCGTAGGGTGGGCGACGCGAAGGGGCTGAGACCTGATATAATTTCAGGCTCACAGAAGCTGAAATGTAGATCGCGGAAATGCCGAAGTCCAGAGGAAAGCCATCTGACCGCTTCGGGCCGGAAGCGGATGCGGAGCCCCGATCGCACGGTCTCAGGTTCTGATCGGTTCTTTGCCGTTCGGCAGGGAACCCGCCAGCCCTGTAGCCAGCGGATTCGGCTGCGGTGAGGGGCCAGTCATGCTGGCCCCTTATCCCTTATCCCTTATCCCTTGTCAGATATCGCTTGCAGCGCTCGACCAGAGGTCGGCCGCTTCGGCTGCCGTCATGCGTCGCACTTCGGCCTCATGGCTGCGGCTGGCGAAGAGTTCGCTCGCCATGATCTGTTCGGCAAGATCGGCCGGAAGCGAGAGGATGACGCGGGCTTCGCCATTGTGCAGGCCGCCGAGTTCGGTGCGCTTGCCGGTCACCATGCCGCCGGCGACCGTGTTGTTGGTCTCCGGATCGATCAGGATGAAGGAGCCGGAAAGCCGGTTCTGCTCATAGGGGTCGAAGATCGCGGCTTCGTCGAAGACAAGCCGGACTTTGCCGATGGCGTTCATGTAGAGCCGCTGGGCGGCATTCCAGGCGCCGGTCTTCAGTTCCAACTGGCTGAGCGGCTGCACCTGAACACGCTGGCGGCGGCTGCCGCTCTTCAGCCAGTAGCGCTTGCCGGGCTCGATACCCTCGGGCTGCAGCGCGACGATCTGCGCGTCGAAGGCAAGGCCGACCTGCGGCTGGGCGTCGATCGAGACGATCATGTCGCCGCGCGCCACATCCACCTGGCGGTCGAGCACCAGCGTGATGGCATCGCCGGCAACGGCGGCATTGCGGACGAGATCGAAGGTGACGATCTTCGAGACGTTGGCGACCATGCCGGACGGCAGGATCATGACGCTGTCGCCGGGTTTGACCGAACCGCCGGCAACCGTGCCCTGATAGCCGCGGAAGCTTTCGCCGGGGCGCGAGACGCGCTGGACCGAAAGGCGAAAGCCGACCGTCTGCGACGAGCGCACGGTGGCAAGCTCCAGCGTTTCCACCAGCGTCGGGCCGCTATACCAGGGCATGGCAGCCTGGCCGGAATAGACGACGTTTTCGCCCTTCAGCGCCGACATCGGAATGGCGGTGATCTGCTTGACGCCGAGCGACAGGGCAAATTCCCGAAAGTCATGGCTGATCTTGTCGAAGCCGGCGCGGTCGTAGCCCGTCAGGTCGATCTTGTTGACGGCAAGCACGAACTGCTTGATCCCGAGCAGCGAGGCGATCGTCGCGTGACGGCGCGTCTGCTCCAGAATGCCGAAGCGCGCATCGATCAACAGAATGGCAAGATCGGCGGTCGAGGCGCCGGTCGCCATGTTGCGGGTATATTGCTCATGGCCGGGTGTGTCGGCAACGATGAAGGAGCGCTTGTCGGTCGAGAAATAGCGATAGGCGACATCGATGGTGATGCCCTGTTCGCGCTCGGCCTGCAGACCGTCGAGCAGCAATGCGAAGTCGGGCAGGCCGAGATCGTTCTGCTTGCCGGTTGAATCGCGCTGCAGGGTGGCGGCCTGGTCTTCCTTGACCGCCTTGGTGTCCCAGAGCAGGCGGCCGATCAAGGTCGATTTGCCGTCATCGACGCTGCCGCAGGTAATCAGGCGCAGCGGCCTGGTATCGCGCAGGGCCTTGAGCGGCTCGGCGGCGGGCAGGCTGACCACGGTTGCGGCCGAGACGGCGGTTTGGGCTGCGGTCATCTCAGAAATATCCTTCACGCTTCTTCTTTTCCATGGAGCCGGACTGGTCGCGATCGATGGCGCGGCCCTGGCGTTCGGACACCGTTGCAATTTCGAGTTCGGCAATCACCTCTTCGAGGGTGGTGGCCTGTGAGCGGATGGCGCCGGTCAGCGGGAAGTCGCCGAGGGTGCGGAAGCGGATCATGCCTTCCTGGCGGACTTCGCCGGGCAGCAGTTCCAGGCGCGGATCTTCGGCCAGGATCATCATGCCGTCGCGCTCCACGAACGGCCGCTTCTTGGCGTAATAGAGCGGCACCAGCGGAATGTCCTCGGCCTGGATGTAACGCCAGATATCGACCTCGGTCCAGTTCGAAAGCGGGAAAGCGCGCACGCTCTCGCCCTTGCGGATCATGCCGTTATAGATGTTCCAGAGTTCCGGCCGCTGGTTGCGCGGATCCCAGCGATGATCGGGCGTGCGGAAGGAATAGATGCGCTCCTTGGCGCGACTTGCTTCCTCATCGCGCCGCGCGCCGCCGAAAGCTGCATCGAACTGGCCGGCATCGAGCGCCTGGCGCAGGCCCTCGGTCTTCATGATGTCGGTGAAGGCGGCCGATCCATGCGTGAACGGCGTGATGTTTTCGGCTTTGCCGCGCGGATTGATGTGCTCGATCAGATCGAGATCGTACTTCTTCGCGGTCGCGTCGCGGAAGGCGATCATCTCGGAAAATTTCCAGCCGGTGTTCACATGCAAAAGCGGGAAGGGCACGCGGCCGGGATAGAAGGCCTTGCGCGCCAGATGCAGCAGCACCGAGGAATCCTTGCCGATCGAATAGAGCATGACGGGACGCTCGAATTCGGCCGCAACCTCGCGGAAGATGTGGATGGATTCGTTTTCCAGCGCTTTCAGATGCGGGTCGAGCGGCGCCTTAGCGCTCTGCGGATTGCTGAGTTCCGTATCCGGACGGCTATCGGGCATGTCTTACTCCAGGCTATCGGTCGTTTGCGGGTGCCCGCAAATCAATTCCTTGATGTTGGCTTTCCCAGGGAATGTTGACTTTCCCAAGGCTGCGGCGGTCGCCGCGCCCTGATTGGGAAAGCCATCGGGTGATTTACTGTGCGGCGATCGCTGCGGCCTCTTCGGCGACATGCAGGCCGCATTCGCGCGTTTCGTCCTGCTCCCACCACCAGCGGCCGGCGCGTTCCGGCTCGCCGGGCTTGATCGCCCGGGTGCAGGGCTCGCAGCCGATCGAGGGATAGCCACGCTGATGCAGCGGATTGACCGGCACACCGTTTGCGGAAACGAAGGCCTTGATCGCCTCCAGGTCCCAGTCCGCGAGCGGATTGACCTTCAAGAGGTGGCGTTCGGCGTCATATTCGGCAAAGGGTGTTTCGGCGCGGTTGGCCGATTGGCCGCGGCGCAGGCCGGTGATCCAGATCGCAGCGCCTTCAAGGGCACGCGCAAGCGGCTTCAGCTTGCGCACGCCGCAACAGGCATGCCGGGCCTCGACGCTCTCGTAGAAGCCGTTGAGGCCGTATTGCGCCGCATAGGCGTCGATATCGGCCTTCTCGGGCTCGAAACGATGGATATGGATATCGTACTGGCTTTCGGTCTCTTCGATCAGAGACAGCGTCTCGGCAAACAGCCGGCCGGTCTGTTGCGTCGCGATATCGATCGGCAGGCGGTGCGTGCCGATCTCGGCGGTGATCACCTGATCCTCGATGCCGAGTGACGTCGTGAACACCACGCGGCCGCCGAGGCCGGAGACCAGCGACAGACGTCCGGCAAGGTCGAGGCCCGCCAGTCTGTCGTTCAGCGCCTCGGCTTCCGCAATCGGCCCACCTTCTACAATCGGATTGATAGCAGTCATGAGATTCCTGTCCTTTGTTGAACGGGAGTATCGCAGTTCACGCATGGATCGGACAGAAAAAGGGATTTCGAAAGCTGCGGCCGGAAGAGCAAATATCTCTCCGAAGCTGCCGCGATGCAGAAAAGCAGCCGCCTGCGGACAAAAATCCACATCGGCAGCTCGAATGTCTATAGAAATAGTAGAGTTACACGCAGCCTGTCAATCCGAAATCTGAAGTGATGCCGAAAATGGTGCAGAAGGCGCGGTTTTGGCATAGATTAAAAGAGCTTGGCCGAGAGCAAAAAACAAGGCCAAACGCTTGTCTCTCAAGGCTTTCTCCGGCGCGTTCAAATTCCGTTCATGCTGGTTGTGCCATAGAGGTGAAAGTACTTCCGTAGCAGTGCGGAGATTCGCATTGCCTGTGTGTGTCGATGGTCAAAAATGATTACGCAAAAGGCGAAATATGCGCTGCGGGCGCTCACGGTCTTGGCTGATGCCGATGCCGACGAACCGGTGATGATTTCCGATATCGCGGCGCAGCAGAAGATCCCGAAGAAGTTCCTCGAACAGATCCTGCTCGACCTGAAACATCACGGCGTCGTCGCCAGCCGTCGCGGCAAGCAGGGCGGTTATCTCCTCCTGAAGCCCGCCCATACGATCACCTTCGGCGAGATCCTGCGTATCATCGACGGCCCGCTCGCTCCGCTTCCGTGTCTGTCGATCACCGCCTATAGAAGGTGCGACGATTGCGATGGCGAACAGAACTGCCAGATCCGCCACGTCTTCGCCAAGGTGGCGGACGCCACCCGCAAGGTGCTGTTCTCGACGACCATCGCCGATGCCGTCGCCCCAACGCACAGCGCCGAAGTCACCCGGCTGCTGGCCTGAGATCAGGGTGAACTGACGCCCGCATCTTTCTTCAAGATTTGGTGAAATCCCTTTTCCTCCGGCTCCGATGCACCACCTGCCTGTCCATGCGGGTAGGGAGGACATCATGTTTAGAATTTCAGCACGGCGGCTAGAGCAATTCCAGCAAAAGTGCATAGCGGTCTTGCGTCCGGAATTGCTTGAAAACAAAGAGATAAGGCATTTCCGTGGTTCGAAGAAAAACGGAAATACTCTAGCGGCTGCGGCCATGCTGTCGATGGCTTTCGCCACCGGCGCAATGGCCCATCACGGCTGGTCCTGGGCCGAGGCGGACCAGATCGAACTTGCCGGCATCATAGAGAAGATTTCCATGGGCGGACCGCATCCGACCCTCGATGTCGCGACTGCCAATGACGGCGTCTGGCTGGTCGAGCTCGGCAATCCGCGCCAGACGGAACGCTCCGGCTTCGTCGAAGGTGTGGCCAAGCCCGGCGACCAGGTGTTGGCCCTTGGAAACCGTTCGCAGGATCCAAAGGAGAAGCGGCTGAAGGCGGTGCGTCTCACCATCGGCGAAAAGCGCTACGATATCTATCCTGACCGCATAAAGACGAACTGACCTCTGGGCGAACCGAGCTGTGATCGACATTCTCGAATGGCTGTCGGCAACGACACCTGCGGTTGCGCTCCGGCACTCCGGAACACTCTACATGTTCGTCAACGCAGCCCATATCCTGGCGATCGGCCTTCTCATCGGCGCCATCCTGCCGCTCGATCTGAGGCTCGCCGGCTTATTCCGCAAGGTGCCGGTTGAGATCGTCGCGCCGTTTCTGTCACGCGCCGCCGGCGTCGGCCTTGCCGCGGCTATTGTCACCGGCTTCTGCCTCTTCAGCGTCCGGGCGGTCGAATATGCCGCCAATCCCGCCTTCCTTGCCAAGCTCGGGTTGATCGCGCTCGGCCTTCTCAACCTGTCGATCGTGCATCTCGGGCGAGGCTGGAAAACGGCGGTGTCGACAGGCATCGTCCGTCCCGGCCTGCGCTTCTCCGCCGTCCTGTCGGCCGCGGTCTGGATCGCTGCCGTGCTCGCCGGCCGCTGGATCGGATTTCTCTGAGGCAGAGACCCGCCCGCCGGTTTTCGATCTTCTCCATAGCAGCTTGCTATAACCAGATCATTGCGCTAGATTGCAGCCATAGCAAAATGCGATACATGATTCCGGATCTATGCACATCATCACACAGAAAAAGATCTGGGAGGCGAAAGACCGATGGCCTCAAACAGCCAATGCCCTGGATACTTGGTATCGACTGATGAAGTCGTCAGAGCCGACAGACTTCGCCGACATGAAGTCACTGTTTCCGGCAACGGACAAAGTCGGGCAGCATCACGTGTTCGACATTGGCGGCAACAAGCTGCGCTTGATCGCGGTGGTGCACTACAAATTTAGGAAGGTCTATATTCAGCGGATTATGGATCATGCCGAGTACGACAAAGGCGCATGGAAGGGTTAGGCCGATGAGCGCACTTGTAAAACTGGTAAGCGAGCACTGGACGTATGTGGCTCCTCTTCTTGCCATGCCGGCCAATGAAGCTGAGTATGATCATCTCGTGAAGCAACTTGACGAGATTCTCGCTGAAGTGGGCGACGATGAGGATCATCCTTTGGCGTTGCTTGCGTCTCGCATGGCGGACCTTGTTGAGGCCTATGACGAGCAAAACCGCCCAATGCCTCCGGTGACTGGCGCCGATGCGCTCCGTTATGTCATGGAGGAGCGCAGCCTTGGCCAGTCCGAGCTGCCGGAAGTGGGCGCTCAGTCCGTTGTGTCTGAGATTTTGAGCGGGAAACGACAAATCAATGTTCGACAAGCCCGCGCGCTGAGTGAGCGATTTCTGATACCGGCATCCGTATTTCTATCGCTCTGACGATGCATTCCCGACGACCAGCGACGACCGGTCGGTGGCAGTTGCTGCCCAATAGCTCTCTACGCTTCAGCGGTCGCTGACGGCCGCGCGCGGGTTGACCCCCACGGCTCTCCTGGTTCGAACGCGCCTGCGGCTGTCTGCCGAGATATGGTCGGCTGCCTTCTCTCCCGTCATGATCGAGGGGCCGTTCAGGTTGCCGTAGGTGACGTACGGGAAGATCGAGCTGTCGGCGACGCGCACCCCGTCCGAAGGCTCGCGCGGCACGGCGGCTTCAACATGCTTGTTCGAATTCGTCGCCCGAATCGTCTGCCGCGTCCATCCTACGGCCCGCCGCATCAGTTTTCCAAGGAGGTCATTTGATGCCGGAAAGGCATCGTATAGCGCGATGAACTGCGCTTTGATGCACTGAGCGGATCTCCCCGAGCTTCAGATCAAGGCGGTCAGCCTCTCAGAATGCGACGAGCTTCATAAGCTTCCAGAAACTCCGGAGAGGCGACGTCATCGGCCAGCGCGCGAAGCGCAGCCGCGGAAGGACCCAGCACCACCTCGACGCGCTGATTGGCATCAGCCCACAGGGCCAATGCCTCGTGCAGGCGTTGCTCGCCAGATGTCGTCAGCATTGCGTGCTTCGTCCGGCCATCATGTTCGTCAGGCATGAGCTCGATCAGTCCGTCCCGGACGAGCGGGCGAAGTGCGTGGGTCAAAGCGGAAATGCTGACGGCAACGCGCTCGGCGAGCGATAGCAAGGTTGGCCATCCATGGCTGCCCTCGTGCGACGCTGCTATCTGGGTCAGAAGTCCGACTTGAGTGGCCTTCAGGCCGGTTGGCGCCACCGCGTCATCATAGATCTGCCCCAACCGCCGTGACGCGCGTCGAAGGGCGGTGTTTGTGCACACGAGTTCGGCCAGGAGCTCCGGCGGGCTCAGTCTGCCTGCGCGCAACTCCTCCCCCGGATCGCCAATCGAAAGTTTCTTACCCATCCCGACAAAATAGTTGAGGGCTCATCCATTGACAAGAGGACATCGCGACCATACGTAAACTTGAGCACTCAACCAAATAGGATTTTGACATGTCTGCATCATCGCTCAAGCCCGTCGCCCTCGTCACCGGCGCTTCCGCTGGCATCGGCGCCATCTACGCCGTGCGTCTCGCCGAAAAGGGGTATGACCTCATCCTCGTCGCCCGGCGGGCCGATCGTCTGGGGGCGCTCTCGGACAAGCTCGGCGCTGCCCACGGCACGAAAGTCGAGATCGTGGAAGCCGACCTGACGAAAGACGCCGACGTCACCCGCGTCGAAAAGGTGCTGATGGAAAATTCAGCGATCACGCTCCTCGTCAACAACGCCGGCAACTCGACCTTGGCTCCGGTCGCCAAGACCACTGAGGCAGACGCGGCCGCGATGATCGCACTCAACGTCACTGCGCTCACGCGGCTGACACACGCCGTTCTGCCTGCATTCCTCAGCCGCAACCACGGCGCGATCATCAACGTCGCTTCGGTCCTGTCCTTTCATGCCCTGCCGATCAGCGCGATCTACAGCGGCACTAAGGGCTATGTGATGAACTTCAGCCGGGGTCTGCAGCAGGAACTGGCTGAGACTAATGTCCGCCTGCAGCTCGTCATGCCGGCGGCGACGGCGACCGAACTCTGGGATTTGTCAGGCGTGCCGCTGGCGTCGCTCAACCAGGCGACCGTCATGACGTCCGAGAACCTGGTCGACGCCGCCCTGGCCGGTTTCGACAAGGGCGAAGATATCACGCTGCCATCCGTTGCCGACGCCAGTCTCTGGGACAAGTTCGACCAAGCCCGATCCACACTGTTTGCCGCGACGCAGACCGGTGAACCTGCGCCCCGTTACCGCGCCGTCTAGACACCCGAAGGATCGAGCGCACGGATTAACCCCTACGCCAGCGGCGTCGGCAGATCCGTGCGGTTGATTGATATTCATTTTAAGGAGATTCCATTGCCCAGCTTGTTCGACCAATTCACGCTGAAAGGCGTCATCCTCCGAAACCGCATCGCGGTATCCCCTATGTGCCAATATTCCGCAACGGATGGCGTCCCGAACGACTGGCACGCCGTCCATCTCACAAGCTTGGCGCGCGGTGGCGCTGGCCTCGTCAACGTCGAAGCCACGGCTGTCTCTCCGGAGGGGCGGATCACGCCGGGCTGCACCGGTCTTTGGAATGATGTCCAGGCCGAGGCCTTTGGGCCGATCGTCGCCAGCATCGAAAAGGCGGGCGCCGTCGCAGGGATCCAGATCGGCCACGCCGGCCGCAAGGCCAGTGCAAACCGTCCTTGGGAAGGCGACGATCATATCGCCGGTAGCGATCCGCGCGGCTGGGAAACCATCGCACCGTCCGCCATCGCGTTCGGCGGCGGCTTGGCGAAGGTGCCGCGCGCCATGACGAAGGCCGACATAGATCGCGTCCGTGGCGATTTTGTCGCTGCAGCGATCCGCGCGCGCGACATCGGATTCCACTGGCTCGTGCTGCATTTTGCTCACGGCTATCTCGGCCAGAGCTTCTTCTCGCCGCATTCGAACCAGCGCGACGACGAATATGGCGGCAGCGCCGATAACCGTGGACGCTTTCTCCTCGAGACGCTGGCGGCTGTTCGTGAAGTCTGGCCCGAGGATCGTCCGCTGACGGCTCGCTTCGGCGTCATCGAGTTTGACGGTCGCGACCAGGAAACCCTGCGGGACGCGATTGATCTCGTTGGAAAATTCAAGGAGGCCGGCCTCGACTTCATCGACGTCAGCCTCGGCTTCTCAACCCCGGCCGCCAATATTCCCTGGGGTCCAGGGTTCATCGCGCCTTACGCCGATCAAGTCCGCAAGGCCACTGGCCTCCCCGGTGCCGCAAGTTGGAACATCACTCAACCGGAGCAAGCGGACGAACTCATCCGAAGCGGGCAGCTTGACCTGGTTATGATCGGCAAAGCGATGCTCGCCAATCCGCATTGGCCCTACGAAGCCGCGCGCAAGCTCGGTGTCGAGCGTCCGGCCTGGACATTGCCTGCCCCCTACGCACATTGGCTCGCATCCTACCGCGCTGCCTGAGTGATCGGGGCTCTCGAACAGCGTTGAGGGCCCTTGTCTTTTCGCTTTAAAAAAACGAACCACGGCCCGCTGATTCAGGGTTGCGATATCGCAGACATCGCGCCTCACGTCAGACGGGTTGGGCCGTGACGGCTATCTTGCTGACGAATGCCTCGGTCGCTGGCTTTGTCTGCGTCCGTCGAAGCCTTTCGGTACTGCATAGACGGACAAAGTAACGTCGGACGGCTCGCTTCTTATCGATCGCTGACGGCCGCGCGCGGGTTGACCCAGGGTTCCTGGTTCGAGCGCGCCAGCGGCTGTTTGCCGAGGATATGGTCGGCCGCCTTCTCTCCCGTCATGATCGACGGTCCGTTCAAATTGCCGTAGGTGACGTGCGGGAAGATCGAGCTGTCGGCGACGCGCAGGCCATCGACGCCGATCACCCGCGTTTGCGGATCGACCACCGCCATCGGATCGTCCTTGGCGCCCATCCGGCAGGTGCCGCAAGGGTGATAGGCGCTTTCCAGATGTTCGCGCAGGAAAGCGTCGATCTCTTCGTCGCTTTGCACGCTTTCGCCCGGCTGGATCTCCGGCCCGCGATAGTCGTTGAAGGCGCTCTGCCCGAAGATCTCGCGGGTGAGGCGCACGCAGTGGCGGAATTTCTCCCAATCCTCGGCATTGCTCATATAGTTGAAGCGCAGCACCGGGTCGGCTTTGGGATCGGCGGAGCGCAAGCTCACGCTGCCGCGCGATTTCGACAGGTTATAGCCGACATGGACCTGGAAGCCGTGGCTCTTCGCCGCCGCCTTGCCGTCATAGCTGATTGCCACCGGCAGGAAATGATACTGGATGTCGGGCTGCTTCAGCCCCGGCGCCGAGCGCAGGAAGGCGCAGGCCTCGAACTGGTTGGAGGCGCCGAGCCCGCCGCGCGAGAGCAGCCATTGGGCGCCGGCCACCCCCTGCCAGAACCACGGCAGCCAGGAATAGAGCGACACCGGCTTGGTGCTGACCTGCTGGAAGTAGAATTCCATATGGTCCTGCAGGTTGGCGCCGACGCCCGGCCGGTCGGCCTTCACCGCAATGCCCATGTCCTGCAGATGTTGGCCGGGACCGATGCCCGACAGCATCAAGAGCTTCGGCGAATTGAAGGAGGAGGCCGAGACGATCACCTCGCGGTTGGCCTTCACCACCTCGATCCTGCCGTTGCGTTCGATCTCGACGCCGGTCGCCCGCCCGTCCTCGATCACGATCTTCTGCGCAAAGCCGTAGACGATCCCGACATTCTGCCGTTTCAGCGCCGGTCGCAGATAGGCATTGGCGGCAGACCAGCGGCGGCCGCCGAAGATGGTCTGCTCCATCAGCCCGAAGCCTTCCTGCTTGCTGCCGTTATAATCCTCCGTCGTCTCGAAGCCTGCCTGTTTGCCGGCCTCGACGAAGGCCTGGAAGAGCGGATTGGTGAAGCCGCCGCGCTGGACATGCAGCGGCCCGTCGGTGCCGCGCCAGCCCTCTTCGCCGCCATGCGAATGTTCCATCCGCTTGAAATAGGGAAGCACGTCGGCATAGGCCCAGCCGCTGGCGCCGAGCTCTTCCCAGCGGTTGAAATCCTCGGCATGACCGCGCACATAGACCATGCCGTTGATCGACGAGGAACCGCCGATCACCTTGCCGCGCGGCGCGGTGATGCGCCGGTTGTTGAGGTTCGCCTCCGGCTCGGATAGATAACCCCAGTTATATCTCTTCATGCTCATCGGCCAGGCAAGCGCTGCCGGCATCTGGATGAACGGCCCAAAATCGCTGCCGCCCGCCTCGATGACGATGACACTGTTCTTGCCGTCTTCCGACAGACGGTAGGCGAGGGCGGAGCCGGCGGAGCCCGAGCCGATGATGACGAAATCTGCTTGTTGCATGACGTTCCCTTTAGATTCTTTTGCAACTGGAAAACCCCGCCCCAACCCCTCCCCACAAGGGGGAGGGGCTATTATGCGGCACCGGTTTTATCCTCCTTCGACCTCATCGCTTGTGGCGCTGATTTTGGAGTGAGGCGGTGCAACAGGTTAAGCCCCTCCACCTTGTGGGGAGGGGTTGGGGCGGGGGCTTGATCAATAAGGCGCCACCACCGGCCCCATGCCCACGTAAACCGTCTTCAGCTCGGAATAATGCTCCAACGCGGCCAGCGAATTCTCGCGGCCGAAGCCGGATTGTTTCGAGCCGCCGAAGGGGATTTCCACCGGGCAGAGATTATAGGTGTTGATCCAGAGCGTGCCCGCTTCCAGCCGGTCGACGACGCGGTGGGCGCGGGTGAGGTCGGCGGTGAAGACGCCGCCGGAGAGGCCGAATTCGCTGGCATTGGCGCGGGCAATCACTTCGTCCTCGGCGTCGAAATCGAGTACGCACATCACGGGGCCAAAGATCTCCTCGCGGGCGATGGTCATGTCGTCGGTGACGTCGGCAAACACCGTCGGCTGCACATAATAGCCTTCGCCGGAGACGTTGTTCGGAATGCCGCCGCCGGCAATGAGTGTTGCGCCCTCGGCCTTGCCCTTCTCGATATAGGAGATCACCTTCTCGCGCTGCGCCCAGGAGACCATCGGCCCCACCTGCGTCGCCTCGTCCATCGGGTCGCCGATCAGCATCGCCTCAGTGCGGATTTTCAGCCGCTTCAGGAACTCGGCCTTAAGAGCCTTCTGCACGAAGACGCGTGTGCCGTTCGAGCAGACTTGGCCGGTCGAATAGAAATTACCGAGCATCGCGCCGCCGACCGCCGAATCGAGATCGGCATCGTCGAAAACGATCAGCGGCGACTTGCCGCCGAGTTCCATCGTCACGTGCTTGAGGTTGCCGGCCGCAGCCGCTGCGACCCTGCGCCCGGTCGGCACCGAGCCGGTCAGCGACACCTTGGCGACATCGGGATGGTTGACCAGCAGCGGCCCGGTATCGCGATCGCCCTGGATCACATTGAAGAGCCCCTTCGGCAGTCCTGCCTCATGCAGGATCTCGGCGATCTTCAGCGCCCCGAGCGGCGTGTTTTCGGACGGTTTGAACACCATGGCATTGCCGCAGACAAGCGCCGGCGCAGCTTTCCAGCAGGCGATCTGCTGCGGATAGTTCCAGGCGCCGATGCCGACGCAGACGCCGAGCGGCACCCGTTTGGTATAGGCAAAATCCTGGCCGAGCGGGATCTGCGAACCGTTGAGACCGGCCGGCGCAATGCCGCCGAAGAATTCGAAGGCATCCGCACCCGAGGTCGGGTCAGCGACAACAGTCTCCTGGATCGGCTTGCCGGTATCGAGCGTTTCGAGTTCGGAGAGCGCCCGGTTTCTCTCTCGCATGATGTCGGCCGCCCGCTTCAGGATGCGCCCGCGCGCCATCGGGCTCATCGCCGCCCATTCCGGCTGGGCGCGTTTGGCCGCGGCGATCGCCCGTTCGACGATCGCGGGCGTTGCGGCATGCAGCCGGGCGATCACCTCGCCGGTCGCCGGATAGAGGCTCTCGATGACGGTGCCGTCGGTATCCTCGACATATTCGCCATCGATGAAGTGCGAGGCTTTCGGCTGGGCTTTCATGTCATTTGTCCTTGGGTGGTTCGATGTGGTCGTCCCCTCTCGCTCCGGGGAGAAGGGGAGGCGGTGGCCAAAAGCGCATTCAGATAATCTTCCGTCAGCGCAATCGAAGCTTCAATGCCGATCGGCGCGGATTTCAGACTTTGCCTGATATAGAGCCCGTCGATCATCGCCGCAGCGCCTTCGGCCATGCGTTCTGCGGCGTCAGCCGGCAGCAGCACTTTCAGATCGGCCAGCAGATTGGAGCGCAGCCGTCGCGCATAGATCACCAGGAAGCGCCTGGTCTCTTCCGAGCGCTGCGCTTCGGCGTAAAAGGCAAGCCAGGCGGCGACCGTGTCCGGCGCGAACTGATCGGCATGGAAGCTGACGCGGATGACGGCCGAAAGCCGCGCGCGCGGCGTCCTGGCTGCCGCAAGCGCCGTCACCGTATCGTTGCGCAATTGTCTTAGAAGCGAGCGTATGGTCTCGATCAACAATTGTTCCTTGCTGCCGAAATAATGATGCGCCAGGGCAGGCGACACGCCGGCCTGGCGGGCGATGTCGGACATGGTGACGGCAAGCGAGCCGTGATCGCCGATCACCCGCAGCGCCGCATCGACAAGCGCCTTGCGGCGTACCGGCTCCATTCCGACCTTCGGCAACAAACCACTCCTTGAAATCAGCGACAGGTTATTTTTGATTGATTGATCAATCAATAAAAATCTTTGTCGATTTGACCGGACGCGGATCTTTCCCTGTCAATTTGCTGCAACATATTCTCAACCTGACAGGAGGTGCATCATGACCGATGTCTTTGAGGGGACGCCGACATCTTCGCTGCAGTCGAAATGGATCTGGTTTACCGGCCTCGGCGTGCTGCTGCTCGTCTGCGGTCTGATCGCGCTCGGCAATCTGATGCTCGCCACCGTCGTCTCGGTCTATTATGTCGGCATGCTGATGCTGTTCGGCGGCGTGATCTATCTCGTCCATGCCTTCCAGGTGCGCGGCTGGGATCATGTGCTGTTCTGGATACTGAGCGGCCTGCTCTATGTGCTTGCCGGCATCTGCGCCTTCATCAATCCGATCCTGACCTCGGCGGCGCTGACACTGTTTCTCTCGCTCGCACTCGTCGTCGCCGGCGTCTTCCGCACCTGGGTCGGCATGCGCATGAAGCCTACCAAGGGCTGGCGTTGGATCGTCGCAAGCGGTGTCATCACCGCCCTTGCGGGTTTCGTCATCGCGCTCGGCTGGCCGGTGAACAGCCTGTGGATCCTCGGCCTGTTCCTGGCGGCCGATCTCATCGTCCAGGGCTCGACGATGATCGCCTTCGGCCTCGGCATCCGCAGTTGAGATTGTGGACAGCGGCCGTTCTTTTTTTGACAAGTCTATGACAGGGGATTAAACTTAAGGGGTTACGGGCCGATCCCAGCACGCGGACGGTCCTATGTGCGAATGCACCAAGGCACCGGCGAGATCGCCGAGAATGCTGAAAATGGTCATGCGTCCCCCAGAGGCAGGGTTCTGTCTGATCAGAAAAGGGAGGAAGTTCATGCCGATGGTCACCGTTTCCATCTCTCCGCAACAGGCAGCGGGCATCCGCGCCGCCGTCGATAATGGCGGCTATGCCTCGAGCAGCGAGGTCGTCCGCGAGGCGCTCCGCCTCTGGGATAGCACCCGCAAGCTCAATGAATTCCGGGACGATGTTCTCGACGACGAGGGCGTTCCGTCAGGCGGCAGATGCGTCGCCGACATGTTCGCCGATCACGAAGCGGAGCGCCGCCGCTCCGCCTGAATAAGCGTTTGATTGCATTGTAAAAATTGAATAAACGCGAAACGCGCAGGATACCCTTGCGCGTTTCATAAAACTTTCACACTGGCGAAAGAGTTCATTGATCCTTCTGCGGCATGTTCCGGACGAAAAAGAACAAGTCACAGTGGAGATCGGCCCACAATGAAGACCAGCCATGTGAAGACTGGGGTGTCCTTGGCTGCCACCGTCGCGCCGGATGTCCTGCGCCGCTACGCCAGCGAACAGATCGTAACCCTTGCCAAACTCGTCGTCGAGAATGCCTTCCAGCCGATCGTCGAGGCCGGCACCGGCACGGTTTTCGGCTACGAATCCCTGATGCGCGGCCAGGAACGCATCGGCTATGATACGCCCCTCGAAATCCTCGACGAGGCTCACCAGGCCGGCCAGCTGCTGCAACTCGAACAGATGGTCGCCAGCCGCGCGCTAGCCAAATTCGCGACGCTATCGAATTTCTCCACCTCGACGCTGTTCCTCAATCTCGATGTCCGGCTGATCCCGCATGGCGAACACCTGGTCGAGAGCCTGCTGCAGCATCTGCGCAAGGCGAATATTCCGCCGTCCTCCGTCTGTTTCGAATTCTCCGAGCGGTTCGACAATACCAGCGTGCCGGAATTTTCCGGCCTCGTTTCCAGGCTGCGCAAGGCCGGTTTCAAGCTGGCGATCGACGATTTCGGCGTCGGTCACGGCGAGATGAAGCTGCTCTGCGATTATCCCGTCGATTATCTCAAGATCGACCGCCATTTCGTCGCCGAGATCGACCGCAGCCCCCGCAAGCGCCATCTGTTGAAGAGCATCGTCAACATCGCCCATGTGCTCGGCACGCGCGTCATCGCCGAAGGCATCGAGACCGAGGCGGAATTCATCGCCTGCCGCGAATATGGCGTCGACCTCGTCCAGGGCTGGTTTATCTCGCGTCCGACGACACATATGTCCGAGCTGGCGCCGTCCTTCCCGCATCTGCAGGAGCTCGGCAAGAGCAGGCGGGGCAGCCAGTCGCTCGACGAAATCCTCATCCGCAAGCAGATCGAGCTGCTGCCGACGGTCTATGAGAACGACGGCATCGACAGCGTCTTCGAACTCTTCCGCCGCAATCCGCGCCAGGCTTTCTTTCCCGTCCTGAACGCCAATGACGAGCCGCGGGGCATCATCCACGAGCATCACCTCAAGGAATATATCTACCAGCCCTTCGGCCGCGATCTCTTGAAGAACAAGATGTACGAGCGCAGCATCTCGCATTTGGTCGAGATGGCGCCGATCGTCGGCCTCGACAGCGACGCCGAGCATCTGATGGCGATCTTCGCCAATATGGAAGGCAGCAACTGCCTGATCCTGACCGACAATATGCGTTATGCCGGGGTCGTCTCCGCCGCATCGCTAATCAAGGTCATCAACGAGAAACAGCTGAAGACCGCGCAGGACCAGAACCCGCTCACCGGCCTGCCGGGCAATCGCGCCATCCGCGATTTCATGCGTCAGTCAGGCCGCGACGGCGATGAGCTCCGCCATTTCTGCTATTGCGACTTCGACAATTTCAAGCCGTTCAACGATGCCTATGGCTTCCATCTCGGCGACCACGCGATCTCGCTGTTTGCCGCGCTGATGCGCCGCTATTTCTTCGCCGAGCGCCATTTCCTCGGCCATGTCGGCGGCGACGATTTCTTCATCGGCATCGTCGGCTGGACCAAGGAGGAACTGACGGAGATCCTCGAGCGGCTGATCAGCGATTTCCACGACGACGTGCGCGGTCTCTATTCCGACGAGCACCGCGCCGCCGGCCGCATCCTCGGTCACGACCGCACCGGCGCCGAAGCCTTGTTCCCGCTGATGCGCTGCTCGATCGGCGTCATCGAACTGCCGCAGGGCCTCGTCATCGACGATATCGACCGCGTCAGCGCCGAGATCGCCATCATCAAGTCGTCCGCCAAGGACAGCGAGCAAGGCCTGGTCTTCCATCTCCTACAGCGCCGCACTTCTTTTTAGACGCGCAAAGGACGCTGTGGCACTTATGCAGTGGGCGAGGCGAATTGACGCCTCTGCCACATCAAGTCTTCCCAAGCCTGCGGGGCTGATTTACTTCCTGTGTTTTACACAAGAAGCCAGAGCGGTTCCGCACACTTCCACCAAAAGCTGAACCGCTCCAGGGAGGAGCCGGTCATGCCATTGCCTCAGGATATGCGTTTCGTCGATCTGCCGTCCTTCGGCGGGCCGGAGGTGATGACGATCGGCAGGCGCTCGCTTCCTGTACCCCAAGACGGGCAGGTTCTGGTGCGCGCCGAGGCGATCGGCGTCAACCGACCGGATATTGCCCAGCGCCAGGGCAACTATCCCGCGCCGAAGGATGCGAGCCCGATCCTCGGCCTTGAATTGTCGGGCGAAATCGTTGCCGTCGGCCCGGGCGTCAGCGGCCATGCCGTCGGCGACAAGGTCTGCGGCCTCGCCAATGGCGGCGCCTACGCCGAATATTGCCTGCTGCCGGCAGGCCAGATCCTGCCCTTTCCCAAAGGCTATGACGCGGTCAAGGCGGCGGCTTTGCCTGAGACCTTCTTCACCGTCTGGGCCAATCTCTTCCAGATGGCCGGGCTGACGGAAGGCGAGACGGTGCTGATCCATGGCGGTTCCAGTGGCATCGGCACGACGGCGATCCAGCTCGCCCGCGCCTTCGGCGCCGAGGTCTACGCGACGGCGGGCTCGAAGGAGAAATGCGAGGCTTGCGAAAAGCTTGGCGCCAAACGTGCGATCAACTACCGGACCGAGGACTTCGCCGAGGTGATCAAGGCCGAGACCGGCCACGGCGTCGATATCATCCTCGACATGATCGGCGCCGCCTATTTCGAGCGCAACATCGCCTCGCTGGCGAGGGATGGCTGCCTGTCGATCATCGCCTTCCTCGGCGGCGCGCTCGCCGAAAAGGTCAATCTCTCGCCGATCATGGTCAAGCGCCTGACGGTCACCGGCTCCACCATGCGGCCGCGCACGGCGGAAGAAAAACGCGCCATCCGCGACGACCTGCTCTCGGAAGTCTGGCCGCTGCTCGCGGCCGGCACCGTCGCCCCCGTCATCAACAAGGTCTTTGCCTTCGACGAGGTCGTCGAAGCGCACCGCCTGATGGAGGACGGCAACCATATCGGCAAGATCGTGCTCACCGTCTGAGGTCAGCTTCGGACCAGCATTCGTGCGCAAGGTGAAGCTGATCCTGGCTGTTTGTGAGTCTCCGGGGTCGTTAAACAGTCGTCTGATCGAAACCTGGCCCCGAACTGCGCATCTTGATGTGGCGTTGCTTGCGCGTTGTACGGTCCCTACGAGGAATACAATGGCTCTATTCCACGCCTGCCCCATCTGCCGCAGCAGAATTCCGCATTTCGTACCGCTCCCGCGCTACTACATCGACAAGGCGGTCGAGCACGGCTTTCCCTATCGCATCGATGAATTCGAGACGATCAACCATCAGGCCTATAGCTGCCCCAATTGTCATTCAACCGATCGCGACAGGCTCTACGCGATGTTCCTGACGCCCGTGTTCCAGCGCCTCAACCATGCGCATCCCTTCCGGTTTCTAGACATTGCGCCGGGCCGGGCCTTGAGCTTCTGGCTCAAGAGTTACCCGCATATCTTCTACCGCAGCTGCGACATGCATATGCCCGAGGCAGACGACAAGGCCGATATCCACAACCTGCCCTATGCCGACGAGAGCTTCGACTTCGCGCTTTGCTCCCATGTGCTCGAACATGTCGAGGATCCGGTGCGTGCCACCGCCGAAATCCGGCGTGTTCTTAAGCAGGACAGCATCGCCATCCTGATGGCGCCGATCTGCCTGTCGATAGAGGACACCTATGAAAATCCCGAAGTGACGACGCCGGAAGGCCGCTGGGCGCATTTCGGCCAGGACGACCATGTGCGCATCTTCTCAAGGTCCGGGTTCATCGATGTGATCCAGCGCGCCGGTTTGGCGGTTCAGCAAGTTCCGGTCACCGAATTCCTGACGCCCGAGGTCTGCGATACCTATGGCATCGGCCGCAGCTCCGTCCTCTATCTCGGCGTAAAGCAGCAGGCCGCCCAGCAGGAGCCGGAACCGGAGCGCAACGTCGCCTAATGCATGTCGCCCGGAAGTGTGCAGCGGTTCCGGGACAACGACACGCATGAAAACAAAGGGCTAAAGCGTGTTGCATGAATCAAATTTGATGCGACGCGCTTTAGCGTGTGATGCCGAAAAGTGTGAGCGGGTTTCTCATGACATCATGCTCTAACTCTTGAATTGAGAACAGGATTCAGATTTTAGGTCGACAGAGCCTAAAATCTTCCTGTTCTAAGAGCACAACAAGCGTTCAATTATGAAAAGGCGCCTCCGAACCCGAGGGGGCGCCTTTTTCATTTTCGGCTATCTCTCAGTGTCATCGCAGCCGCAACTGCGACGATGCCGGGCAGCGCCATCAGCAGATAGAGCCAGTGCGCCGCCGACAGCGCGCCTGCTATGCCGCCGGGATCGACGAGGCCGGCGCCATTGGCGATGACGCCGGCAAAGGCGGCCCCGAAGGCGCCGCCGAGCGAACTCATTGTCGGGATCGCGGCAGAAGCCTTGTCCTTCTCGTTGTCGGCGACGAGTTTCAGCACCATGGCGACGAGATGCGCCCAGCCGAGCCCGATGCCGAAGCCCATCATGAACATGCCGATCGCCGCCGGCAGGATGACGAGCATATGTGCCTCGGAATTGTCGCTCGCCAGGAAAATCGCCAGCGAAGCGGTCGCTGCTGCCTCGATGAGAGCGCCGATGACGATCGCCGCATAGGCCCGTCTGCCGGTCAGCGAGCCGCTGAGGAAGGCCGCGAATGTCCAGCCAAGGGCGACGAGTGCCACCAGATAACCCGATACGAGTGGTGCCACCCCATGCAGGGTCTGCAGGAAATAGGGAATAAAGACATCGCTGACGAGCACGACGGTCATGGCGAGCATCGTCAGATAGACCCGTGCAATCGGCCGGGAAAGGCTGACGGCGCCGGACGACAAGAGCCGGTTCGGGCTTCGGCCCTCGATGAAGAGCATGCCGGCGACCGCGACGACCGAGGCCGCGATCAAAGCGATTTTCGCGCCCGTCGTCTCGATCGCGCCGGCCGCACTCACCATTAGCACGGCAGCAAGCAGCAGTCCGATCTGGGCAACCGGGGTTTTCTCCTGCTCGCGGTCGTCCTCGACCTCGGGCAGAAGCCGAGGCGCCAGGAACGCCATCAGCAGGCCGAGCGGCACGAGCACGATGAAAGCATAGCGCCAGGCGTGGCCCGCAGAAAAGAAGCCGCCGAGCGTCGGCCCGATGACGGTCGAGACCCCCCAGATTGCTGCGTAGAGCGTCGATGCCTTCGGCCACAGAGGCTCGGGATAGACGAAGCGGATGAAGGCATAGCCGAGCGCGGCAAGTGCGCCTGTTCCAAGACCCTGCACCGCACGTCCGATCAGCACCACCGGCATCGACGGTGCGGCTGCGGCAATCAGGCTGCCGACGCCGAAGACCAGTGCTGCGATCACATAGACGGATCGAAGCCCGATGCCGCGTGGCCGCATGGCGACAAAGATCGAGCCGAGCACGGCCGCGGCGACGAACAGGCTGGTGACCCAGGAAAACAGCGCGAGGCCGCCGATATCGCGCACGATCGAAGGCGCGATCGTCGCCATGATGTAACTCTCCACAGCATAAAGCGTCACGCCGCCTGCCAGCATCAGCGTTGCCGGCAGGTGCTCGGGCAAAAAGAGGCGGAAGACGGAGCTAGCGTTGGCGACGGCTGCAGTCTGGTCGATATTCGACATGGGAGGGCCTTGAGATTTTTGCTGGCGAAGGATTATTTTCCAAGTTATAGATTGGAAAATTACACGCCACCTTAAATTAAACAAGACTTGACTTGGAAAATATGCGCCAATCCCCAGCCAACCGGATCCTGATCCTGATAAAGACCGACGGGCCGCAGCTCGCCGCCGCGATCGGCGATGCGCTCGGCATATCAGGCGAGGCCGCCCGCCAGCAGCTGTCGAAGATGGCGGAGGAGGGGCTGGTGGAACCGGTCACCGTTGTTGGCGCAGGCCGGGGCCGACCGCGCCAGCTCTGGCACCTCACAGCCAGCGGCAACCGCCAGTTCCCGGATGGCCATGCTGAGCTGACGGCAAATCTCCTCGGCACGCTCGTCGAACAGCTCGGCCCCGCAGCCCTCGATACCGTCATCTCCGCCCGCGAAGCCGAGACGCTGCAGCGCTATCGGCAGGAGCTCGGCAAGGCGCATGACCTCGCCTCGCGTGTCGAGGCCCTTGCCGGCATCCGCACCCGCGAGGGCTATATGGCCGATCACTGGCAGGAGGCGGACGGCTCCTTCATGCTGGTCGAAAACCACTGCCCGATCTGCGCCGCCGCCACCGCCTGCGCCGGCTTCTGCCGCTCCGAACTCGAAACCTTCCGCGCCGTCCTCGGCGCCGATATCGAGCGCAGCGAACACATCCTGCGCGGCGCCCGCCGCTGCGCCTATCGCATCACGCCGCATTGACCGATATCGCTCGCAAGCGGCTGGCGCTTCAAGCCGGCTGCCGCGCCTGCCGCCGGCTGCTTTCGAGATAGAGCAGCACTCCGATCGACGCGAGACCCGCGGCCGCGCCGACGAAGGCGGTGCCGGAATAATCGGTGATCGCGGTGCCGAAGGCGAAGAGGCCGGCGCTGATGCCAACCCCAATGAACGTGTTCAGCGAGATCAGCGAGGTTCCAAGTCCCGGCCGGTCCGCGATCAGGTCCTGCAGATAGGTGATCGGCACGCTGAGGATCGCTGCCGCCCCGCAGGCGTTGAAGAGGAGCAGTGCATAGACGTGCCAGGGTGCGGAAGCAAAGCCGAGCAGCAGTAGATAGACGCAATAGATCAGTGCGCCGAAGGCGAGCACATGCACGCTTCGGAAACGGCGCTGTGCAAAACCCCACATCATCATGAACGGCATCTCGAGCAAGGCCGTCAAGCCTGCCATGAAGCCGACATCGACGACGGTGCCGCCGGCCGCATGGGTGATGATCAGCGGCAGGAGCATGGCGTTCAGCCGCTGCAGCCCGAACAGCATCGCCATGACGATAACGCGCGACAGCACATGCGGCACGAAGATCCGTTTCAGCGAAGCAAAGAAGCCGACTGGATCGGGGGCAGGGCCGGCGGCGCCATTTCGGGGTGCGAAGAAGAAATACAGGCAGAAGCAGGTGCAGCTTGCCAATGCCGCGATCCCATAGGCCGGCGTCATCGACGGCGAGCTGACGAGATAGAGGCCGATCAACCCCGGCGCCAGCGCCCATGAGCCGGAAAAGAGTGCCCGCACCGTTGCGGTGATCGCCGCCCCCTGGCCGCGGTCCATCTGGTTGGTCCTGGCGCGCAGGCTGGCAAACAGCAGCGAATAGGTGGAATTGCTCATCGGCACCAGCAACAGGGTGGAGAAGATGAAGACCACGGGGCTATGAATGATCGCGATCGACCCGAAGCCGAGCATGCCGGCGACGCAAAGCCCCAGCACCAGCGGCCGGCGCTCTTTCAGCCTGTCCGACCAGATGCCGAGCGTCAGGCTCGTCGTGACGTTGACGATTGCCGAGAAGAACACCAGCGCCGAATAGGCGCCATTGCTCAAGCCGAGTTCATTGATCCCGATGATCGACTGGTAGGGTGCGGTCGACGCATAGGTGAAGGCGAGCGCGACGAGTGTCACGGTCGGAATACGGATCCTGTTGTCGCGAAGGATCAAGGAAAAGGTGGATGGCATGGGGCGGTTCCTGATGCACCACTCTTAGCCGCATCGGATCCATCAGAGAAACGATAGTTTTCGATCGCCTCGGTCAAATTATGTGATGAATGTTTGGACGATGTGATCGCCGAACGAGCCTGCGGCGAGGCTGAGCCTCAAACTGGTAAATTCGCCGTGCTCATGGCCGATTGACTCTATCAATCTTCTGCCCTTAGTGCTCGCCGGGGTTGATCAATTGGATGGGGACAATGAAATTTCGCTTTGTTGGCGCAGTTGCGCTCTCTTTCGCCGTTGCAGGTTGCAGTAGCGTTGCCCCTGACGGTCGGCCGCTCGTTCAACACTTCTTTCGGGATCTTGTGATGCGGGGATGTGGTTTCCAGATGACATGGGAATCGGCGAGAGAAGCCACAGATACTTTTAAGCCAGTTATACCGACTGACCGAGAACGCATGATTGACAGAGGTCTCATGAGGGCTGCGATTGCAATTTGCGGCAAGGCGAAACCCGGAAATAAGAGCAAAGCCATCGAAGTCCAGGTTCCTGACACTGGCGGTGTCCTGCGGAAAATCGTTGTCGAAAGAGAATAAAAGCGCAGGCGCGCCAGATGCTCCATCAGGCAGGCCCTCGCGCAGCCGCCTAACCCTTGCAAAGCGTCAACCCCGTTGGCTTTCGCCGCGTGACGCGTTATGGACTGCGCTATCCCGCCAGCATCCGGATAAAAGCTCATGACCAATCCCGTCACCGTCGAAGTCACCCGCGGCCTGCTCGTCGAAAGTCGCCATCGCGGCGCGGTGGCTGTGGTCGATGGCGATGGCAAGCTTGTCTTCTCGCTGGGCGACATCGAGGCCGCGGTCTTCCCGCGCTCGTCCTGCAAGGCGATGCAGGCGCTGCCGCTGGTCGAGAGCGGTGCTGCCGATGCCTATGGCTTCGGCGACAAGGAATTGGCGCTGGCCTGCGCGTCGCATAATGGCGAGGAGGAGCATGTGGCGCTTGCCGCGTCCATGCTGTCGCGCGCCGGTCGCGATGCGCAAGCGCTGGAATGCGGCGCTCACTGGTCGATGAGCCAGAAGATTCTGATCCAGCAGGCTCGCACGCTCGATGCACCGACCGCGCTGCACAACAATTGCTCGGGAAAACATGCCGGTTTCATCTGCGCCTGCTGCCATCAGGACCTCGATCCGAAGGGTTATGTCGGCGCCCAGCACCCGCTGCAGGTCGAGATCCGTGCGGCGATGGAAAGCCTGACCGGCGCCGTGCTCGGCGCCGATAGCTGCGGCACCGACGGCTGCTCGATCCCGACCTATGCCGTGCCGCTGCGCAGCCTTGCCCATGGTTTTGCCAAAATGGCGACCGGCACCGGCCTGGAACCCTTGCGCGCCAAGGCATCCCGCCGGCTGATCGAGGCCTGCATGGCCGAGCCCTTCTATGTCGCCGGTTCCGGCCGCGCCTGCACGGCGCTGATGCAGATCGCCCCCGGCCGCATCTTCGTCAAGACAGGCGCCGAAGGCGTCTTCTGTGCGGCGATCCCGGAAAAGGGCATCGCCATCGCGCTCAAATGCGAGGATGGCATGACCCGCGCCGCCGAAGCCATGGTGGCGGCGACACTCGCCCGTTTCTTCGAGACGGAGGATGAGGTGCATGCGGGCCTGATGGCCCATGCCGCAAAGCCGATGCGCAATTGGAACGGCATCCATGTCGGCGATATCAGGGTCACCTCCGCCTTGGCCGGATGAGTCGAGCTTTCGTATATAAGTTATTAGAAAAATAAGAATTGCCTAATATAAAGGAGTACGTCCTGCGATCGCGGATGCACACTTTTGCGGCGACGTGAGCACAGTCCTGGAAGCCGTGAGGGCAGGGCATGTTTGCAGGCCGCTATCTCTGGTGGATGCTGATGGGTATCGGCATCTTCATGTTCGCCGCGCTGAGCCTCGATTATATCACCTGGCTCACGATCCAGCTGTCCGGCTGCGGCGATATGGCCGGCGCCTGCGAGCCGGTTCTCCGGCTGATATCGGGCGTGCTCAAACCCGCCTGCATCTGGACCGCGATCGGCATACTCTTCATGGCGACGCTGCTGCGTCTTCACACGCTCTCGCTCCTCTGGTTCTGGGGACCGATCGTCGCTGTCTGGTTCGTCGCCTCCACACCGATCCTGCTCTTCCTGGCGGCGGATGCGGCGGCGCTGGCGCAGCCCGCCACCCTGGCCGCACTGCCCGTCGCCTTCCTGTTTCTGGCGGCTTTCGCAGCCTATCTCATGTTTGCCCTCGAGGATGGCGACAGGCCGCCGCTTGCAGCCTCGGTGCCGTTGCGTCTCACACTCCGCCAGACGGCGGTCTACGGCGCGCTTGCCGGTGCAGCCTTCATGCCGGAACTGTCGCGGATCGCCGGGACCCTGCTCGACATGCCGGCACTTTCCGTCATCATCGCGCTGGCGCAGCCCTATCTGCAGACGGTGCTCACCTTTGGAACCGGCAGCATGGCGCCGGCCTATGCCGTGCTGGCGGCCTTCATCGCGGCCCTTGCCGCAAGTCTCTTGCCGCATGCTGCAGCACCTCGGCCCTCCCGCAGCGCCGTCATACTGCGGCGATTGCGCCGTTGAGATCGCGATAGGATTTCAGCAGTTCGGCCGTCATCTCCATGGGCACGATCAGCCCCGCCACCTCGGAAATGCCGAGCACCGGGCAGGGCGAGACGAGGTCGAACTTCTCCTCGGTCAGCAGCACATGCGTTTCGGCCGAGCAGCGGGCGATGTGCCGCTTGATCGCCGCTTCCTCGAAATCGCCGGTGGAAAGCCCGTGCACCGGATGGGCAGCCGTCACCCCGAGGAAGAAGAGGTCGGGGCGAAGCTGCGAGATCGCCGCCATCGCTGCCGCTCCCGTCGCCACCATCGAATGTTTGTAGAGCCGTCCGCCGGTGAGGATCACCTCGGCTGTCGGGTGGTGTTCCAGCTCGGCAGCGATCGTCGGGCTGTGGGTCGCAACCGTCAGCGGCATGTCGCGCGGCAAGTGCCTGGCAATTTCCGCCGTTGTCGTGCCGCCGTCGAGGAAGATCATCTGTCCGGGCTTGACCATCGCCGCCGCCGCCGCCCCCAGCCGCGCCTTGATCTGCGACGAGACGCTGCGCCGAGCGGTAAAATCCGGCAGGTCTGGCGCCAGCGGCATCGCCCCGCCATGCACCCGTTTCAGCAGCCCCTCCGCCGCCATTTCCCGGAGGTCACGCCGGATCGTGTCCTCCGAAAGCGCGAAATCCTCGGCGACGCGCTTGGCGATCACCTGGCCGTCACGGCGCAGGATGTCGAGAATGAGGCTCTTGCGTTGGGTTGTCAGCATCGGTTCTCTGCACGAAATTAAACGTAATGGCCCGATATTGCACGAAGTGACTCGACATTCAAGAAATATCGTGCATTTTCACGAAATCCCGTGCATGAGGCCGGGAGTGCTTACGCATAAGCGGAGCGAAGGAGTGGATCATGTTGATTTTGATTGCCGGGCCCTATCGGTCCGGAACGGGCGACGACCCGGAAAAGATGGCCGCCAACCTGAAGCGGCTGGAAGCGCCTTCGCACGCGCTGTTTGAAGCCGGCCATGTGCCGATGATCGGCGAATGGGTGGCGCTGCCGATCTGGCACGCCGCCGGCGGCAGATCGGTCGGCGACCCGCTCTACGAAGAGATCTTCCACCCGGTCGCCGGCCGCCTGCTGCAGCTCTGCGAAGGCGTGCTGCGCCTGCCCGGCGATTCCAAGGGAGCGGACAACGACGTCCGCATCGCCCGGGAACGCGGCATTCCAGTCTGGCACCGACTGGAGGATGTGCCGGGCTGCGGGTGAGCGGATTGCTCGCCCGCGCGCCTCTACATTGCCCTTCGCTTGCGCTCAGGCCATTCGCGGCTTTGCCGCTCGCCCCCTCAACCGACCCTTCGGGCCACCTTCTCCCCGCTGGGGAGAAGAGGGAGCAAGCGGATTGGCTTCGGTTCCACAACCGACGCTTTAAGAGGAAGTGAGGCGTTGCCACAAATCTCTTCTCCCCAGCGGGGAGAAGGTGCCGGCAGGCGGATGAGGGGGCACACGGCACACCATTCATTGCCCTTCGCTCGCGCTCAACGCACCTCACTTGTCCTGGGAGAAGCAAAACCCAATCCCAGCAGTTCCGACCCGCGCACCGCTACGCTATAACCCTTGCCGAAAGGGAGTCGAAACCAATGCTGACAGTGTACTACGCGCCGGGAACTTGCGCGCTCGCAAGCCTGATTGCCTTGGAAGAATCCGGCCTGGCCTTCGAAGTCAAGAAGATCAGCCTCCGCGATGGCGAGCAGCGCGCGCCGGACTATTTGAAGATCAACCCGAAGGGCCGGGTGCCGGCACTGGTCACCGATTACGGCGTGCTGACGGAAACGCCGGCGATCCTGGCCTATATCGCCCAGAGCGCGCCGGCGGCCAAGCTGGCGCCGCTTGACGATGCATTCGAATTTGCCAGGCTTCAGTCCTTCAACAGCTATATCTGCTCGACCGTGCATGTGAACCATGCCCATCGCCCGCGCGGCTCGCGCTGGGCCGACGAGCCGGCGGCAATCGAGGCGATGAAGGCGAAGGTGCCGCAAAACATGGCCGATTGTTTCACGCTGATCGAGCAGACGATGTTTGCAGGCCCATGGGTGATGGGGGAGGCCTATTCGCTCGCCGATCCCTACCTCTTCGTCATGACCGACTGGTTGCCGTCGGACGGCGTCGATCCCGCCCGCTTCGAAAAGGCGAGCGACCACCACGCTCGCATGCTGCAGCGCACCGCTGTCCAGCGGGCGCTGGCCTATGATCGGGCCTGATCGCTAAAGCCTGCGGCAAGCTTCTTCGGCGCCCGGAACAGCCAGGCGCCGATCAGCCGCAGCCGCAATTCCTCGTCGCCGATCACGGCGGCGCGCACCGGCAGATGCGGCCAGCCGACATAATGATCGGTTTGAAAATAGACGTCGGGCGCCATCTCCAGCAGGTGATTCTTGTCGTCGAGCGAAATCGAGATCACGATCGTCTCGGCGTTCTTCACCGCGACAAAGCTCTTGCCGCCGACTTTCAGTGCCGGATTGCCATAGGAGGTACTCTCCTCGACATCGGGCAACCCGGCTTCCGCCGCCAGCCGCTTCAGACGTTCGAAGATCGCATCGACATCGCCGGCCATGGTTCCGCCCTTTCTGTCAGGGCGAACCTACCATATCTTCAGGCGCATTTCGCCTGCGGCGGTTTGGCCTCTTTGGGAAAGCCGGCCGGCATCCCGAGCGGCAGATCGGCGATTTCGCGCATCGACATGCGCTCGACCTCGGGATGCAGCAGCGGATCATCCTTCCAGGTGGGGATAATTTCTGTGCTTCCCGCGGGAAGTGCAGGTCTCAAGAAAAACTTCAGCAACGACATGGCAGGCCTCGCTTTCTTCAGTGGCGGAGACGGATGATCGCAAAGTGGCTTTCGCCTGCTGAGCTATCTTATCCATCTCACGCACTGTGTTTGAATGGATTGCCTATGCTTGCAATGTCGGCCTCAACAGGCAGATTTTCAATTGAGATTAGTGCGGCGGCGCTATAGAAAAACTATATGAAGAACTTGAATATGGTCCATCTCAACGGCCTGCGGGCGCTGGAGGCCGTCGGTCGTCTCGGCTCGCTCCAGGCCGCCGCCGACGAACTCGGCGTCTCGGTTGGCGCCGTCAGCCAGCAGGTCATCAAGGCCGAAGCCCAGCTCGGGCAGGTGATCTTCGAGCGCACCGCCAGGGGCATGATCGCCACCGAAGCCGGCCGGCCGGTGCTGCTGGCGCTCGACGAGGGGTTCGCCCGTCTTTCGGCGGCGGTGTCGATCGCCAGCCGCAAGGACGATACGATCCTGACGATCTCGGTGGCGCCGGTTTTCGCCGCCCGCTGGCTCGTCTACCGGCTCGATCGTTTCGCCGTGCGTCATCCCGACATCAAGCTGCGGCTGGACGCGACGACCAATCTCGTCAATCCGGCGCTTTGCGACGTCGATATCGGTATCCGCGTCGGCAGCGGCAAATGGCCGGATGTGAAGGCCGAACTGCTGTTGGAGCAGGAGGTCTTTCCCGTCTGTTCCCCGGAGATGGCGGCGACATTGAAGGAGCCCGCCGATATCCTCCAACTGCCTGCCATCATCGATGGCCATGCCATGTTCACCTGGGAGGTCTGGATGCGTGAGGCCGGACTGTCAGGCGCCACCCTTCCAACCCGCCACGTCTTCAACGATGCCTCGCTCTGCCTCGATGCGGCGATCGCCGGCCAGGGCGTCATGCTGGCGTGGCAGACCCTTGCCGCCTTTGCGCTCGCCGAAGGCCGGCTCGCCGCCCCTTTCGGCATTCGCGCCCGGACCGGCTTCGGTCATTACTTCGTCACCGCCGAAGGCACGCGCGAGCCCAAGAAGGTGAGGGATTTCAAGGCCTGGATCCGCGAGGAAATGGCCGGCACGCTCGCCCTTTTCCGGTAGTCCTCAAACCTCGATCGGCTCCTTGCCGCGCGTCGCCTGCATGGCCTTATAGGCCGGGCGGGACTGGCAGCGTTCGATCCAGGCCTTCACGTTGGGATGCGCTTCGAAAAGCGTTTCTTCGCTCTGGGCGTAGCGCAGCACCTCGGCGAGGTTGAGATCGGCGACGGTGAAGCGGTTGCCGGCGATCCATGGCCGGCCGGCAAGGTGGTTTTCGAGAACCGCCAGCGGCCTGCGCAGCGACCGGCAGGAGACGGCGATCGTCTGCTTGCCCTCGTCGCTATTTTCGAGCCCGTTATCATAAGTGAGCACGATCTTCACCGTAAGCGGCTCGACCTGCGAAGCCGCCCAGACCGTCCACATCGTCAGCAATCCGTCTTCTTCGACGGTTTGTCCGGAAAGCGGCCCGCCGTGTCTACGCGCGAGGTAGAGGTTGATCGCCAGCGACTCGTGCATGACGAGGTCGCCATCCCTGATGCAGGGGATCTGTGCCATCGGGTTGACGGCAATGAATTCAGGCGAATGCGTATTGAGTGGCGCATCCTCAGATAGCGGATCTGCGAGCCGCCTTGCCTGCAGCACCGGCACCGAGCGGAATTCGACCCCAAGCTCCTCCGCCATCCAATAGACGCGTGAAGCGCGCGACCGATAGACTCCGTAGATTGTCAGCATGTCCATATCCCCTCGATGTGTCCGAGAGACCGTAAATGCCGGATCGGCGTGGGAAAAGTCCTTGTGGCTGATGGGATGATGAAAGCTTTTGATGGCCTTCAGGACATGCGGTTTCGTTCGACGGTCAGCTGCGCATAGGGCGAGCCGCCGCCCGCCATCTCGCCGGACACCTTCTTCTCCCATTGGAAGCCTAACACCGCGCCTTCGGCGGTCTCCTGGAAGATGTTGTCGGTGATGACGGCGGTCCCGGCGCCGTCGGCGACCGATACGGCGCATCCCACAGGCGCCTTGCGCACCACATTGCCTGTCACAACGACGTTGCGCAGATACGGACCCCAGCCGATCTGCAGCCCCCAGCGCGGTGCGCCCTCGATCACATTGCCTGAAATCAGCGTGTCGGCTTCCGCCGCGATGCCGATGCCGAAGCCGACCTCGTGCTGGTATGGGCCGCGCAGCGTCAGGTTGCGCACGACATTGCCGGTGACGCTCGCCAGCCGGCCGCCCTCGTCGAAATTGGCGATCGAGATGCCGTTTGCCGCGCCGTCGATCATGTTGGCGGAAACGACGGCGCCCTCGAAGGCAAATTCGACATAGATCGCCGTCTCGCCGGAACGCCGGCACTGGTTGCTGCTGATCTGAATGTCCGAGGCCGAATTGGCGCGGATCGCCGTAAAGGCGCAGTCGGAAATCTGGTTATTCACCACCATCACCCCGTCGGCGCGGAAGATGTTGATGCCGTTGCCGTTTTGCCCGGTGCCGCCGTCATTGGCACGGATGTTCGAGATGCGGTTGCTGGAGACGACAGTGCCGTCCTCCGCCTTCTTCCCGCGATGCACCAGGATGCCGCCATTGCCGCAGTCTAAGACCGTATTGCCGGTGACCGAGAGGGTGGTGGAATCCACCGCGTAAAGCCCGGATTGGGCAGCCCCGGAAATACGGCTGCGCTCGATCCGCCCGCCGCAGCGCTCCAGTTGCAGGCCGTGCTTGCGGCTGCCGCCGATCTCGCAATTGTCGATCAGCACCTCGTCGACGCCGGTAAATTGCAACAGTCCGCCGGCATAGTCGCCAAGCCTGCGGTTGCCGCCGTCGATGACGAGATTGGAAAGCTCGATGCGCCGTACATTCTCGGCCGCAAACAGATGGCCTTCGCCGGTATAGACGATCCGCGAGGCGCCCGGCACGCCTGATATGCGCGTATTGTCGGGCAGGGTGAGATTGGAGACCCGGTAGGTGCCGGGCGGCAGGAACACCGGCACGTTCTCACGCGCCGCCTGTTCGATCATCTGCTCAAGGTTGCGGGTCTTGCGGTCGCCGCCTTCGGGAATGGCGCGATATTCCGCCGCGTCGATCGCACCGCGCAGATCAGGCTGAGCGGCCGCCCTCCGAGGCGAGGCGAGGGCGCGCGATGTCCCTCCCGCAACGGCCGAGGCGGCAAGAAAGAAAAGCATGTCGCGGCGTGAGGGCATCCGGGGATCACTTGTCATAACGCGCCCGTAGCAGGAAACGTGCCAAGCCCGCATGTATCCTTTTGGCACAAGCTGAGAGCAGGTGGCCGAAATTGCAGGTGCAGCCGTGGAAGAGGGCAGAATATCGCCGCTTATATTTTCGTCTCGTTCACCTTTTCATTTAAGCAAGCCGAAGGAAATGAGGACTACTTTTAAGGGAATTTCTATGGCGAGTGCGGGATACGGCCTTCGGCCGCAGGGGGAATGGGGTCATGCGCGAATTGGGTGCCAGGCGATGGGAACCAACCGATGCCCTGACGGCCGAAACGCGACGCATCGTCGCCGCGACGGAGGCAATGATGGCATCGACCGCCCACCACCTTTCCGAGGGCATCGAGAACCTGCGCCTCAAGGCGATCCTCCACGAACTTCCGGATTTCCTCTACGTCAAGGATCGTGACAGCCGCTTCGTTTTCGCCAACGCCGTCACCGCCAGCAGCCTCGGCCTGGAGCGCGCCGATCTGATCACCGGCAAGCGCGACTTCGACCTGTTCGATTTCGAGACGGCGCGCCGCCATTTCGACATCGAGCAGCACATCATGGCGACGGGTGAAGCTCGCATCGACATGGAGGAATCCTACGTCCTTCCCGGCAGCAGAAGGCCGATATGCCGCCTGACGTCGAAGATACCGCTGCGCAACGATCGCGGCGAGATCGTTGGCCTGATCGGTGTTTCCCGTGATATCACCGAACGCACGCGCCAGGAGGATCTGCATCGCGGCCAGGCGAGCCTGCTCGAAATGATCGCCCGCAACGAGCCGTTGCCGATGATCCTCGAGGCGCTCGTGCTGATGATCGAGGCGCAGCTGGATGGGATTGACGGATCGGTGCTGCTGCTCGACGGCGAGGGCACAAGGCTCTATCACGGCGCCTCTCCCAATCTGCCCGGCGGCTATAGCCGACTGATCGATGGCGTTACGATCGGTCCCAAGGTCGGCTCCTGCGGCACCGCCGTCTGGCGCGGCCAGACGGTGATCGTCGAGGACGTGACGGTCGATCCGCTCTGGGAGGATTTCCGCGCGATGATCGCGCCGTTCGGCTTCCGCTCCTGCTGGTCGACGCCGATCGCCACCTCACAGAACAATGTGCTCGGCACGTTTGCGCTCTATTCCCGGGAAGTCCGCCGTCCCACCGACCACGAGATGACGCTGGTGGCGCTCGCTACCCATATCGCCGGCATCGCCATCGAGCGCAAGCGTGTCGATGACCGCATCCATTTCATGGCCCATCACGATGATCTGACCGGCCTGCCGAACCGCGCCTTCCTCAAGGAACGGCTGGCGAGCATCCTCGACCAGGCCCGACGCAACAACCGCAAGGTGACGGTCGCCTATATCGATCTCGACAATTTCAAGGACATCAATGACGGCCGCGGCCACGCCGCCGGCGACGAGGTTCTGAAAGAGACCGCCGCCCGCATGGCCAACAGCGTCAGGGCCTCCGATATGGTGGTGCGTCTCGGCGGCGACGAATTCCTCGTCGTGCTCGTCCATCAGTCGAGCCACGATGCCGGCATCACGCGCCGCCTCCGCGATCTGCAGAAGGCGATCAACCGGCCGATCCGCGGCGCGGACGGCGAGATCACCGTCACCTCGAGCATCGGCGTTGCCGCCTTTCCCTTCGATGGCGCGACCTCGGAAGAGCTTCTCGCCAATGCCGACCGCGCCATGTACCGCGCCAAGGAGCTCGGCCGCAACACATTGCAGCATCACGATGGCGGCAGCACGCCCGTGGGAATGCCGATCGGCGAGCAGGAGGAACTGCACCAGGCGATCACCGGCGGTCAACTGTTCCTGCAGTACCAGCCGCAGGTCGATGTCGCCACCGGCCGCATCACCGGGCTCGAGGCGCTGGTGCGCTGGAATCATCCGGCAAAGGGCAGGGTGCCGCCGGTCAATTTCATTCCGCTCGCCGAAGAGACCGGCCTCATCGTTCCTCTTGGTCTCTGGGTGCTGAACGAGGCCTGCCGCCAGGCGCGCCTTTGGCAAGACATGGGCCTGCCGCCGCTGACGATCGCCGTCAACGTCTCGGCCAAGCAGTTCGCCGATCCGGATTTCGCAACCCATGTCGCCGAGGCGCTGGAGCGTCACCGCCTGCAGTCCCGCTGGCTGGAGCTTGAAGTCACCGAAAGCGTGGTGATGCAGGATGCCGAACGCGCGCTCGCCATGATGGAAACGCTGCGGGGGCTTGGCGTGCGCCTGTCGATCGACGATTTCGGCTCCGGTTATTCCAGCCTTGCGGCGCTGAAGACCTTTCCCTTCGACCGCTTGAAGATGGACCGCTCGCTGGTCGAGGCCCTGCCGGGCGACAAGACCGCCGTCGCCATCGCCTCGGCGGTCATTTCGCTGGCGCAGACGCTGAAGCTCTCGGTTCTCGCCGAAGGCGTCGAAACCGACGCCCAGATGGATTTCCTGCGCCAGGCGCGCTGCGAGGAGGCGCAAGGCTTCCGCTTCTCCAAACCGGTCTCACCGGAGGAGATCCCGGCATTGCTGCGGGCGCGGAGCCTCTAGTGCATGTCGCCCAAAAGTGTGCAGCGGTTTTGGGAGAACGACATGCACAAAAGGAAACATTGAAAGACGCCGCATCGATCAGGTCGATGTGAGATCTTTCAAGCCTTATTTTACAAGCTTGCCGATCGCCTCGATCTCGTTCGTCCATATGCCCGCCGCATAGTTTGGCGGCAGCCGCGCCAGTTGCGCGGGGTCGTCGATGCCGGTGGAAAAATCGCTGCCGCGATAGGGGCCGAGCACGAAGACCTCTGTCCCGGCATCCTGCATCCGGTTCAGAAAACGGTCGGGCCAGCCCCACAGCCACGGCGCGATATTGATCGGCACCAGCATCATCGCATGTCTGCATTCGTCCGGCAGCAGGCCGGTCCAGCCATAGCCGATATAGCCGGTGAGGCAGCTCTTCAGGCTCTTGCGCGAGGCGGTCTTGATATCGGGTGCCATCCGGCGCAGCACGTCGATCGGCTCGTCACCGCCGTAGACGATGGTCTCGGCCCGTCTTTCTGGGGAAAGTCCGTTGAGCACGGCGGCGAGCTTTTTGCCCTCGGAAGGATCGCGGCTCTTGACGTTGATGAGGAAGCGCCGATCTGGAAAACTCGACAGCACCTCGGCAAGCGTCGGCATCATGCCGACACCCCGGCCGCGGAAAGGAAAGGTCTTGCCGCCATCGGCGGTGTAGCCATAGCCGATGTCGAGCCTCTTCATGTCAGCCATCGAATGCTCGCGGGTGACGCCATGCCCGTCGGTGCGGCAGTCGAGCGTCCAGTCGTGAAAGACGGCGAATTGCCCGTCCGTCGTCGGATGCACGTCGATCTCCACGATATCGGCGCCCGCGGCAAAGCCTGCCTGCATCGACGGAATGGTGTTTTCCAGATAATCGTGTTTCGGTGGCAGCATGCGGCTTGCCGTGCAGGTGTCGTTCTTGAGATCGGCTTCGTCGAAGCGCTGGGCGATGCCGCGATGGGCGAGCAGCACCGGTTTTCCCGGCCGATGTTCGGCAAGCAGACTGGTATTGTTGAGGTAGATGCCCGCCGCGGCGACGGCGATTGCCGCCGCACAATAGAAAAACTTCCTGCCCAACGTCGATCCTCCTGGTTGCATTGCAAGGGCTAGAAAGCGATTCTGGTTGTTCTTGGGCTGTTTTCCGGCTTTTCTATGCTGCGGCAACAATGAGTCTGATCACTATGGAAGTTGACGACGACGAACTCATCCATTTCGAAGCGCATGGCGCCGCGCCGTTGCCGCCGGCGGCAGTCGACGGTCATGTCGCGCATGACGGCGCCCGCATCTGGTATGCGAGCTACGGCTCTGGCCCGCCCGTCATTCTGCTGCATGGCGGCCTCGGCCACAGCGGCAACTGGGGCTATCAGGTCCCGGCACTGTTGCGCCGCGGCCGCCGCGTCGTGCTGATCGACAGCCGCGGTCATGGAAGAAGCACCCGCGATTCCCGTCCTTATAGCTATGAGCTGATGGCTTCAGATGTGCTTGCCGTCATGGACGAACTGCGTCTCGACAAGGCGGCCGTCGTCGGCTGGAGCGACGGCGCCTGCATCGCGTTGATTCTTGCCATGGCGGCGCCCTCACGTGTCGAGGGGGTCTTCTTCTTCGCCTGCAATATGGATCCGAGCGGCACGCTGGAATTCGTCCCGACCCCGGTCATCGACCGATGCTTCAGCCGGCACGCCAAGGACTATGCCGCATTGTCCACCACGCCGGATGATTTCAACCCATTCGTCGAGGCGGTCAGCCTGATGATGCGAACGGAGCCGAATTATCAGGCTTCCGACTTGGGCCTGATCCGCGTGCCTGTCGCAATCGTGCTTGGCGAGCACGACGAATTCATCAAGCCCGACCATGCTGAATACCTTGCCCGCAGCATTCCGAACGCTGAGATGATCTGTCTCACAGGCGTCAGTCATTTCGCGCCGCTGCAGCGGCCGGGTAAGTTTAATGTCGCTGTGGTCAACTTCCTGGATGACATCGGCACACGAAAAAATGAAGACTTGCGGCGTTGAGCCGCGGCAGTGCAATTTCATAAGAATTCGGTAACTTTTTCGGAACGGCAAACGTAGGGTCCTGTGGGAAGGATTCGTTTTGTCGTTCGCTCACGGAGGCCTTCGAGCCGCCGCCCGCTCATGTGATTTCCTATGCATGGGTAGGTTGCGCGGCCGATGGCGTGTGCTCGATCCGCGGCTCCCCCGCTTGTCTTGAGAAGGCCCAGGGAGCAGGAATGATCAGTATCGATATGGAAGAGCGAGTTTCGATCGCGCAAAAATCGCTGAGCGACGCTATGAGTTTTCAGGCCTCGGGCGATTTCGAAAGCGCCGAGAAAGCCTATGTCCGAGTCCTCCACAAGGACTATCGCACGATAGATATCCTACCGCTGCTGGCGAGTGTCGTCGCAAAGAGAGGTGATGCGGAAACCGCTCTTTACTACTGGAACAAGCTGCTCGGCCTCAATCCCGGCCATCTCGTCGCCCTGATGGAAAAAGGTGCGCTGCTGCGTCAACTCGGCCGGTCGGCGGAAGCGGTCGGCTGCTATGAGATGGCACGTGGCCTGTCACCCGAAAATCCTCTCGTGCGTAACAACCTCGCTGTCGCACTGGCCGATTCCGGCCGGCAGCCGGAGGCGCTGGCCGAATTCCGTCATGTTCTGCGGTTGCAGCCGGACAGTATCAATGCCTGGCATCAGATAAGACGGATCTCCTCGTTGATCGTGCCCTTCTGGCACATCGCCATGATGAACGACACTCGACGCAACGATGCCTTTGAAGCGGCAATCCGCCTTGCCATAGAGCTGCGCGGAGCCGATGCGCAGATCCTCGATATCGGTGCGGGCAGCGGCCTGCTGTCGATGATGGCGGCGCGCGCTGGCGCCACCAATATCGCGACCTGTGAGAGCGTGCCGGCCATAGCGCAGACGGCGGAGAGGATCATCGCCGCCAATGGTTATCGCGAACAGATCGACATCTTCGAAAAGTCATCGACCGAACTTTCTGTCGGCAGAGAGATGAAAGCCCGCGCCGACATCCTGATTTCCGAGATTCTTTCGAGCGATCTCCTTGCCGAAGGCGTGCTGAAAACCTTCGAGGACGCCCACGCCCGCCTGGTCCGCGAGGATGCGATCGTCATTCCACGCGCCGCCTCCGCCATCGGCTGCCTGGTTGCCAGCGAAACGCTCTCCAACTATGCCCATGTCGGTGAGGTCTCCGGCTTCGACATGTCGCAGTTCAATGCGCTCGCCCCCTTGCGCCTACCCGTTCACGGTACGATGACCGAGTGGACCAGGCTTTCGGACGATTTCGAGATCGCTGCCGTGGATCTCACCGCCCGCAAACATTCTGCGGTGCTGCGTAAGATATCGGTGCCTGTGCAGGCAAACGGCACCGCCGTCGGGGTCGTCCAGTGGATGAAGGTCGATCTGATCGAGGGTGTGGTTTTCGATAACCACCCCGACGGCTATCATGATGGAGGTTGGCTCCAGGTTCTTCACACCTTCCCGCAGCCGGTCGACGTCCATGCAGGTAGCTCACTGGGCATGCTGGTTGGCCACGACGGAACGAGCCTGCTGATGACGCCGACCGCCTGAGCAACGGGCTTCTGTCGCTGCCATGGAAGGTCAGCATGGCCGTCTTGAGGAAAGGCGGCCATTCTCGTTGCTGTCCGAGAGTTTTCGACCAACGTCACGATGGAGACGAGTTTGCGCAGTGGTCGCTTCCGGTGCATTCGCCAGTCCCTTCTTCCTGCCCTCTGGCCTCGCGCCCATTTCCCGCTATCTCTCGTTTCATGAGACCTGATGCGCTGCTTTATCCCGCCCCGGAGGGGCTCTATTGCCCGGAAGGCGGCTTTTATGTCGATCCGGTGCGGCCCGTCGAGCAGGCGCTCGTCACCCACGGCCATTCGGATCATGCCCGCCCCGGCCACGTGAACGTGCTTGCCACCCGCCAGACGCTCGACATCATGCGCCTGCGGTATGGCGACGGTTTCTGCGCCAGCGAGCAGGCGGCAGCCTTCGGCGAGGAACTGCTGGTCAACGGCGTCAAGGTGAGCTTTCATCCGGCCGGCCATGTGCTCGGCTCCGCCCAGATCGCCATCGAGAAGAACGGCACCCGCATCGTCGTCTCCGGCGACTACAAGCGCCGCCCCGACCCGACCTGCGCCGCCTATGTGCCGGTTGCCTGCGATGTCTTCATCACCGAGGCGACCTTCGGCCTGCCGGTCTTCCATCATCCCGATCCGATGGACGAGATCGGCAAGCTATTGGCATCGCTGCGGCAATTTCCCGAGCGCACCCATCTCGTCGGCGCCTATGCGCTCGGCAAAGCCCAGCGTGTCATCCGGCTGCTGCGCGATGCCGGTTATGCCGAACCGATCTATATCCACGGCGCCATGGAAAAACTCTGCGACTATTACATCGAGCAGGGCATCGATCTCGGCGAGCTGTTGCCGGCGACGATCGAAAGCCGCGACAAGTCCGCCTTCAAGGGTGCGGTCGTCATCGGCCCGTCATCTGCCTTCGCTGATCGTTGGGCCCGGCGATTCAACGAGCCGCTGCCGGCCTTCGCCTCCGGCTGGATGATGGTGCGCCAGCGCGCCAAACAGCACGGCGTCGAACTGCCCCTCGTCATCTCCGATCATTGCGACTGGCCGGAACTGACCGAAACGATCCGGGAACTGCATCCGGCCGAGGTTTGGGTGACGCATGGCCGCGAGGAGGCCCTGGTGCGCTGGTGCCAATTGCAGGGCATCAAGGCGAAGCCGTTGCATCTGGTGGGCTATGAGGATGAGGGGGATTGAGGAGATGAGCTGCAGCCTGCGCCAAAACCCCTCCAGAATTGGCCTTTCTGCCAAGGTGGCACAAACGCCTACTCCTCACTCCCTCATTCCTGTGCTCGTCACAGGAATCCAGCCACCGCGCGTCGGCGCGGTGAAAGAGTCATACGAGGCCAGGGAGTTTCTCGCGTCCAAGGACTTGGACGCACTGGATTCCTGTGACAAGCACAGGAATGAGGGAGTACCCGTTGGGCCTCTTTGCGCCAGTGGGAGGCGCCCATGAAAGCCTTCGCCGACCTCCTCGACCGTCTGGTGCTGACCCCCAGCCGCAACGGCAAACTGAAGCTGCTGACCGACTATTTCCGCGACACGCCGGATCCGGACCGCGGCTACGGCCTTGCCGCCATCGCCAGCACGCTGGAGGTGCGCAACGTCAAGCCTGCCATGCTGCGCGAACTGGTGCTGGAGCGCATGGACGAGGTGCTGTTTCGCTATTCCTACGACTATGTCGGCGATCTTGCCGAAACCATCTCGCTCGTCTGGGACAATGAGAGGGATATCGACCGCTCGGCCCTTGCCCAGCCGCGTCTCGGCGAGGTCGTCACCGGCATGAATGCGCTCGGCCGCACCGAAGTGCGCAGCTACGTTCGCGATCTTCTCGACCGGCTGGATTCGTCCGGCCGTTTCGCTTTCATCAAGCTTGCCACCGGCGCCATGCGCATCGGCGTTTCCGCCCGCCTTGCCAAGCAGGCGCTCGCCGATCTCGGCGACAAGGACGTCACCGAGATCGAAACCCTCTGGCATGGCCTGCAGCCGCCTTACGAGACATTGTTCGAATGGCTGGCGGATGGCGGCGAAAAGCCGGTGCTGGCCACGCCGGCGATCTTTCACTCCGTCATGCTCGCCAATGCGGTGGAGGAGGGGGACCTGACCAGTCTCGATCCGGTGAATTACGCCGCCGAATGGAAGTGGGACGGTATCCGCGTCCAGCTCTCCCGCTCCGGCGACAGGCGCAAGATCTATTCCCGCTCCGGCGACGACATATCAGGCGCCTTTCCTGATATTCTCGACGCGATCAATTTTTCCGGCGTCGTCGACGGCGAGCTGCTGGTTGGCGGCACCGCCCGCTCCAACAGCCCGACCCGGACCTTCTCCGACCTGCAGCAGCGCCTGAACCGAAAGACGGTGACGGCGAAGATGCTGGCCGACTACCCCGCCTTCATCCGCACCTATGACCTGCTCTTCGACGACGAGGAGGACGTTCGCGGCCGCACCTATGTCGAACGCCGCGACCGGCTGACCGAGATCATCGACCGCGCCCCGCACGACCGTTTCGATCTCTCGCCGCTCGTGCCGTTCTCGTCGTGGGAAGAGCTCAATACTCTGCGCGCCGCCCCGCCTGATCCCGTTATCGAAGGCGTGATGATCAAGCGCCGCGACAGCATCTACCAGGCCGGCCGCATGAAGGGGCCATGGTTCAAATGGAAGCGCAACCCTTATAACGTCGATGCGGTGCTGATGTATGCCCAGCGCGGCCACGGCAAGCGCTCCAGCTATTATTCCGATTTCACCTTCGGCGTCTGGGCCGATGACGAGGACGGTGAACAGCTGGTGCCCGTCGGCAAGGCCTATTTCGGCTTCACCGATGCCGAGCTCGAGGTGCTCGACAAATTCGTGCGCAACAATACCACCGAACGTTTCGGCCCGGTGCGCGCCGTGCGCGCCGACAAGGATTTCGGCTTCGTCGTCGAGGTCGCCTTCGAAGGCATCAACCGCTCGACCCGGCATAAATCGGGGGTCGCCATGCGTTTCCCCCGCATCGCTCGCCTTCGCCCCGACAAGCCCTCCTACGAGGCCGACCGGCTGCGCACGCTGATCGCCATGATCGAGGCGAAGCCGGGGTGAGGTTGCATGCCCTGCGCAACAATGACGCAGGGCAATATTTTCAACATCATGTGTATTGGCGGCAACGATCTTCCGGTGCAGATTCTGCGTGCCGGGAAAATGATGGGTGCGTTATGAGCTCGCTTGAACAGAATTCCTTTTTCCGTCAACGCCGTGCCGTTCTGGCGGGGCTTGCCGGTGCACTCGTCTTGCCGCGCATGGCAGCCGCGTTCGATGTGCCGGACGAGCCGCGCCTTGCCAAGCACGACTATGCCAAGGTCCGCCACCAATTCCGCACAAAGCTGTTGCAGAAGGGCCCGGCGCCCGACAAATACGAACCGCTGAATGCGCCTGTCGATGCCGACAAGATCTTCTACCGCTCCGGCTACGGCGAGCTGGAACTGGCGGCCTGGGTTTCCAAATACAAGCGCGAGCGCGCCGCCAAGCCGGCCGTGCTCTTCCTGCACGGCGGCAATGCCATGGGCATCGGCCACTGGCAGCTGATGAAGCCCTATATGGATGCCGGTTATGTCGTGATGATGCCGTCGCTGCGCGGTGAAAACGGCCAGATGGGCAATTTCTCCGGCTTCTATGACGAGGTCGATGACGTGCTCGCCGCCACCGAGCGCCTGGCGCATCTGCCGGGTGTCGATCCCGAGCGCCTCTTCATCGCCGGCCACAGCATCGGCGGCACGTTGACCATGCTGACGGCGATGAGCACTCAAAAATTCCGCGCCGCCGCACCGATTTCAGGCAACCCCGATGCCTTCCGCTTCTTCAACCGCTATCCGCAGGATATTCGCTTCGACGACAGCAATAAGCATGAATTCGAGGTGCGTTCGGCTCTGTGTTACGCCCATAGCTTCAAATGCCCGGTGCGCGTCGTTCACGGCACGGAGGAGCCGCATTTCAACGACCGCGCCGATCTGCTTGCCCGCCGCGCCCGCGGCGCTGGCGTTCAGATCGAGACTGAAACCGTCGCCGGCAACCACACCTCGGCGCTGCCGACCGAGATCGAACAGAGCATCCGCTTTTTCCATGGGGTGGCGGCCTGAGTCTTGCCGCCGCCTAAAGCCATCGCCGCATTGATGAATTTCGCGGAAGTTTTAGTCTCTGATCATGACTAGCAACATATTCTTTGGCGCAGCCGCCGTGACGTTCTTCGTTGTGCTCTGGCTGATACTTCCGGCCATCGCGAGCCGTCGCGACGTGATGAAAATGACTCCGGCCGAACATGGCTGGTATGCAAAGCGGATTTTTCCGCTGATGCTCCTGTTTGGCGCGTTTGCCACCGCAGGAAGTTTAGCTGGGCAGTGGGGATGGCCTTGAGGCGCGGCCGCTTTTGGCTTCGCACTTCCGGCGACATGCATTAGCGCCTGCCTTTCCCACCCCAACGCCAGCCTCGCGCCAGCCGCGGATGCCATCGTTCCGGCAGATATCGCTGTCTGCCGATCGTTGATAAGGGTGGTTCCATGAATTTTCTGCGCCGGGTCTTCCCGCTTGCCGGGCTCGTGATTGCAGTTGCGTCGCTGAGCGGCTGCAACATCCTCATTCCCGATGTCGCCGCCGATTCGCCCGCCCGCTTCGTTCAGGAAACCTCGCCGGTCTTCTATCAGCCGCCCGGTGTCGATCCGCGCCGGGTGCGGCCGATCCCCGATCAGCCGGTGCCGCAGACGCGCGAGCTCTACAAGACCCAGTTCCACCAGACCTATGGCCTGCCGGTCACCAATCCCGTGCACATGGCGATGTATGGTGAGCTTCGCGACGCGGATTTCACCCTGCCGGCGATCCCGGTCAGCCGCGTGCAGCCGCAGTTCCTGCGCCAGGAGGTCGATTATCAGACGGCTGAGCGTCCCGGCACCGTGGTCATCGATACCAAGGCGCATTTCCTTTATTTCGTCGAGGGCAACGGCAAGGCGATGCGCTACGGCGTCGGCCTCGGCCGCGACGGTTACGCCTGGTCGGGCCGCGGCGTCATCCAGTGGAAGCAGAAGTGGCCGCGCTGGACGCCGTCGGTCGAAATGGTCTCGCGCCAGCCTGAAGTTCGCCCGTTCGGGGCGGAGAATGGCGGCATGAATCCGGGGCTGATGAACCCGCTCGGCGCCCGCGCCATGTATATCTTCAAGGACGGGCAGGATACGCTCTATCGCATCCACGGCACGCCTGACTGGCAGTCGGTCGGCAAGGCCACCTCGTCGGGCTGCGTGCGCATGCTGAACCAGGACGTTATCGATCTTTACGACCGCGTTTCGGCCAAGGCCGAGATCGTTGTGATGTAGCGCTGCAACAGCGCTACCCATATCGTCCGCTCCGGGCTGGACACGTCTGCGTGAAGCTATGGTTTATTTGGCGCAAGCCGATAGATCTTTTGATGTTGTTATCGGCATTGGACGAATCACCGGTTTATCCGGACGTCTCGTCCGGCTTCCCGCATCAGAGGAAATCAGTCCCGCGTCATGAGCTTCGATAGACATCTTTCCCGCCGCAGCTTTCTTTCCTTTTCGGCGTTGACCGCAGCCTCCGCGCTCGCCGGCTGCGCCTCCTCAGCCAACACCGTGACATCAGGCGATACGACGATCACCTACCGTTCGCCCATGCGCCTGTTCCAGTCCCCGGGCGCGTCGAGCGTGCCGAGTGGGGCTGAGCTTGCCGTCATGTATGGCCCCATCGAAGACGGCGGCTTTCTCATTCCAGCCGTTCCCTACGAGCAGATCGATCCGCGCTATTATCGCCAGCGCGTCGTTGATCCCACCGGTCAGCCCCCCGGCACCATTGTCGTCGATACGCCGTCGCGCTTCCTCTATCTCGTCCAGGGCGACGGCATGGCGATGCGTTACGGCGTCGGCATCGGCCGCGAGGGTTTCGCCTGGCAGGGGTCGGGCGTCATCCAGTGGCGTCAGAGATGGCCGCGCTGGAAGCCGCCGAACGAGATGGTCGCCCGCCAGCCCGAACTCGTCAAATATTCGATCGAGAACGGCGGCATGGAGCCGGGTCTGAAGAACCCGCTCGGCGCTCGCGCGCTCTATATCTTCTCGAACGGAGAGGACACGCTCTACCGCCTGCACGGCAATCCCGACTGGCGCTCGATCGGCAAGGCCGTCTCGTCGGGCTGCGTGCGGTTGATGAACCAGGACATCATCGATCTCTACGACCGCGTGCCGACAAAGGCGCCCATCGTCGTCTGGCAGTAATCGTCCCCGCGGCGGCCGCAATCCGGCCGCCTCGGATTGATCCTATCCCGGGCAAGCAGATGCTTTGCCCCGGGGAAAAAGGGTGCTTTTCGCGGGGGCAAGAGCTTCATTTTGCCCCTTCGAGAGAATTATTTTCCGAAATACCATTGCTTAATTCGGTAAATATCCTACATGGTGCGTATCGAATTGCTTGCGACCTTTGTCCACGCGCTTGAGCGCTCCGTCAGATATCCTCTCAACATCGATACGGCTTGTCGGATATCTTTTCCGCAGGCGAACACAAACGGTTGAAAAGGAGATCGTTATGAATTCAGGCGTCGTCAAGTGGTTCAATGGCACCAAGGGTTTTGGGTTCATTCAGCCTGATGATGGTTCTACGGACGTTTTTGTCCATATCTCAGCGGTTGAACGCGCCGGAATGCGCGAACTCGTTGAAGGTCAGAAGATCCGCTACGATCTCGTCCGCGACAAGAAGTCCGGCAAGAATTCGGCTGACAACCTTCAGGCCGCATGATTTGTCATTCGCCTCTGCTGACCATGAATATGGCAGCGGGCTGGCCATGTGCTGGCAGCAAGCTGACCACGGATGTACTGGCAGCGAGCTACCGATACCGGCGGCGGGCTGAGTGACTGGAAGAGGTCGGGTACCAGCCCGGCCTTTTTGCTTTGATCGCAGGCTTTTGCGGAATGCCCGGTCGTTCCTGAATGACCCCCGGTCGTTCTGATGGACCGATTGAGCAGCCGAAGAGTCGAAGGGACGCTGAAATGGGCAGACCAAACTATAAAGTCGGCGACATGATTGTGCTGAAATCGGGCCTCACCCGCACGGCGAAAGCCGATAAGCGGTGCCGGATCTCCAGCATCCTGCCCAACGACCATGGGCATGTGCAATATCGCGTCCAGTTCGACGCAGAGAATTTCGAGCGCCGCATCACTGAGGCCGACATCGATACCGGTGAATCTCCGTCGAGGGCTTCCCCCGAGGCGGCAGCCAAGTCCGACGGCGCCGAGCCCTGGCTGAAGTTTACGAGCATCAAAATCGGGAAGTAGTCCCGCGTTTTTATTTTAGACAGTGCGGCGGCCGCCGCGACAGGAAGGATATCGTTTTGCAGGTACTCGTCAGAGATAACAATGTCGATCAGGCGCTCCGCGTGCTCAAGAAAAAGATGCAGCGGGAAGGCCTCTTCCGGGAAATGAAGGCGCGCAGCGCCTTTGAGAAGCCGTCTGAGAAGCGCGCCCGCGAAAAGGCTGAGGCCATTCGCCGCCAGCGCAAGCTCGCCCGCAAGAAGCTGCAGCGCGAAGGTCTGCTGCCGGCACCGAAGAAGGTTCTCCGCCCCACCCGCTAATCCCGGCTGTGGCATCACGGCCAACCGTGGAATCGCGGGCCTACCGTGGAATCACGGTTCAGCCGTGAATCATGGTTTCTGCCGTGGAGCCATGGCTTACAGCGCCGCGCGTCTTTTCCAGGCGCGCAATGGAGGCTGTAACACTTTGAATTTCAGCATAATTCCTTGAACCGATTTCGATTTGAGGAACTATGCAGTAACGCCGCCATCACCTGGGAAAGGGGCACATGACCGCCACCAAGGGAGAATTCTTCAATCCCGCCAAGCTTTCGTCTCGCGACAAGGCGGAAGCGACCGATCACACGGCGCGCGCCATTATTGCCGCCGAGGCATCGGCCCGCGACAAAAAGACGGAGAAGCTGAAGGCGCTGCGTTTGCAGCAGGAGGCCGAGGCCGAACCTAAGGCGGCGCCTGCAAAGAAGCGCCGGTCGCCGGCTAAGTCGCAGCCCTGATCTCACGGCGCACACGCCGGCTCTACCGGGTGCCGGCTCTACCGGGTGCCGGCTCTACCGGGTGAATGCGTTCAGCCGCCCGTGCCGGCCCGCCCGAGGTTGCCCCGTAGCCGATGCAGCATGTCGCGCATCTCGGCCATTTCCTCAAGCGTGCAGCCTGCGGCTTGCCCGATCGCCGTCATGATCGTATCGATCTCCCCCTTCATAGCCTGACCTTGCGGGGTCAGCGACACGATCACCTGCCGTTCGTCGCGCAGGTCGCGGATGCGCTTGAGCAGCCCGCTCTGTTCCAGCCGTTTCAACAGCGGCGACAGCGTGCCGGAATCGAGATCCAGCTGCTCGCCGATCGTCTTCACCGGCAATTCGCCGCGTTCCCACAGCACCAGCATCACCAGATATTGCGGATAGGTCAGGCCGACCCTGTCGAGGATCGGCTTGTAGGCGCGGGTGAAAGCATGCGCTGTCGCGTAGACCGCGAAGCACAACTGCTTTTCCAGCCGCTTCTCCTCTTGCGGTATCTCCATCGTCTTCGTCGTTTGCGCTTTCATATCTATTATCCCTGAAGCCCGATTGTCCTCTTTTCGAATCCGAAATGCAATTTGCAAAATTCACTTGCGTACAATTTAATTGTGCGATAGTAAAAATCCAACCCGATCGAAGGGCCAACCAAAGGAGATCGTCATGCCTATTCTCTATACGACCAAAGCCTCTGCCACCGGCGGCCGCGCAGGCCGCGCCGTTTCCGAAAACGGCGTTCTGGACGTGACGCTGACAGTTCCCAAGGAACTCGGTGGTGACGGCGCGACCGGCACCAATCCCGAACAGCTTTTCGCTGCCGGCTACTCCGCCTGCTTCCTCGGTGCATTGAAATTTGTTGCGGGCCAGCAGAAGGTCAAGATTCCCGAGGACACGACAGTCTCCGCCAAAGTCGGCATCGGCCCGCGTGAAGATGGCGGCGGCTTCGGCATCGAAGTGGCGCTGACGGTCAACATTCCGGGTCTCGACCGCGAAACCGCTGAAAAGCTCGCAGCCGCAGCCCACATCGTCTGCCCCTATAGCCACGCCATGCGCACCTCGACCGAGGTCCCGGTCACCGTCGCCTGATCGATTTTAAAAACTTGGTGGCCGTATCGGCTGCCGCCATCGGCCGTCCGGGTAGGGTACTATCCGGCCGGCTTTGGCGTTTCTGCCATCATTCATGACAGCGCCTGCAGATCCTGCCGCAGCCTTGCGACGCTGCCATCCGGCAGCTTTCCGTCGATCATCGCATGCGTGCTTTCCCAGATCGGCAGCGCTCTCGCCAATACCGCCTTGCCTTCGACGGTGAGGCTCAGCAGCCGGCCGCGCCTGTCCCTCGGGTTCTCCATCACTTTCACCCAGCCCTTGCGCTGCAGCAGCTTCAGCGCCGCCGTCAGCGTCGTCTGGTCCATGGCGAGCAGGGCTGCGACCGGCCCCATTGGCGGTGGCTCAGGCCGGTTCAGCGACATCATCAGCGAAAACTGTCCGTTGGTCAGGCCGGCCGGCCTCAGCGCATCGTCGAACAGCCGGGCAAGCGCGCGTGCTGCCCGCTGCACATGCAGGCAGAGGCAGGTGTCTCGCACCATCAGCGTCGTGGAAAAGGGAATCTCGATCGAATTTGACATGCTTCATTTCTATTGATATCAATGTATTTAGTCAAGGAGAAGGAGATGAGCCGGCTTCACCGGCAAGCGCCGGAGGAGGGCGCACTCCATGCAGAATGAAGTTGTGTCCCGCGAAGAGTGGCTCGAAGCCCGTCGTGCCCTGCTGGCAAAGGAGAAGGAGGCGACGCGGTTGCGCGACAGTGTCAACGCCGCCCGTTTGGCGCTGCCCTGGGTGAATGTCGGCAAGAATTATGTCTTCGAAACGCCGGAGGGCAGGAAGTCGCTCGCCGATCTCTTCGACGGCCGCAGCCAACTGCTGATCTATCATTTCATGCTCGGCCCGGATTGGGATGCCGGCTGCACCGGCTGCTCCTTCCTATCGGATCATGTCGATGGCGCCCTGCCGCATTTGAACCATCACGACGTCACCTGGGTCGCCGTTTCACGCGCGCCGCTCGACAAGATCGCCGCCTATAAACAGCGCATGGGCTGGCAATTTCCCTGGGTTTCATCCTTCGGCAGCGATTTCAATTTCGATTATCACGTCTCCTTCAGCCCTGGGGACCTTGCCAAAGACAAGGTCTTTTACAATTTCACTCCTATTAAGCCGGCCGATGCCAATGACGAGCTGCCGGGGCTGAGCGCTTTCTACCGGAATGAGAAGGGCGAGATCTTCCATACCTATTCGAGTTATGCCCGCGGGCCGGAAGAACTGATCGGCACGCTGATGATCCTCGACCGCGCGCCGAAGGGCCGCAACGAGGACAGCACGATGAATTTCGTGCGCCGCCACGACGAATATGAGGAGGCACCGAAGGCGCCATCCTGCTGTCACTGACAAACTCCAGCAGCGCTCAAGGGAGAAGAGGACGATGAAGACCGCTGAAGTGCTGAAGGAACTTTCCTTCCTGGAAAGACTGATCGGCGACTGGACCGTCACCGCACCCGACATGACGGATAGCGAGCCCTGGACGGAAACCGTCCGCTCACTGCACGGCATCTGGTTCGTCGCCGAAGGGACCGGCCGCATGCCTGATGGCAAAGAGGCCACCAGCATCCTGACGCTCGGCTACAACGCCGCAAAAGGCAAATACGTCGGCAGCTGGATCGGCAGCATGATGGATTATATGTGGGTCTATGAGGGCGAGCTCGACGCGTCAGGCAGTGTGCTGGACCTCTATACCACAGGTCCCGACTTCAACAGCGAGGGGCTTGCCGATTACCGCGAGCAGATCATCTTCACCGACGCCGATCACCGCACCTTCACCTCCAGCGCCAAGCAGCCTGACGGTTCCTGGAAGCAGTTCATGGAAGCACATTACGCCCGCAAGATCTGACAATCACGTCGCTCCAAGCCTCCGAAGAGGCCTCGAAACGGGGTGCCGAAAAAGGGAGAGTATGATGTCCGAGACGCATGGAAAGTTCATCTGGTGCGAGTTGATGACCCCCGACACATCAGCTGCGGCGAAATTCTACAGCTCGGTCGTCGGCTGGACGACCTCCGAGATGAAGGTGGAGGGCATGCCCGCCTATACGATCTTCCAGGCGAACGGCATCGGCGTCGCCGGCCTGATGGAATTTCCGGCCGAACTCGAGGGTAAGGGCATTCCGCCGAACTGGACGGGTTATGTCGATGTCGACGACGTCGATCAGTCGGCAAAGGATTTCGCCGCCAATGGCGGTTCGGTCCGCCGTCCGCCGGAAGACATTCCGACCATCGGCCGTTTCGCCGTCGTCGCCGATCGGCATGGCGCTGTGCTCTGCATTATGACGCCGGCTCCGATGGAGAATCCCATGCCGGAACTGGCCGTCGACGCGCCTGGCAATATCGGCTGGCGGGAGCTTTACGCCGGCAATGGCGAAGAGGCGGTGGCCTTCTATTCCAAGCTGTTCGGCTGGAAGAAGGATAGCGATTTCGACATGGGCCCGATGGGCGTCTACTATCTCTTCTCTCATAACGGCAAGCAGATCGGCGGCATGATGACCAAGCCGGAAAACATCCAGATGCCGTTCTGGAGCTACTATTTCATCGTGCCGACCCTCGATGCCGCGATCGAACGCGTCACCTCAGGCGGCGGCAAGGTGGTCCACGGCCCGATGGAAGTCCCCGGTGGCAGCTGGATCATCCAGGCCACCGACCCGCAAGGCGCCTTCTTCTGCCTGGTCGCACCGAAGCGGTAGGTTTGGACGCGGCAGCGTGCGGCAGGCTCCTCATACGGCTGCCGCCCTGCCTTTCCGTCAGAACTTGTAGCTGGTCCCGAAGAGGACCTTGTCTTGCATTGCGCCGACATCGCCGATGGTCGAGCCGAAATCCTTGTTGCCGAAATCGGAATGGCGATACTCGCCGCGCACCAGGATATTGTCGGTGACCGCGTGTTCGATGCCGCCGCCGGCCGTCCAGCCGATCAGGATGCCGTCCTTCTTTCCAGCGGCCGGAATGTCGACCTTGCCGCCGCCGGCTGCCACGCCTGCCGTTGCAAAGAACAGGGTTCGATCCCAAGCGTAACCTACCCGAGCTCGGCCGGAAGCATCCCATTCGAGGCTCGCATTGTCATTTTTCTCGAAGTTGTAATTAAAGTCGTTCTCGATGCCGTAGACGATATTTCCGGATTGGAAATTATAGCCGGCATGCAGGCCTGACATGCCGCTGTCTATATCCTGATCCGAGCCGAGGATCTTTGCCTGGCTCCAGGAATATCCGCCCTGGGCGCCGAGATAGAAGCCGGACCAGTCATAGGCTGAAGATACCTGCCCGGCGGACGGTGCTGCCGGCGTTTCATAGGTGAGATCGGCGGCAACGGCCGGAACGGCAACCGAAAGGGCCAGGACGGCGCAGGCGACTAATCTGATATGCATGGAGATGCCTCATGTTCATGGGAAGAAAAGCCGAGAGGGCGATTGCGACATCGCCCGGCTCTCAAGAAACCATGCCCCGCGCCGACGTTGCGGAGTGTCTTTTAACATTGAGATTTGTTGCGAACCCTCGCGAAGGATGGGGCGGCGCGGCACGCCGCGCCACCCATCACACGCCTGATCCCACCGAAGCAAAGAACCCCTCCGGGCTCTCGGCCTCCACCAGCCGCTTCCTCTCGATCAGCCAGAACCGGTTTCCCACCGCCCGCACGAAACTGCGGTCATGCGAGACCAGCAGGCAGCTCGCCTCGTGCGCCATCAACTCGCCCTCCAGCGCCTCCTGTCCCTCGATGTCGAGATGGTTGGTCGGTTCGTCGAGCAGGTAGAAGTTCGGTTCCGCAAGCCGCAGCACCAGCATGCCGAGCCGCGCTTTCTGGCCGCCGGACAGTTGGCCGATCGGTTTTGCCTGCATGTCGATCGTCATGCCGGCGCCGGCGAGCAAGCCCCGTGCCCGCTGGTCGCCGACATCGAAGCGGCGGATGATCGTGCCGATCGGCGTGTCGGTGTCGGCAAGATCGGCAAGCGCCTGGTCGCCATAGCCGAGTACCAGCGACGGCGTCGCCTTGATGCTGTCCCACGCCGTCTCCGGTCTTTCGATCGCCTGTTTCAGCATCGACACCAGCCGCGACTTGCCGGCGCCGTTGAGGCCGAGCAGCACGATGCGGTCACCCTGGCAGATGAATTGCCGGCCGGTCTTAAACAGCAGCGTTCCATCCGGCGTCGTCACTGCCGCATCCTCCAGCGTCATCAGCACCTTGGCATGCGTGCCGCGATTGGTAAGCCGGATGGCGCCGGCCGAGCGCTCCAGATGCGCCGGTTTTGCCGCATCCTCCAGCTTCCCCGCCCGCTGCCTGAGCTGCTTTGTCTTGACGACGAGCAGATCGCTGCCGGAGTTGATGCCGATATTGTTGAGCTTCGCCGCCTGCTTGCGCAGTTGCTCCGCCACCTTCATGTCGCGCTCATAGCGCCGGGCTTCGGAAGCGTCGGCCTCGTCGAGGGCGGCGCGCGCCCGGGTGTAGGGCAGGGCGAAGACCGGCGATTGCTCCGGCCGCAGGAACAGCGTCCGGTTGGTCGTCGCATCGAGGAAGGCGCGGTCGTGGCTAGACAGGATAACCGGCACGTCGCGCGGCAGCGCATTCAGCCAGCTCTCCAACTGAGCGATCTTTTCGAGATCGAGATGGTTGGTCGGCTCGTCGAGCAGAAGCACGTCGGGCTCGCTCACCCAGGTGCGGGCAAGCATGGCAAGTCGCTGCCAGCCACCGCTCAACTGCTTCAGCGGCCGGCTCCGCATGGCCTCCGGCATGTCGAGCGATTCCAGCACCACGTCGACCCGCCAGCTTTCGCTTTCGGCCTGGTCGGCCGGCAGCGCCTGCAGCACCGCATCGTAGAATGGCATGTCGAACAGGGCAGGCGGCACATTCTGCGCGACATGGCCGACGGTCAGCCCGCGCGCTTTGGTGATCTCGCCCTCGCTCGGCTCCAGCGCGCCGGTGATGCAGGCAAGCAGCGTCGATTTCCCCCGCCCATTGGCTGCGACGAGACCGATGCGGTCGCCGCCATTGACGACGAGATTGAGCTTGGAAAACAACGGATTGCCCAGCGTCACGCCGAGATTGCGGATATTGATAAGTGTCATGATCGTTCTCTGGTCTTGACCGGGTGGTCGCACGATCCGGGGCGTTCAGCCATCACGGGATTGCGCGGTTCGGGCCCGGGAAATGAGAGGAATGCGCGCTGTCATCTACGGCGCCACATTGGCCACGAAGGGCAGACCAGGAAGAGATGTCGAGAAACGGTCTCTGGTCAGCCCTGCAAACGCATTTGCAGGGCGTTGACGGGACCACGCTGGCGATGATGTCGAAAATAATATTGCATTGCGTGATCCTCCTTTCTCGAAAGGTTGCGGGATTCCAATAACATTGCCCGCGAAAAGAGGCAAGGGAGCCGGACCTGTGCCGATTCTAGCCATAAACCGCGCATAGGGGATTCTTCGGGACCGACCGGGAGAATAAGACGCATGCTCATTGCCCATTTGCCGGCAGGCTACCTTCTCGGGAGCGCCGCGCGGCAGCGGTCCGCCGCACCCGGCATCATGACCGCAGCCTTGATCGGCAGCGTATTGCCGGATTTCGACATGGTCTATTTCTTCCTGACCGGCGGTAAAGTCGACCATCACGACTATGTCTCCCACTGGCCGCTTTTTTGGCTCGGCTTCGCCGCCACGGCCCTGCCGGCGATCGGTCGACTGGCGCCGGACTGGCTTCCAACGGCCGCCGTCTTTTTCGCAGCCGTCATGCTTCACATGGTTATGGATACCGTCGCTGCGCCGATGCTTTGGCTCGCGCCATTCGATTGGTCGAAATTCGAGCTGACGACGGTGCCGGCGACCTACGGCAATTGGGTCGTGAGTTTCATGTTGCATTGGACCTTCGCTCTTGAACTCCTGATCTGCGTCACCGCGTTGATCGTCGCCGTCTGCCGGAACCGTCGCGTTGGAGGCCGGCAGCAGGCATGAGCCGGAATTATTCCGGGTCGGCTGGCGACAGTTCCAACCGCCGCGTGATCCCGATACTCCTGAGGAACGTTTCGTCGTGGCTGACGACAAGCAGCGCGCCGTCATAGGCGCGCAGTCCTGCCTCGACCGCTGATATCGATTCGATGTCGAGATGGTTGGTCGGCTCGTCGAGGATCAACAGCGGCGGCGGCGCCGAGCCGAGCACGCAGGCAAGGCCCGCCCGCAGCAATTGCCCGCCGCTCAGCGTCGATACGGTCTGCAGCGCGGCATCGGCTCTAAACATAAAGCGGGCAAGGGCGGCCCGGCAGGTATTTTCATCGGCCTGCGGATTGATCCGGCGAAAATTATCGCGGATCGAGGCCGACGGATCGAGCAGGCTGACCTTCTGATCGAGCATCGAGAGGTCGGTCAGGACGTTGACCGTGCCGGCCCAGGATTTCAACTCGCCGGTAATAAGCGCCAGCAACGTCGTCTTGCCCGAGCCGTTGCTGCCGGTGACGGCGATACGCTCCGGTCCCGTCACGTCGAAGGAAAGATTGCGGATGACGGGATCACCCGGCTGATAGCCCGATGTCACGCCATCCATTTTCAGCACGGTCTTGCTGGTCGGCAGCCCGGTTGGCGGCAGGGTGACCGACAAGGGCTGGAGGATCTCGATCTTCTCGCGCGCCGCCCTTGCCTCGTCCAGTGCCTGGGCGCGCCGGCGTTCGGCGAGGCGGGCATTGTCGCCACCCGTCGTTTCGCTCCGCTCCTTCATGCCGCCGAGCATGATGCGCGGTATGCCGCCCTTGGCCGCCATCTTCCGTCCAGTGCTGTCCCGTTGCGCCTGACGCTCCACCGTCGCCTGCGCCTTCCTCGCCACCTCGGCCATGCGTTTTTCGGCTTCAGTGAGATCATGCCGTGCCGCCGCGAGCTCGAGGGCCTTGCGCTCGCGATAATGGCTCCAGTTGCCGCCGTAGCGCGTGGCACCGAGCGACGTCAGTTCGACGATCGCATCGACGCTTTCGAGCAGTTCCCGGTCATGGCTGACGATGATGGCGCCGGCCCGCCAGCCTGACATCAGCGCGATCACCGCCTCGCGGCCTTCGCGATCGAGATTGTTGGTCGGTTCGTCGAGCAGCAGAAAGTCCGGTTCGGTGAAAACAAGCGCCGCAAGCCCGGCACGGGTGCGCTGCCCGCCGGAGAGCACAGCAAGCGGCGTCTCCGGCAGTGCGTCGAGCCCCGTCCGATTGAGCGCTGCGGCAATGCGCGCCTCTAGCCTCCAGTCCGCGGATGCCAGCTCGTCGGCCGTTGCCTCGCCGGCTTCGGCGCGGCGAAGAATAGCAAGCGCACCGGTCACGCCGAAGAGATCGGCGATCGTTTCCTCAGGCGCCACCTGAACACTCTGCCGCAGCACGCCGAGGCTGCCGCCGACGGATACTGTCCCAGAATGCGGCTGGATCTCACCGGCGACGAGTTTGAGCAGCGTCGTCTTGCCGACGCCATTGCGCCCGACGAGACCGGTACGCTCAGCCCCGAAACTCAGGTCGAGATTGGAAAAAAGCGGCCGCCCGTCAGGCGCGGACCATGAAATTTGGGAGAGGGTGATGGATGCAGGCATGGATATGGATGTCCCCGTTGGCAAGGCGAACTGGCGTTGCGATCGGGTTGAAATCCATTGCGGCACACATCCTGTTGAAATTGTCGATGGCAGGGAATTTAGGGAATAAAGGCTGAAGGTTCAAGCAAAACAGCCGACTTTCCGCGCCGTTTTTCTCGGCGGGCTTCATCCTGAGATTGCGCTCACCCTAGCCCTCTCCCCGTAAAAACGGGAGAGGGGACGTGCCCTGCGAGAGGTTGGTGGGGAACGGAGAGGTCGCGGCTTGTCCCCTTCGCCCCGCGAGCGGGGGTCCGAAGGAAGGGTCGAGACACGTGGCTCGACCCCGGTCGGTGCCGGCAGGCGGATGAGGGGCTGCACGACGCGCCACCGACGATATACCTAAAGCGGAGAAGACACTCAGCCCTACCGCTTCAAGCTCCCCAAGATCCCGCGCACCAGCGCCCGGCCGACTTGGGTCGCCACCGTGCGCGCCACGCTCTTCATTGCCGCTTCCACTACCGTTTCGCGCTGATAGCCGGAAGTCCGGCCGCGCGATTGGCCGCGGCCCTGGTTGTCGTCGTCATTGCCGCCGCCGAAGCCCGGGAGGCTCCAGCCGGATGTCGTGTTGCCCTGTTGCTGTGGTGCTTCTTCCTGGGCTCGCTTGGCGGCGTCGGCATCGGCCGCCTTCTTCGCCCGTGCCGCCAGAAGTTCGAAGGCGGATTCGCGGTCGATATCCTCGTCATAGATGCCGAGAACCGGGCTCCTGTCCATGATCTGACGGCGCTCGTCATCCGTCACCGGGCCGACGCGGCCGGAGGGTGGGCGGACCAGCGTGCGCTCGACGATCGAAGGCGCGCCCTTGGCCTCAAGCGTCGAGACCAGCGCCTCGCCGGTGCCGAGATTGGTTATGACGGTGGCGCAATCGAAGGCCGGATTCGCACGGAAAGTATCGGCCGCCGTCCGCACCGCCTTCTGCTCGCGTGGCGAATAGGCGCGAAGCGCGTGCTGCGCCCGGTTGCCGAGCTGGGCGAGCACCGTTTCCGGCACGTCGAGCGGGTTCTGCGTCACGAAATAGACACCGACGCCCTTGGAACGGATCAGCCGCACCACCTGCTCGACACGTTCGGTCAGCACCTTCGGCGCGTCGTTGAAGAGCAGATGCGCCTCGTCGAAGAAGAAGACGAGCTTCGGCTTGTCGGGGTCGCCCACCTCGGGCAGTTCCTCGAAGAGCTCGGAAAGCAGCCAGAGCAGGAAGGTGGCGTAAAGCCGCGGGTTCATCATCAGCTTGTCGGCAGCTAGCACCGAGATCTGGCCGTAGCCATTATTGCTGGTGCGCATGATGTCGGAAATCTTCAGCGCCGGTTCGCCGAAGAAATGCTCCGCACCCTGCTGTTCGAGAACGAGCAGCGCCCGCTGGATCGAGCCGACCGAGGCCTTGGAGATCAGCCCGTACTGGTTGGAAAGTTGGCTGGCGTTCTCGCCCATATAGTTCAGCAGCGAGCTGAAATCCTTGAGGTCGAGCAGCGGCAGACCGCCCTGGTCGGCGATCTTGAAGGCGATGTTGATAACGCCTTCCTGCGGTTCGGAGGCATCCATCAGGCGGGCGAGCAGCAGCGGTCCCATCTCGGCGATGGTGGTGCGCACCCGGTGGCCCTTCTCGCCGAACAGATCCCAGAAAATCACCGGAAACTGGTCGAATTCATAGTCGGTGAAGCCGATCTGCTCGGCGCGCTTCGTCAGGAAATCCTTGGGCTCGCCCTTGGCGGCGATGCCGGAAAGGTCGCCCTTGATGTCGGCCGCAAACACCGGAACGCCGGCCCGGGAGAAACCTTCGGCCAGCACCTGCAGCGTCACCGTTTTGCCGGTGCCGGTTGCGCCGGTGACGAGGCCGTGGCGATTGCCGAACTTCAGGTCGAGATATTCCGGCTTGTTGATGCTGTCATCGGGATTGCGGCTCGCGCCGATGAAAATCTTGCCTTCCTCGATCATTCGGAATGCTCCCTTGGGGCTCTGCCGCCATTTGTATGAGAAGGCGTGTTTCTGCCGCCTTCATCGAACCATCGTTTCCCTGTTATAAGCAGGCATGCGCATGCGGACAACTGTTTGCATTGAAAGCAAAACCGGACAAAGTGCGGCCCGGGGAGAGGCCGGCTTGAGTTACGGTTGAATCTCGATTAACGTTGACGTTAACGTCAAAAAACAGGAGGCTGACGATGAATGAAATTGTGACCCAGATCGCCGATCGCGTGGGTATTGCGCCTGATCTGGCCGAAAAGGCGCTCGGCATGATGCTCGGCTTCCTGCAGCGCGAGGCCGCCGATGGCCCGGTTGCCAAGATGATCGAAGCGATCCCAGGCGGCCCCGATCTCGTTGCCCAGTTCAATGGCGCAGGCGCCGGCGGCGGCGGTCTGCTCGGCGGGCTGATGAGTTCGCTCGGCGGTGGCGGCATCATGGGGCTCGGCCAGCAACTGATGGGCGAAGGCCTCGGCATGGGCGAAATCACCTCGCTTGCCAAGGAAACCATCGCGATCGCCAAGCAATATGCCGGCGAGGAGGTCGTCGACGAGGTCGTCGCTTCCGTCCCAGGCCTCAGCCAGTTCGTCTGAGCGGCGACGAGAAAGAGCCTTCGCGGCGTCGCCGCGAAGCTCATCATATTTTGCCCTGGTCCCGCTTGAAGAGGTGGCCAGGCGGCGGAAGGGCAAGCTGAACCTGAGGGAGCCGTACCTGCCGTTCATTTGGAAGGGGCTCGCCTGTCTGCTCACCGTTGTCGCTCTTCGAGGAGTTCGTCGGTGATATCACGCCCACGCGCAAACACGCCCAATATGATGACGTTATTGCCGCTCACTGAGAACGCCACGCTGACGCTGCGCCGATAGCCGATGATCCGGAGGCCGGGAATCCGCCTTCCCGCACCGTGCCCCGTTCCGGGAACGTCTCCAGGGCCTCGATGAAAGTGATCACTGCGTGAACGAAGTCGCCGGCGATGCCGGTTCCCGCCTCAACGGCGATATCGGCATAGAGCTTGTCGAGTTCGGCTTCTGCCTTCGGATGGTAGATAATGCGGTAGGCCATGCCCTACTTGGCTTTCGCCGCGTCATTCCGGCGCTTGGTTTCAAAGCGGGCGCGCACTGCCTCGGCCGGGATGCCGAGGCCCGGCTTGTTCACCAGGTCGTCGTAGCGCGCCGGAATTTCTTCATTGAGCCAGCGCTCGCGGGCCGCCTCATGATCCTCCAGGAGTCGCAGACCTGCACGGACAACCTCGCTGGCATTATTGTACCGGCCGGACTCCAGCTGCTTCCGGACAAATTCTTCGTAGTGGTTCCCGAGCGCAACGTTGGGCATGGTTTTCCTTTCCTTGTCGTCAATATGAAGCTGTCACACCGTTATGGCAATAGATGTCAATTTTTGACGTTAAACAGGTCGCTACTCCTCCGATCGTCTGGTGATCGGCGGTATCCGGCCGCGGTGGCCCTGATCGCCTTGCCTTGCAGCCTCCGCCCGCTAATTAACGGCTGCCCAATGGATGGAAGGAGAGCAGATGACCGTCTGGCGCCCATCGCAGCAGATCAGGGTGAAGGTGATCGGTCTTGCCTGGCGGAAAGACCGGCTGCTCGCAGCCGAAGTGGAGGATGACAGCGGCCGCATCAAGGGCGTTCGCCCGCTTGGCGGCGCCATTGAATTCGGCGAGAGCCGCGAAGAAGCCTTACACCGTGAATTCAGGGAGGAACTCGAGACCGATATCCGCATCGTCGGCCCCTGGCATCTGCTTGAAAACATCTACGAGCATCATGGCGCGACCGGTCACGAATTCATCTTCGCCGCCGATATCGAATTGGCCGATGCATCGCTCTATGAGCGCGACGAAATCCACTATTCCGAGCTCGACGAGACGGCGGCGACCGCGCGCTGGTTCGGTCGCGACAGCCTGCGGGACGTCGGCATCGATCTCTATCCGACAGGTCTCGACAGGCTGCTGTCGCGCTGGCGCGATTGAGCCGGAGATTGCCCGCTCTGAGGCGCCACATTCCGATCGCCAAACTTTGATCGTCCGCCCCCGCCTCTGGGGGAACAATGAGGTCGTTCTGCTGTTTCTGTCGCATCGCTGAAACCATAGGGAATAGCATCATGCGTATGTTTCTTGCAGCAGCCTCGATCATTCTCCTCGGCTTCGCCGCTCCGGCCTTCTCCCAGGCGCTTGCAGATATGGACTCTAGCGGCCGCTTCGGCGGCATGCCACCCGGCACGGTGCCGGGGGCGGAATCCAATGGCGGGCTCATGATTCCGCTCGATCCAGTCGAAACCGGCGATATCACCGTCGTAATTACGTCCGATCGGACCACCTGCCCGCGGCCCGGAACGCGTCAGTACCGCATCGCCGAGCGCGACGGTACGCTAACCGATGCCTGCCGCTGACAGGGATAGTCCCGATGTAGAAAGCAGGGCCGGCTATTTGCCGTCCTTATGTAGTATAACGCCGAGTTCATGCCACTCCCGTCTGTCGCGCTGTATCAGTTCGTCGGCGCAGATCGGTCCCATGCTGCCCGGCGCGTAAGCGTCAGGCACGCTCTCATCCTTGGCCCAGATATCGAGGAAGGGCTGCACCGCCGCCCATCCGGCCTCGATGCCGTCGGCGCGCTGGAACAGCGTCTGGTCGCCGATGAAGAGATCGTAGAGCAGCGATTCATAGCCGGTCGTCTTGGCAATATCGAATTTGTCGGCATAGCGGAAATCGAGTGACACCGGCACGGTATCGACCGAAAGCCCCGGCGATTTGATCGAGATTTCCATGCTCATGCCCTCGTCGGGCTGCACCTGGATCACCAGCCGGTTCGGCGGCAGGCGGCGCTTGACGTCGGTCTCGCGAAACTGCGCGAAGGGAACGGGCTGGAAGGTGATGACGATCTCGGTGTCGCGCGCCGTCAGCGCCTTGCCCGTCCTGAGATAGAACGGCACGCCGGCCCAGCGCCAGGTATCGGCATAGAGCTTCAGCGCCACGAAGGTCTCGGTCCTGCTGTCGGGCGAGACGTCCTTGGTATCGCGATAGGCCGGAAGCTCAGCACCGTTGAGCGGGCCAGCGCCATAGGCGCCGCGCACGCCATGCGACTTGGCCTCTTCCGGCGTATAGATGCGCAGCGCCTTCAGCACCTTGCTCTTCTCGTTGCGGATCGCTTCGGCATCGAAGCTGTTCGGCGGCTCCATGGCGATCATCGCCAGCAGTTGAAAGAGATGGTTCGGCACCATGTCGCGCAGGGCGCCGGTCGCATCGTAGAATTTGCCGCGGCTGCCGACATCGACGATCTCGGCGGCGGTGATCTGCACATGGTCGATGTAGCGGCTGTTCCACAAAGATTCGATCATCATGTTGGCGAAACGCGCCGTCATCAGGTTCTGCACGGTTTCCTTGCCGAGGAAATGGTCGAGCCGGTAGACTTGGCTCTCCCCGACCTGCGCGAGAATCTGCGCATTGAGCGCCTGCGCCGAAGCGAGATCGGTGCCGAACGGCTTTTCGATGGCGACGCGGCGGAAGACGCCGTCGCTTTCATCGGTCAGCCCGTGGGCGGCGAGCTTCTCGACGATCGTGCCGAAGAAGGAGGGTGGCACCGCGAGATAGAAGGCGGCATTCGCATGCGGCCCCAGCCTCTTGCCGATCTCGACGAAAATATCGTCCTTGGTGAAATCCCCGGACGTATAGGAAATTCGCCGGCGCAGGCTTTCCCAGGCCTCGTCCTTCACCATCGGCTCTTCGCCGCTCAGATGGCTGAGGAATTGGTCGAGCCGCCCGCGTAGGAATTCGTCGTCACCCGGTTCGATGCCGATGCCGAGAATGTGGAGATCCTCGCCGACGAGGCGGCTGCGCGTCAGATTGATGATCGCCGGCACCAGCAGGCGGCGCGTCAGGTCTCCCGTGGCGCCGAAGATGACGAGGGTGACCGGCGGGGTAGGGGCAGCGTCCATGTGTCATCTCCTTGGATTTTCCGGCCGACTATACTGCGCGCCGGTCTCGCCGCAAGCACCATGCGGGCGAGGGATAACAGGCATTTGACACCATCCGGGGCGCCCGAGCTCGCGTCGCCTTGCTTGGCGGGGGTCAGCGTCAGCCTTTCACCGCCACCATGAAAATTCTCGGAAACCGCAGCAGCACCCGCCCATCCGACATCTTGGGATAGGCCTTTTCCAACCGCTCCAGGTAATCGGCCAAGAATGCCTCGCGATGCTCTTCGCCGGCATGGGCGAGATAGGGCATCAGCCCGGTTCCCTTCACCCATTCGACGATATCAGCCGCATCCGCCATCGGGTGATTGTAGACGGTGTGCCAGATATCGACGCGCGCGGCTTTGGCGATCAGCCGGCTGTAATAGGTGGATGGCGGCGGCAGCGGCTTGCGGCGCACGCTCTTCGCCTCGAAGGCGGATTTCCACGGGCCGGCATGGGCGGTCTCCTCCATCGCCAGATGCGAGGGTTCGCCGAGATTATCGGGCATCTGCACGGCCAGGACGCCGCCTTCGGAAAGCCCGTCCATCAGCCGGTCGAAGATATCGAGATGATCGGGCAGCCATTGGAAGACGGCATTGGCAAACAGCAGGTCGGCGGGTTCGTCCGGCTGCCAGCGGGTGAGATCGGCCTCGACGAAGGCAGTGCCCGGAAGCCGCTTGCGCGCCGCCTCCAGCATGTTCATGTCGCTGTCGACGCCCGAGACGCCCTGCGCCCCGTAGCGCTCGATGATCAGCTCGGTCGAATTGCCCGGGCCACAGCCGAGATCGATGGCATGACGAAGGTTTTGCAGCGGCACCTGTGCCAACAGGTCGCGCGCCGGTCGCGTGCGCTCATCCTCGAATTTCACATATTGGTTGGCGGACCATGCCATGGCGTTCACTCCTGCTGTCAGGTCACATCGTCCATGCGGTGGATACGGATCTTGTCGATGTTGCGGCCGTCGAGATTGACGATCTCATCGGCGAAGTCGCCGGCGACGAAGGCACGCGCCGATCTTCACTCAGCCGACACAAGTATTTTGTCCACGCGCCTCCCGTCGAGATCGACGACTTCGAAGCGCCATCCATCTCTCGTGAAGCTCTCGCCCAATTCCGGCAGATGTTTCAACTCTTCCAACACCAGGCCGGCAACAGTCTGATATTCCAAGTCGCCATCGAGCTTGAGGTTTAAGAATTCAGCGAACTCGTCAATTGGCGTCCAGCCCGACACGAGATAAGAGCCGTCGTCTCGACGAGCGATGGCCTGTTCATCGACCGGTCCCTCCTGCAGAGCCCCCATGATTGCTTCCAAAATGTCACCTGACGAGACAACCCCCTCGAAGTGGCCGTACTCGTCGAAAACCAGCACCATGTGAACGGGCGATTTCCTGATGGCTTCAATCACATTGATGGCAGTTGAAAGGTCTGAAACCACCGGGACGTCTTGCGTCAGAGCCTTGATGTCGGCACTGCCGTGTTCGGACATCGCGTCGTAGAAGTCCTTGACCGGAAGGATGCCGATCACCTCGTCCGAACTGCCTTTTCGAACGGGCAATCGCGACCGCTTCGTCCTGTGCAACTGGGTCCGAATTTCATCAAGGCTGTCGTCGATATCAATAATTTCGACGTCCCGCCGGGGCGTCATAAGCGCTCGGGCAGTACGATCCGCCAGCCGCATGACACCTGAAATCATCGCGGACTCTTCGCTTTCGATCACTCCAGCCGACTGCGCCTCGGCCAGAACAGTTTTGATTTCTGCGTCAGAGACATTGTCGCCACCTTTTCCTGTTTGGCCCAAGAGCTTGAGCACAAGATTTCCGGAGGCGTTCAGAAGCCACACGAGTGGCAGCGCAATTTTTGAAAGGACCGCCATAGCGGGTGCGACCTTGGCCGCAACCGCTTCGGGTTCCCGCAATGCGATCTGCTTTGGAACAAGTTCGCCGACGATCAACGAAAGATATGTGATTGCCACGACGACTGAACCTACGCCAATGGCATCAGCGGCCGTCGATGACATTCCCTGGGCTTCTAGCCATCCGCTCAGGCGGCCGCCGAGCGTGGCGCCTGAGAAAGCGCCGGATAGAACGCCGACCAGCGTGATGCCGATCTGCACCGTAGAGAGAAAACGACCGGGGTTTTCGGCAAGTTTGATCGCTTGAGCTGCACCCTTGCTTCCATTGTCGGAGAGAACCTTTAGGCGAGCTGTCCGAGAATACACAACGGCCAGCTCCGACATGGCGAGCACACCATTCAGGATGGTGAGAAACGCCACAATTCCAATTTCCAGAAACACAGGGACCCTATTCGTTGAGGTTGTAGTGCCGCATTCACCAGGCGAAGCGGCGAGGCATTCGAAGGGACGCTCTTATACGTATATACGCGTCGCCTGTCGTCTCTCCATCATCGTGTTGACATCAGTGCAGGTTCCATCAGACCGCTCCTCTGAAGTGAGCCGCGGCCGCCCGTCATCGGCAATGGACTGGGAGGCAGCCCTCTGTGCGGGAGCATTGATATGCCTGAGGCGAGGTGGAGGTCATCGCACCGTCTACAATGGTCGCCTGCTTCCTCGGCCGGGAGATCCCGGTTGGAAGGGGCGGAGCTTGTACTGGATGGGTCGCTGTCAGGCATGTCGCAATTTTGACGGTGAAACAGTGCCGACGCAAGAGGCGCCGGGCAAAAATCCTTATAGCGTCTTGATGTGACAGTTTCGCCAACGGCAGCAGCACCGCATTTGCGCGTCTTAAAAGAGGCGCTGCGGGCTGCCCTGCCATAAGTAAAAGTGGCGCAATACACCGTAAATTAACAGCCGCTCCGTATTTTCTCCAAATTGCGAACGATTTCCGTGACGTGCAGCCACGTCCTGAAATCAGTTCTCGGTCTGGGGAAGCCGGGACGGAATAGATCGGTGCGCGATCGACGACCTGCCCGCTTGAGGAGGTTAAGCGCATGCAGTTCAAATCGGCTACCGGACGCAACATTTTTTCCGTGGCGGCCTGCGGTGTCATCGCCACGATCGCTGCATCGGGCGTTCTTTTTTACATCGCCTACAACGATATGCGCAAATCGAGCCTCGATCAGATGCTCCAGATCGCCGCCACCAATGCGCTCAACGTTGAGAAATCCATGGGCGTGGCACTCGGCATCGTCAACACGCTGGAAACGTCGCTGTCGACGATGAAGGACGGCGGAAACGCCAATCGTGCTGCTGCCGACGACCTGCTGAAGAACATGCTGCAGGATAATCCGATGGCGCTCGGTGTTTGGACCGGCTGGGAACCGAATGCCTTTGACGGCAAGGACAAGGATTTCGTCGGCAAGGAAGGCCACGACACGACCGGCCGCTACGTGCCTTACTGGGTCCGCAGTGGCGACAAGATCCAGCACACGCCGCTGGTCGATTATGGCGTGTCGGGCGCCGGCGATTACTACCAGCTGCCCTTTACCCAGAAAAAGATCGTCGTCATTGAACCCTATGTCTACGCGGTCGACGGCAAGGACGTGCTGATGACCTCGGTCGCAAAGCCGATCATGGTCGATGGCAAGGCGCTCGGCGTCGCCGGCATGGACATTTCGCTCGACGACGCCAACAAGGCGATCTCGGCGGTCCACCCGATGGAGACCGGCTATCTCAGCCTCGTGACCGGCGCCGGCAGCATCATCAGCCATCCCTCCGCCGAGCTCGCAGGCAAGAATATCAAGGACGGCGGTGATCTCACTGCCGGTTGGGATCAGTTGATCGCCAAGCCCGGCGTCGCGCAGGAGATCGCAGGCCCGGACGGCCAGAGCTATTTCTCGGTCGCCTATCCGGTAAAGCTGACGAATGACCTGAACTGGTACGCCATCGTTTCGGTGCCCAAATCCACCGTCTTTGCCCAGCTCAACAACATGGCCTGGAGCGCCGTTGCGATCACCGCCATCGCTGCACTCCTGCTCGGTCTTTCAGGCTGGCTCATCGCCCGCAAATTCATCCGGCGCATAGAGGGCGTGATCGCCGAGACCGATCGCATCGCCCATGGCCAGTTCGACGTGCAATTGAGCGACAAGAATGCCAAGGACGAAATCGGCGACCTCTCACGCTCCCTCGCCATTCTGCTGGAAAGCAATCGCCAGAAGATCAGGCTCGAGGCCGATGCGGAAACCTCCCGGTCCCGCGAAGAGATCGAACGGCAGGAACGTTCCGTCCTCCATGCCGCCCGCGAGGATTCGATCAAGTTTGCGGTCAGCGAACTCGGCAACGGACTGGCCAGCCTTTCCAATGGAGACATGACCATCCGGCTGGAAAAGCCGTTTGCCGACTCGCTTGACGAAATCCGCGTCGATTTCAATGCGTCTGTCGAAAAGCTGCAGGCAGCCCTGATTTCCTTCTCCGAAAACGCTGCCGTCATCCAGGCCGGTTCGGAAGAAATCCGCTCCGGCGCCGACGATCTCGCCCGCCGCACCGAACAGCAGGCCGCTTCCGTTGAAGAGACCGCCGCAGCACTCGAGCAGATCACCACCTCGGTCAAGGACTCCACCCTTCGCGCCGAGGAGGCGGGAACGCTCGTCAGCCGCACCAAGGAAGGTGCGGAAAAGTCCGGAGAGATCGTGCGCAATGCCGTTGACGCCATGACCGGCATCGAGCAATCCTCGCAGTCGATCTCCAACATCATCGGCGTGATCGACGATATTGCCTTCCAGACCAACCTGCTGGCCCTCAATGCAGGCGTTGAGGCAGCACGTGCAGGGGAGGCCGGCAAGGGCTTCGCCGTCGTCGCACAGGAAGTGCGTGAACTGGCGCAGCGCTCGGCGACGGCCGCCAAGGAGATCAAGGCGCTGATCACCTCGTCCGGCGCCCAGGTCAAGCGTGGCGTTGATCTCGTCGGCCAGACCGGCAAGGCGCTGCAGGCGATCGTTGCCGAAGTCCAGCAGATCAACAGCAATGTCCAGGCGGTCGTTCAGGCCGCCCGTGAACAATCGACGGGTCTTCTGGAGATCAACACGGCGGTCAACCAGATGGACCAGTCGACCCAGAAGAACGCCGCAATGGTCGAGGAATCGAACGCCGCCTCGCACACGCTGGTAACGGAGGTGTCTGCCCTTTCGGAGCGTCTGGCGCAGTTCAATCTCGGCCAGGTGGCAAAGGCGGCCCCCGCCGCCCGGACGACTGCCAGGCCGCTGGCGCGCCCGGTCGCGGCGACGCTTGCGGCGCGCAGACCGGTGCCCGCCTCGGCCACCGATCATGCCAGGCCCGCTCCGTCGCCGGCCCGCGCACTCGGCGGCAAGCTCGCAGCCGCCTTCGGCACCTCAGCCGCACCGGCTTCGACCGAGGGCAACTGGGAAGAGTTCTAGAAGCATGGCGCGCAAAACTGTGCAGCGGTTTTGCGGCGCGAGACGCCGTCGGATTCTACGAGGCGCTCGAATGGACCGTCGTTGAGGCCGGTGGTGAAAACCCGGTGCTGACAAAGGAATTGCGAACCAGGCCTCAATGGTGAAGTATTGCGCTGACCGCGAGCTGCCCTGACGTTCTCGTGGAGCCTCTCCAAAAACGACGAGGTCACGATGCTCATTATCTTCGGTGGTCTGCCTGGCAGTGGAAAGACGACGATTGCCCGCGCTTTGGCTAAGCGGTTGAATGCGGTGCATTTGCGCGTCGATACCATCGAGCAGGCAATCCGTGCCTCCGGAATTGCCGATGATGCCGGGCCTGCAGGCTATATCGTGGCTTACGGTATCGCCGGAGACAATCTGACACTCGGCAGAACCGTTATTGCCGACTCCGTCAACCCGCTCCGAATAACCAGGTCAGCGTGGCGTTCGGTCGCGCAGGCTGCCGGGGTGACAGCGGCGGAGGTCGAGTTTGTTTGCTCGGATAAAGTCGAGCATCGCAAGCGTGCTGAAACGCGCCTCACCGACGTCGAAGGTCTGGTGAAGCCGACATGGCAAGAGATTTCCGAAAGAGCCTATGACGAATGGCACGATGCAATCGTCATCGATACGGCTTCGAAAACGGTCGACGCCGTTTTGGATGAACTGGTGAGCCGATTGAAATCGCTACCGCCAAAAACCTAGCAGAGCCGAGGAGGGAACGCATGATGTCGTCCGAAAACGGCATCACGCACTCACGCCATCATGCCGCGAGGATGGTGATCCCGTACGAATTGGCGGCCGCAGTCATGCGAGCGATGGTTTCCGCCGAAGGGCTGGCCTTCGGTGGCTCGGTCGTGCCTTCCGCTTCGATAAACTCGGCCATCTCATGATCGACGACCGCGGAAAAGACCACGGGGACGGTTCCGCGGTTGGAATAGCCGTGCACCATGAAGGGCGGGATCGTGACGATGTCGCCGGCGCCGGCTTCGATCTCTTCGGGACCGCTATCGCTCAGGCGCCAGATCGTCAGCTTTCCCTCGAGGATGCGGAACACTTCCGGGCTCGCATGCGCATGTTCCGGCGTCCGGCTGCCTGACGGCACGGTGACGTCGAAGATATTGAGCCAGGTTCCGCTGATTCTAACCCGCCGCTCGACCCGGTCGCCGAGGACGAAAAAACGCTTTGACTCGTCGCTCGCAGGCATTTTCACAAATGAGTTGGACATCATGTCTCTTTCTTTTTCTTACAGGGCTTCTTCTTATGGGCTTTTTCTTGCGGGCGCAGCCGTTAGACCTTTGCGACGCCTTTGACAACCCGCCCTGTCGTTGGGGGTAACATCGCCGAACGCGTTCAAAGAAGCGCGGGACATCGGCCGAAGCGATGAACAAACGGCTCCGTTGCCAGGGGTTCAGCGCCGCTCGCGCGCCACTGCGTCACGAGACTGTCGGGGCCGATATCGGTACTTCGGGGCGTTTCCGCAAGGTCCGCCAATGTCGCATCAGCTATGCGGAAATGACTGAGGCCGGAGGGTTCTAAAGGCTCGGCGCCTGTAATACCGCCGACATAGAAGGGGCGCATAGAACGCGGCGGCCGTTCTTGGAGCCGTCCTTCCACGCCGTCCCGGCATTCACATTGATCATTCACATTGATGGAGCGCATCCATGTCCTCTCTTCCCGTCGTCGGCGCCGCCATGACGCTCGATGAAGTCGAACTTCACCGCGACTGGCTCTTCGAAAAGTCCCGCGATCTCGAATTGCAGAGCTTCGTCGATGCCGAGGTTCTCAACGGCGACTGGGCGCCGCTCGCCGCCCGCGCCAGGCGGCTTCTCGACGGTCATGGCGGCCGCCTCGGCATTCACGGCCCGTTCTGGGGCTTCACCATCGCCTCGGAAGATCCCGATATCCGCGCCGTCGTCACCCGGCGCCTGCTGCAGGGCCTCGATGTCTGCGCCGCCATCGGCGCGACGCATATGGTCATCCACAGCCCTTATACGTCCTGGTCCTACAACAACCTCGACGACAATACCGGCGCCCGCGAAGCTCTGGTCGAGCGCACGCACATGACCCTGCGCGACGCCGTCAGGCGCGCCGAGGATATCGGCTGCACCATGGTCATCGAGAACATCGAGGACAAGGATCCGCATAGTCGCGTGGCGCTTGCCGAGAGCTTCAACTCACCCGCCGTCGCCGTCTCGATCGATACCGGCCATGCCCATTATGCCCATGGCCATACCGGTGCTCCGCCGGTCGATTATTACGTCAAGGCCGCCGGCAATCGCTTGCAGCATGTCCACCTGCAAGATGCCGACGGATATGCCGATCGCCACTGGAGCCTCGGCGAAGGCTCGATCCACTGGCACGCCGTCTTTAGGGCCCTTGCCAAACTCGAAAGCAATCCGCGCCTAATCATCGAGATCAAGGACAAGTCGAAGATCCCGGCCTCCGCTGCCTATCTCGCCTCGATTGGCGTGGCTGAATAAGGGTCGTTGCAAAGCGGCCTGGCTCCCTCTTCTCCCCTCGGGGAGAAGGTGCCCGTAGGGCGGACGCGGGGGCCGCACGGCAGAACATTTATTATTGCCCTTCGCTTGCGCTCAGCGCATTCGCGGCTTTGCCGCTCACCCCCTCATCGCCTCGCTATCGCTCCGGCACTTCTCCCCGCTGGGGAGAAGAGGACAGCGGCGGCGCTTTGCTCCCTCCCGTGCTCGCTATGGACGGGAGGCGGAGTCGCCTTATGAAAACCGCGTAATCACGCTGATGCCCGTGGCCTCAGCTTTGTCGAGCGCCATCAGCGCCGGCACGGCCTCCTCGAGGCTGATGCGGCGTCCGATCAGCTTCTGCGGCGCGATCTTGCCGGCCGAAAGCATCGACAGCATGGCGTCGTAGCGCCAGGCCTGCATGCCGTGGCTGCCGTAGATTTCCAGTTCGTGGCCGATCACCTGCGCCATTGGAATCTGCGGCGTCGCGTGCTCGCCGAGCATAAGCCCCACCTGCACATGCCGTCCGCGCCGGCGCAGATTCTTGATCGAGTTGAAGCAGGTGACGGGATGGCCGAGCGCGTCGATCGAGACATGCGCGCCGCCCTTGGTGATCTCGCGCACTGCCTCCGCCACGTCGGAGACGCCGGATGCATTGACCGTCGCCACCGCCCCGCACTCCCTGGCGAAGGCGAGCTTCTCCTCGGAAATGTCGATGCCGATCGCATTCGCTCCGAGCGCCGTGGCGATCATAATCGCCGACAAGCCGACGCCGCCGCAGCCATGCACGGCGATCCATTCGCCAGGCCCGGTGCGCGCCTGGTCGGCGACGGCGCGAAACGAGGTGGCGAAGCGGCAGCCGAGGCTTGCTGCCGTCGCATCGTCGATCGTATCGGGCAGGTGCACCAGATTGGTGTCGGCATAGTCGATCGCCACATATTCGGCAAACGATCCCCAATGGGTGAAGCCCGGCTGGAACTGGTTCGGGCAGACCTGCTGGTTGCCTGAATGGCACTCCCCGCAATGGCCGCAGCCGGAAACGAAGGGCACGGTCACCCGGTCACCCACCTTGAAGCGCATCACGCCGCGGCCGGTGGCGACGATCCGCCCGGCAAGCTCATGTCCCGGCACATGCGGCAGCCGGATATCCGGATCGTGCCCCATCCAGCCGTGCCAGTCGCTGCGGCAGAGCCCGCTGGCCCCGACGGATATGACGACACCGTCCTCTGTCGGTGTCGGATCGGCAACGGTGCGGATTTCGGGCGCCTGTTCGAAGGCTTCGTAGAACATGGCTTTCATCGGCGTCTTCCCTTGCTGCTTATCCGCTGTTGCGCCCATCATCGCATGCGGCAGCCAGCCATTCCAACATTCCATTCCATCATTTTTGCTGATGCACCCATCGATGAAGCTGCCGTTGCTGCGCACGAATATTGCGGCCTGGCGCCATTCCCCGGCATTTTCTTGCTTCCGTGTTTTCGCTCGGGATTTGTCCTTGACCCGGCTTGCCGCGGCGGTTTTTCCTTCTCCGGCTTCAGGAGGAAACCATCATGGCCGTCGATACATCACCCCGTTCCACCACCTGGACTCATGTCGATGGAGAATGGCTCCCCGGCAATCCGCCGCTGATAGGGCCGACGTCGCATGCCATGTGGCTCGGCTCCACGGTCTTCGACGGCGCCCGCTGGTTCGATGGCATCGCGCCGGATCTCGACCTGCATTGCCAGCGCATCAACCGCTCGGCGCTCGCCATGGGCCTGAAGCCGGTGAAATCAGCCGAGGAGATCGTAGCGCTCGCCTGGGAAGGTGTTGCGAAATTCGATGGCGCGACGGCGATCTATATCAAGCCAATGTATTGGGGCGAACACGGTTCGCCCGGCAGCGTCGTCGCCGTCGACGCGGAATCGACCCGCTTCGCGCTCTGCCTGTTCGAGGCGCCGATGGGCGGCCATGGCGGCACCAGCCTCACCGTCTCGCCCTATCGCCGCCCGTCGCCGGAAACGGCGATGACCGAGGCGAAGACCGGCTCACTCTATCCAAACAGCGGCCGCATGATCGCCGAGGCGCGCAGCCGCGGTTTCGACAATGCGCTGGTGCGCGACCTGAACGGCAATGTCGTCGAGACCGCCTCCTCGAACGTCTTCATGGTCAAGGACGGCGTGGTGATGACGCCCGCCGCCAACCGCACCTTCCTTGCCGGCATTACGCGGGCTCGCGTTATTGACCTGCTGCGCAAGGCCGGTTTCGACGTGCATGAAGCAGCGTTCTCCGTCGAGGATTTCATGCAGGCCGACGAGATCTTCACCACCGGCAACTACTCCAAAGTCGTCGGCGTCACCCGCCTCGACGGCCGCGACCTACAGGAAGGCCCGGTCACCCGCAAGGCGCTGGAACTCTACATGGACTGGGCCTTCGGCCGCAGCGAGAGCGAAGAGTGAGCAGCGGTTCGGCGCAGCCGAAGCAATCGATCCAGTGAATCGATTGCAGATGCGAACGCCCGGAGCGCAAGCGCAGGGCTGGAGAGGTCGCCTCTCGCAGAATTGAGATCTGCATCCACCCCCCTCTGCCCTGCCGGGCATCTCCCCCACAAGGAGGGAGATTGGACGGGCGCGATGGTTTCCCAAAACAATTGGCCGTCACATCAATCGCAAATTAGGGCGAGGCATGGCCGCCTGCACCCGAGCCCATTCGCAAAAAAAGTGAGAGCAGAGCTACCCGGAGCGCACCCTCACGTCATCCACTTCCGATGTTCCGCAAATCTCTCCGCCAAGAGGTCGATGAACAGCCGCACCTTCGTCGGCAGATGGCTGCGGTTGGGATAGACCGCGTTGATGTTGAATTCCACCGGCCGGTAGTCCGGCATGATCTTCACCAGCCGCCCTTCGGCGATGTCGTCGAACACCACGAAACTCGGCGCCAGGAAGATGCCCCGCCCGGTCAGCGTCAGGAAGCGCAGCATCTCGGCGCTGTTGGAGACGACATTGCCGCTGATCTTGACGCTTTCCTTGTTGCCGTCGCCATCCTCGAAGCGCCATTCGTCGCCATAGGGGTAATAGGCATATTGCAGGCAATTGTGGTCGGCAACCTCGGCCGGCGTCTTCGGCATCGGATGGCTCTCGAAATAGGTCGGCGAGCAGACGAGCATATGGCGCCAGGGCGTCAGCTTGCGCGCGACGAGCGACGAATCCGGCGGCGGTACGGTGCGCATCACCAGGTCGTAGCCATCCTCGATCATGTCGACCATTCGCTCGCCGACGCTGAAATCGAGTGAGATCGACGGATAGAGTTCCATAAATTCGCCGACGACCGGCAGCAGGAAACGCACGATGGCGCTGCTGGTATAGACCTTCAGCGTGCCGCGCGGCGTCGTGCTCAGTGCGCCTGCCGTCCGGTCCGCCTCTTCCAGCTCGGCCAGGATCTGCAAAGAGCGCTCATAGTAATATTTGCCGGTTTCGGTCAGGCTGACCTTGCGCGTCGTGCGGTTCAGCAGCCGCACGCCGAGCCGGTCCTCCAGTGACTGCACGTGATTGCCGACCATGGTGACGGACATGTTGAGCCGGCGCGCGGCGGCGGAAAAACCACCGCATTCCACCACCCGGCCAAAGACTGTGAGGCTTGTCAGCCGATCCATATTGCCCTCGGATTATCCGCTGAGAGTTGATGATCCTTCCCGATTTAAGCAGATTATCAAAATAAATGTCAGGGTGCATTTTCCGTCTCATCGAACATGGCCTTTCACAGAGGAGGCCAACGGTGAAGGAGAATGACGATGGTCGAGTTACCCCACAGGCAAGTTTTCGAAAGTGCCAGGCAGGCCGAGCAGATCCTGGCCGAGGAAGCCGCCAGGGCGCCTGCCGCCGAGGCGCCCCCCATGCCCGTCTCTGAAGCGTCGGTCGCCGAAGCACCGGTCGCGGAAGCGCCTAAAAAGACCGGCCGCCGCATCGTCAAGCGCGCCGTCCTTGCCGCCGCGCTGCTTGGCGGCGTCGCTTTCGCAGGCGATTTCGGCTACCGCTACTGGACGGTCGGCCGCTTCATCGAATCCACCGATGATGCCTATGTGAAGGCCGATTACACCACCGTCGCTCCGAAGGTCGCCGGCTATATCAGCCAGGTGCTGGTCAACGACAATGACGCGGTCAAGGCCGGCCAGGTTCTCGCCCGCATCGACGACCGCGACTTCCAGGCCGCACTGTCGCAGGCGAAGGCCGATGTGAAGGCGGCTGAAGCCGCCATCACCAATATCGACGCCCAGATCTCCCTGCAGCAATCGGTGATCGAGCAGGCGAGGGCGACGATCGATGCCTCGCAGGCATCGCTGGATTTTGCCGTATCCGATGCCGCCCGCTCGGCCCGCCTGATCACCAACGGCGCCGGCACCCAGTCTCGCGCCGAGCAGACCCAGTCGGCCCGTGACCAGGCCGCCGCCGCCGTCGAGCGTGACCGGGCAGCCCTCGTCACGGCTCAGAATAAGGTGCCGGTGCTTCAGACTGAGCGTGAGCAGACGGTTGCCCAGCGTGACCGTGCGGCCGCCGCCGCCCAGCAGGCAGAGCTCAATCTCTCCTATACCGATATCGTCGCCGCCGTTGACGGCACGGTCGGCGCCCGATCTATCCGGGTCGGCCAGTATGTCACCTCGGGCACGCAGCTGATGGCGGTCGTGCCGCTGCATGCGGTCTATGTCGTCGCCAATTTCAAGGAAACGCAGCTGACCTATATCAGCCCCGGCCAGTCGGTCGAGATCAAGGTCGACAGCTTTCCCGACATCTCGATCAAAGGTCATGTCGACAGCGTTTCGCCGGCAAGCGGCCTCGAATTTTCGTTGCTGCCGCCGGACAATGCCACCGGCAATTTCACCAAGATCGTCCAACGCATCCCGGTCAAGATCGTCATCGACGACGAGGCTCTGAGCGGCCTGTTGCGCTCGGGCATGTCGGTCGAGCCCGAAATCGATACCAAGGCTGCCCAGACCCAAGCTGCCGAGACCAAGCCTGCCCAAGCCTCTGGGGCGGCCAAAGAGGGATTATCCAGCCACGCTGGATGATCCTTCCTTTGCTTCCCGAATTATCCCGATCATTCCCGAATGATCCCGATCATTCCCTGAATGATCACCCGAACCCCGTCATGAGAAAGTTTCCCGCGAGAGCTGGAAGGAGATAAGCCATGGCCACTCTTCAGATCGCCGCAAACGGCAATTCGCTGGCGCGCCCCGCCGCCGCAGCGCCTGTGGCACCTGCCGTCATGAGCCCGCTGCGCATGTGGACAGCCGTTGTCGGTTCGACGCTCGGCGCCTTCATGGCCGTCCTCAACATCCAGATCGTCAACGCCTCGCTTGCCGATATCCAGGGCGCGATCGGCGCCGGCACGGATGACGGCGGCTGGATTTCGACCTCCTATCTGATCGCCGAGATCGTCGTCATTCCGCTCAGTGCCTGGCTGGCGCGGGTCTTCTCGCTCCGCAATTACCTGCTCACCAACGCCATCCTCTTCCTCATCTTTTCCGTCGCCTGCGCCTTCGCGGCCAATCTGCAGCAGATGATCATCCTGCGCGCCATTCAGGGATTTTCCGGCGGCGTGTTGATCCCGATGGCCTTCACGATCATCATCACGCTGCTGCCCAAGGCCAAGCAGCCGATCGGCCTTGCGCTCTTTGCCCTGTCTGCCACCTTCGCGCCGGCGATCGGCCCGACGATCGGCGGTTACCTTACCGAGAACTGGGGCTGGGAATATATCTTCTACGTCAACCTGGTGCCCGGCGCGCTGATGGTCGGCATGCTCTGGGCCTCGCTCGATCGTGGACCGATGAACCTGAAGCTGCTCGCCAAGGGCGACTGGCCGGGCATCGTCACCATGGCGATCGGCCTTGCAGCCCTGCAGACCGTGCTGGAAGAGGGCAACAAGGAAGACTGGTTCGGCTCCGATTTCATTGTTCGCCTGTCTGTTATCGCCGCCGTCTCGCTGACGCTGTTCCTGATCATCGAGCTGAAGACCGCCAATCCGCTCTTGAACCTTCGCCTGCTGGTGCGCCGCAACTTCGGCTTCGGCATTGTTGCCAATTTCCTGCTCGGCATTGCGCTTTACGGGTCGGTCTTCGTGCTGCCGATCTATCTCACCCGCATCCAGGGCTATAATTCCGAGCAGATCGGCATGGTTCTCGCCTGGACCGGCATCCCGCAGCTGCTGCTAATCCCGCTGGTGCCGCAGCTGATGAAGCGGTTCGATGTGCGCCTGCTGATCGTCGTCGGCTTTGCCCTCTTCGCCGCTTCGAACTTCATGAACGTGCACATGACCGGCGATTATGCCACCGACCAACTGTTCTGGCCGAACATCGTCCGCGCCATCGGTCAGGCGCTCGTTTTCACCCCGCTTTCGGCGATCGCCACCGCAGGCATCGAGCAGGAGAATGCCGGTTCGGCTTCGGCGCTCTTCAACATGATGCGCAATCTCGGCGGCGCCTTCGGCATCGCCTCGCTGCAGACCTTCCTGTCGAAGCGCGAACAGTTCCATTCGAACATCCTGACCAACTCGGTCTCGGTCTTCGAGGAAGCCACCCGCGATCGCATCGCCAGGCTCACCGGCTACTTCATGAGCCACGGTGTCAGCGATCAGGCGCTCGCCAGCCACAAGGCCGTCGTCGCCATCGCGCTCAAAATACGCAAGCAGGCCAATATCATGGCCTTCAGCGACACCTTCTTCCTGCTCGGCGTCGCCCTCGTCGTCGCCCTGCTTGCAAGCCTACTTCTCAGAAAACCCGGTCAACTCTCCGGCGGCGGCGCTCACTAGTGCCCCGCCTCCCTTAAGGAGGAAAAAGCCATGACAACTGCGATCTATGCCCCGGATACCGACAGACTCCAGCCCAAGGCAGCCGGCCATTCTGTCAGTGTCGGCGCACTGCTCTCCATCATCGAATGGCTCTCCGGCGACGAATGCCACGTGCTCGACGAAGCAGGCCTGGTTTCCGGGCTTGGCCGCCGGCTTCAGGCGGTCGGCCTGCCGGTCGACCGTCTGACCCTGCATCTGATGACCCTGCATCCCGAATTCATCGGCCGCACCATCGCCTGGGCGCCGGGCGAGCCGGTCGAGATCCACGACCGCGAACACGGCGCGCGGGTCGCCATCGCCAATACGCCGCTGCGCAAGGTCATGGAAACCCGCGAACCGCTGGTCGTCGATACCGGCGAAAGCGTGCATGGCCGCTGGCAGCATATCGATGTCTTCGCCGATCGCGGCCTGATGCAGCTCGTCATCGCGCCGCTCTGCAATGTCGACGGTCCGGTCAGCGCCGCCGTCTTCGGCACGCGGCGGCCGGGCGGATTCACCGCCTCCGAGCGTCAGGTGATCGAGCGCATCCTGCCGGCGCTGCGCAACACCAGCGAGTTGCGCATTCTGCGCCAGGTTGAGCTCAGCCTGCTCGATACCTATATCGGCCCGCTGACGGCAAGCCGCATCCTGGCCGGCCGCATCCGCCGCGACCAGATCGAATCGATGGAGGCGGCACTCCTGCTCTGCGATCTGCGCGGTTTTACCGAGCTGTCGAACCGGCTGCCCGGCAGCACCGTGCTCGGCCTGCTGAACGCCTATTTCGACAGGATCGTGCCGGCAATCACCCGCGAGGGTGGCGAGGTGCTGAAATTCATGGGCGACGCCGTGCTCGCCTTCTTCCCGGGCTACGACGCGGTCCATTCCTGCGGTGCCGCCCTGGCATCGGCCCGCGCCATCCTCGATGAGATCGACCATTTCCAATATGATGGCATCGGCGTGAAGGCTGGCATCGCCCTGCATTACGGCGAGGTCAGCTACGGCAATGTCGGCTCCGGCCGCCGCCTCGATTTCACCCTGATCGGCGGCGACGTCAATCTGGTCAGCCGTATCCAGACCGCCTGCAGCGAACTCGGAGAGGCCGTGCTGATGTCGGCGCCGTTTCGCGACGAGGCCGGGGCAGGGGATGTGGTGTCGGTCGGGGCGCACAGGCTGAAGGGTTTTGCTGATCCGGTGGAGCTGTTCACGATCGTGCGGTAGGTGCGCGACGCCACCCCCCTCTGCCCTGCCGGGCATCTCCCCCACAGGTAGGGAGATCGGCAAGAAGCCATGCTTCGCCCCAAATTTACGATTCATGTGACGGCCAGTTGTTTGGGGAAGCCACCGCGCCCATCCAATCTCCCTCCTTGTGGGGGAGATGCCCGGCAGGGCAGAGGGGGTGCTGCACCCACCGAGATACCAAACCGCCCACTTGCATAAAATGCATGGCAGGTCTGCCCGAAACGGTTTCGTCTTCCCCCATCTTTTCGCCATAGTGGCGCCGAAATTCCGTAAGCAGGGAGGAAGAGGCTTATGACTGTGCTGTTCGACGAACAAGGCGAGATCATCCGCGAACTGGGTGTCGCCGCCGATATCGACCCTGAGCGCGAGATCGAACGGCGAACCGCTTTTCTCAAGGATTATCTCGTCACCTCGGGCATGCGCGGCTACGTCCTCGGGATCAGCGGCGGCGTCGATTCGCTGACGGCGGCGCTGCTGGCTCAAAAGGCGGTGCGCGAGCTGCGTGACAGCGGCCATGCGGCCGAATTCATTGCCGTGCGCCTTCCCTACGGTGTCCAGGCGGATGAGGCGGATGCGGGAAGGGCGCTGGAAACGATCGGCGCCGACCGCTCGATGGTGGTCAATATCAAGGCGCCGGCGGATGCGATGCTTGCCGCCGCGCAGGACGGCGGCCTCGCCTTTGCCGATGCCGGCCGGCAGGATTTCATCCTCGGCAATATCAAGGCGCGCCAGCGGATGATCGCCCAGTTCGCTCTTGCCGGGGCGCTTGGCAGCCTCGTCATCGGCACCGATCATGCGGCCGAGGCGGTCATGGGTTTCTTCACCAAGTTCGGCGATGGCGCCGCCGATATCCTGCCGCTCGCCGGCCTCAACAAGCGCCGCGTCCGCCTGCTGGCAAAGCGGCTCGGCGCCCCGGACGAGCTGGTGTTCAAGGTGCCGACCGCCGATCTCGAGGACCAGCGGCCGCTGCGCCCCGACGAGGAGGCCTATGGCGTCAGCTATGACGAGATCGACGATTTCCTCGAAGGCAAGCCGGTCGGCGAGATCGCCCGCCGCCGCATCCTCGCCGCCTATCGGGCGACTGCTCACAAGCGCGCTTTGCCGGTGGCGGTCAGCGCGCTCTGACGGTCGCCCAAGCGCGGGATGCGCGGGCGCAAGCTGGGGATTTACGGTCTGACCGGCTCTCCTGTTCGTCCTGATGAAGCGAGATAGGCATGCGGCGCGAAATAGACGCCGTCGGCATCGAAGGCCTCGAGATCTTCGGCCTGCAGCGCCTCGCGCACCTTCGGTCGTGCCGCCACGCGGGCCATGAAGCCGTGCAGCGCCGGCCATTGCTTGAGATCGATGTCGGTCCAGGGCGACCAGTTCAGGCAGACGAAGAGATAGGCATCCGCCACCGTGAACGCATCGCCGGTGAGATAGGGTCCGGCAAGGCGACCGTTCAGCCAGGCCAGCCGCTTCGAGATCAGCGCGCGGACCTCCCCATGAACGCTGGAATAAATCGGACTGAAGAGCAACACCATCGGCTTGTGCAGCTCCGCGGTGATGAAGTTGAGATAGGATTGCACCTCGTTGCGGCGGATGTTGCCGACCTCAGGCAACAGAGCTGCCCCTTCGGGCACGCTGTCGGCGAGGAACTGGACGATGGCCGGCCCCTCTGTCAGCACCTTGCCATCGTCGAGCATCAGCGCCGGCACATAGCCGTTGCCGTTGATCGCAAGGTAATCCTCGCCGTCGCTCGTCCTGTGGGTCTGCCGGTCGACCTGGACGAGCTCGATATCGAGCCCCAGCTCCCGGCAAATGATGTGCGGCGAAAGCGAACAGGCGGCTGCGTGCATGTAAAGTTTCATTGCGGTTTCCTCCCCTTGCGGAGGCGGTCTATGCCGCCGGCCGACAGTGTTGAATATCTGTACTGTTTCGCATAAAATAACTCTCGTCAAGAATTTAATGCGAAGCGGTACAAATATGAAAGACGAGAAGAAGCGCGGCCGCCCGAGGGCCTTCGATGCCAAGGCGGCAATCGGCAAGGCGCGGGATGTCTTCTGGGATAGGGGGTTTGCCGCCGCCTCGCTCGACAATCTGAGCGCTGCGACCAACCTCAACCGCCCGAGCCTCTACGGCGCCTTCGGCGACAAGGAGGATCTCTACCTCGATACGCTGGAGGGCTATCGGCAGGACGGCATGAATACGCTCGCCGAGGCGCTCGACCCGTCACTGCCGCTTCGCGACAATATCGCCCGCGTCTATGCCGGTGCGCTGGCGATCTATCTGCATGGTGAAACCGCCGCCCGCGGCTGTCTGCTGATCGGCACGGCATCGGCCGAGGCGGTCCAGCATGAGCGGGTCCGCGAAGTGCTCGGCCGCAGCCTCAACGATTTCGACGACGAGATCGAAAAGCGCATGCGCCTTGGCGTGGAAAGGGGCGAGCTTCCCCAAAGCGCCGATCCGCAGATGCTTGCCAGGCTCGCCTCCGCCATCATGCATTCGCTCGCCGTCCGCGCCCGCGCCGGCGACAGCCGCGAGACGCTGGAAGCGATTGCCCGGTCAGGCGTCGAGCTGATCTGCGGGAGTGCCAATAATCCTTAGGTCGAGTCCCGAGTCTCCGCATCCCTCGGCCGTACCACCCAGGCATAGGCCGCACCTGCGACAAGCAGCACGGAGGTGCCGAGGAACACCGCCCGCATGCCGATATGGCCGCCGACGAAACCGCCAAGGATAGGGCCAGCCACCTGGCCGACATATTGCGAGGAAATCGAAAGCCCGAGAATGCTGCCGGCCGCACTATCAGGCACGCTGTGGCGGATCACCGCGGCGATGCAGGGCAGCAGCCCGCCGAGTGCCACGCCCATCAGGAAGCGCAGGATGATCAGTTGCCAGGAACTGGTGACGAAGGCCTGCGGGATCAGCAGCAGCCCGGCGACGGCGAGCGCGCCTGAAATCACCGGCCAGTGGCCGATCCTGTCGGCGAGCTTGCCGAGCCATGAGGCCGACAGGATGCTGCCGAGGGCGGCCGCCGACATGACGATGCCCGATACCATCGTCACCTGGGATTCCAAGGGCACGAGCTGCGCGACATAGACGGTGATGATCGGCTCGATCGACATATTGGCAAACATCAGCAGCATGCCGGTCGCCAGCATGGCGATGACGGGCCGCTTGTCGGCGATGGATTTCCAGCCGCCGCTGGCCTTGGCCGCCTTTTTGCGGGCCGGCGATTTCTCTTCCTTGATCAGGAAGGCCGTGGCGAGGAAGGCGAGGAAGATCATGCCGCCGGCGGCGAGAAACGTGCCGCGGATGCCGATAATGGGCGGCAGCGCACCGCCGATCAGCGGCCCCACGAGATTGCCGGCCATGATGCCGGAAGAGAGCACGCCGAGTGCCCAGGCCGAACGGTCCTTCGGCGTCTGCGTCGCCACCAGCACCATCGAGCCGGAGGCATAACCGCCGGCAAGCCCGACGAAGAGGCGCAGCGCCACCAGCTGCCAGACATTGCCGGCCATGCCCATCAGCGAGATCGCCAGCGTCATACCGAGGCTGGCGCGCACCAGCATCAGCTTGCGGCCGTAAATATCGCCGAGCCGCCCCCAGAGCGGCGCGACGAGAGCCGCGGCGAAGAAGGTGGCGCCATAGGCAATGCCCGACCATTGCACGATGTCAGCATGGTCGCTGACGCCGAGTTCCTCGACATAGAGCGGCAGGAAGGGAAGCAGCAGCGTCATCGCCACGATGGTGGTGAAGGAGCCGATCAGCGAGATGGTGAGATTGCGCCTCCAGTGGATCGAGCCCGGCCTGGCGCTGGCGGCGTCCAATTGCGTATCGGTCATTCTCTCGGCCTCGGCATGGATCGCGCGGGCGAAGTTCCGCGCGCCTGATAAAACGATGTGTCCTTTGCCGCGGCGATCAGATCGGCGCGGGTGAATGTGTCCTGAAGATCGAGCTTTTCGAGGTCGAGCGCATAGGCCGTAGTGGTGCATGCGCTCGCCGTTACAGGGCGGGCACGCGCTGATATAACCGCGCTATGGCCCATCCTTCAAGACGGCGCTTTCGCATCGGTGACCTGTCTTTGGAAATGAGAGCCGCAATCTGGACCCTCTCGGGCAAAAGTGCTACACACGACCGATTGCATGATGCAATCGGTTAATCCGAGGACATTGCCATGAGCGACATGCGCACATCCCGAGAGCAGACCGTCCGTCATCTCTACGCCGCCTATCTCGACGACCGCAAGGATATCGTCGGCGCCATGTTGACGGAGGATTTCACCTTTTCCAGTCCGCGCGATGACCACATCGACCGGGCGACCTATTTCGAGCGCTGCTGGCCGAAGGAGCCGGTCTTCCGCGGCTTTGACATCGAATTCCTGGCGATCGAAGGCGACGAGGCGGTCATCCGCTATCGTGCCGAAAAACGGGATGGCGGCAGCTTCCGCAACATCGAGAGCTTTCGCTTCCGCGGCGACAAGATCGCCTCCGTGGATGTTTATTTCGGCCGGAATCTGTAACCCCGGCCGGCATGGTGATCGCCCTGTCTTCACAGGAGCCGCATTGCCGATGTGCCGATGATGATCATCGAGACCGCCACCATCAGCGGCTGCACCGGCAGCCGTTTGACGAGGATCGCGCCGAAGGGGGCAGCGATGACGCCGCCGATGATCAGGCCGATCGCCGAATTGAGCTCCGACCAGCCGAGCGTCAGCATGAAGGTCAGGGAAATCGTCAGCGTCACGGCGAATTCGGTGAAATTGGTCGAGCCGATCACCCGTTTCAGGTCATGGCCGCGGCTGACCAGCGAACTGGTGACGATCGGCCCCCATCCGCCGCCGCCGATCGCATCGAGCACGCCGCCGCAGAACCCGACGGGCGGCACGATCCAGTCGCGAACATCCCGCTTCGGCGGCGGCCGAAAGGCCTTGTAGAGGATCACCAGTCCGATCGCGATCAGATAGGCCGATACGAAGGGCGCGATCACCTTGCCGTCGATATTGGCCAGCAGATAGGCGCCGATCGCACCGCCGATCATGCCGGCCGGTGCAAGCCGCGCCACCAGGCGCCAGTCGACGTTGCGATGATAGGCATGCGAGATGCCCGAGGCGGCGGTGGTGAACATTTCCGCCACATGCGTCATGGCACTGGCATTGGCCGCCGGGACCCCGAAGGCGAGAAGGCTCGTCGTCGACAGTACGCCGAAGGCCATGCCGAGCGCGCCGTCGACGATCTGCGCGCAGAAACCCACGACGATGAAAAAGAAGATATCCGATGTCATGCAGTTCCCTCAGACGAACGGTAGCATCAGAATAAGCGACGCGGGAAAAAATTTCCGCTCTTAGCCGGCAAGTCCGCGCTGCTTCAGCCGGACGATCTTGAAGAAGCCGTTTGGAAAGACCGGAAGAATATCGGTAGCGGCAAAATCGCCGCGGCGCTCCGCCCAGGCGACGATGCGGTGAATGCGGAAGGCCGACGACCAGCCGATGTGACGCACCAGCGGCGCCACCGCCGTCTCGATCGCGCCCTGCAGACCGGCGCCATCGCCAAGCTTGCTGGCAAGGATGATCTCGCCGCCCGGCCTCAGCACCCTCGCACATTCGTCAAGCGCCCGTTCGGGTTCGGGGATGAGCGTGATGACGAATGGCAGGCAGACCGCATCGAAAGACCGGTCGGCAAAGGTGAGAGCATGCGCATCCATCACCTCCAGCGCCTGCACTTGCTCAAGGTTTTCGCGTTTCGCCTTTTCGCGTGCCCGGGCGATCATATGTTCGGAAATGTCGATGCCGGTCACCCGGCAGTGATGCGGGTAATGCCCAAGCGTCAGTCCGGTGCCGACGCCGATCTCCAGAATATCGGTGCCGGCTGCGGCTGCGAGGGCTGCAAGCTTGCGGTGGCCATCGCGCAGGATGCCGCGATAGACCCGGTCATAGACCGGTGCCCAGCGCTGATAGATTTTTTGCTGCTCTTCCGCCCTGCTGCGAAGCGCTGACATGCCGCACCTCCCTAAAGCCCAGGCTTTCAACTCCCAAACGTAGCCTTCGGTTCCCCAGAAATGTGACCCAAGGCACAACCCAGCTTGGTGAGCAGCCTCATAGCGGCCTATTTTGCCGGCATGAGACCAAGCGTCTTGGCGTCCAGCTCGCTGCCGATCTCGACGGTCTTCTTTTGCTTGTCGTAGACACAGATCTGGGCGATCCGCCCCTTGGCGCCTTTCGGCTTGCCGGTCACCAGGGCAAGCCCGTAGTGCGAGCTGCCGAAGGGATCGACGGTGGCGCTGGGCTTCTCGATCGTAACCGCTGCCTTCTTGCATTTGGCCTCGACGTCGGCGGCGAGCTGCTTCCAGGCGTCATCGGAGGAGGCATGCGCCGCACCTGAAAGCGAAAGCAGCGCGGCGGCAGCGAGAGGCTGGATTATTTTCCTGTTCATATCGGGTCTCCGTTGATCTCCATATCAGGCAAAGTGGTTTTCGGGGCGGGTATTCCCGTTGATTTGCCCAGGCGATTTCTACGCACGACTCCAACCCTGTAACTGAGGCAAATTTTCCTCCGGCCAGTCGTTTTTTGATAATTCGCCGGTTGCCTCTCCCCCTTTCCCCTCCTATGTTCCGCCTCACCTGCCGAGACGCAATCTATTGCCAAGAGGAGATCTGACATGGCTTTCGAATTGCCTGAACTTCCCTATGACTACGAAGCGCTTGCTCCCTTCATGTCGAAGGAAACGCTGGAGTTCCACCACGACAAGCACCACAAGGCCTATGTCGACAACGGCAACAAGCTCGCCGCTGAAGCCGGTCTTTCGGACCTCTCGCTCGAAGACGTCGTCAAGAAGTCCTTCGGCACCAATGCCGGCCTCTTCAACAACGCCGCCCAGCACTACAACCACATCCATTTCTGGAAGTGGATGAAGAAGGGCGGCGGCGGCAACAAGCTGCCGGGCAAGCTCGAAGCGGCCTTTGCCTCCGATCTCGGCGGCTACGACAAGTTCAAGGCCGATTTCGCCACTGCCGGCGCCACCCAGTTCGGCTCCGGCTGGGCCTGGGTTTCCGTCAAGAACGGCAAGCTCGAAATCTCCAAGACCCCGAACGGCGAAAACCCGCTGGTTCACGGCGCCACCCCGATCCTCGGCGTCGACGTCTGGGAACACTCTTATTACATCGACTATCGCAACGCCCGCCCGAAGTACCTCGAAGCCTTCGTCGACAGCCTGATCAACTGGGACTATGTCCTGGAACGCTACGAAGCAGCCACGAAGTAAGCGGTATCAGGCTCGCCGCCCTGGCGGCGATGTCGTCAGCCTCTTAGAATTTTACACCCGGCGCCTCAAACGCCGGGTGTTTCGTTTTCACACGAAGCCGTCACATCCCTGTCATCGGCCGCTCCTAATCACGCCCCATGTCTTCTTCCTCTTCTCCCCTGTTCTGCTTCGGCATCATCGCCGACCCGCAATATGCCGCGATCGCGCCGCATGTGGCCATGGATCGCTATTACGCCAACAGCCTCGCCAAGGTTGCCGCGGCGATCGAGGTCTTCAACGGTGAGGAACTGAGCTTCGTCATGACGCTCGGCGATGTCATCGACCGCGGCTTTTCAAGCTTCGACGATATCCTGCCGGTCTATCAGACGCTCAGGCACCAGGCGCTCTTCCTGCTTGGTAACCACGATTTCTCGGTCTCTGAAGGACACTTGTCCGAAGTCGCCGCGCGCCTCGGCATGCCATCGCCCTATTACAGCTTCTTGCGCCACGGCTGGCGCTTCATCGTGCTCGACGGCAACGAGGTCAGCATCTTCGCGCCGCCCGAGGGCCATCATCATCGGGCGCTTGCCGCTGAGATGCTGGCGGAGCTGCAGGCCAAGGGCGCCGGGAATGCCCATCGCTGGAATGCCGCGCTGAGCGACGAGCAGTTCGCCTGGCTTGGCGATGAAATCGCAAAAGCGGCTGCGGCCGGCGAGAAGGTGATCGTCATGAATCACTATCCGGTGCATCCGCCCGGAGAGCACGGCATGTGGGACAGCGAGCGTATCGTCGCGCTGCTCGCATCCAGCAGCAATGTCGTTGCCTATCTCAACGGCCACGACCACGTCGGCAATTACGGCATGGCCGGTGCCTGCCACTTCGTCAATTTCAAGGGCGTGGTCGACACCGAGACGGAAAACGCCTTCGCGATCGTCGAGGTCCATGCCTCCAGCATCGAAATCCGCGGCTTCGGCCGCGAGGTGAGCCGCACGCTGTCCATCTAGCTGATTGCCGGCTCAGCCGGCATCGCCTTCATGTCACTGATGTCGCGCTTCGGTGGTGTCCCGAACATGCGGGCATATTCGCGGCTGAACTGGGAGGCGCTCTCGTAACCCACCTGATAGGCCGCGTTTGCTGCGTTGAACCCATCGGTCACCATCAGCCGCCGGGCCTCGAGTAGCCGCAACTGCTTCTGATACTGCAGCGGCGTCATCGTGGTCAGGATTTTGAAATGCTGATGGAAGGAGGAAGGGCTCATCCTGGCTGCCGCCGCAAGCTTTTCCACCCGGACGACGTCCGCAAAATTACCGCGTAACAGGTAGATGGCCTCGGCCACGCGGCGCGTATGACTGTCGGGCAATGCAAGCTTGCAGACCTCATCGCCATTTTTTCCGGAAAGCAACCAGAAACTGATCTCTCGCATGATTGCCGGATGAAGGATTGGGATCGCTTTGGGCGTTGCGAGCGTCCGGATCAGTCTCAGTATGCAGTCCTGCAGCTCGGGGCCGAATTCTTGTACGAAAACACCTGGCCCGCCGTCGCCTGCCGGCTTCGGCGGTGCATCCATCTCCTCCAGCACCTCGCGCAGGATAGTGACGTCGAGTTCCAGGTTGATGGCGATCATCGGCCGTTCGGCACTGGCTTTCGTCACCTGTCCGAAGGCCGGCATCTCGACGCTGATGATCAGCGCTTGCATCGCTTCGTAGTCGAAGAGGCGGTCTCCGAACATGAGCTGCTTGGCGCCATCGACGATGATGCAGAGTGCCGGTCGGTAGATCGCCGGTTTCGGCATGGAGAGAGTGCTGGACCGCATCAGGAAAAAACCGTCAATAGCGGTGGCAAAGAGCCCGTCACCTCCGCCATGTGCATCCATGTACCCATTGAGCGCCTGCTTCAGATCTGCGGACATCTTCGTCTCCAATGAACGCCGGGTCGGTCTGCCGCGCCGGTGAGGATGATCTTAATCCCTCAGCCTGGCTGGGCAAGGTGTTTGGAGGAATAGGCAAGAAATTGCAGGGTTTCGGCATTCAGGAATTCAGGCTTGCGGCGCATAAACTGGTCTATCAAAACATCAGGAGTACCTGAAATGCCCAACCAAAATTCAACCTCGAAAATCGCAATCGTAACCGGCGGAAGCCGCGGCCTGGGCCGCAATACGGTCGTCAATCTGGCAAGGAGCGGCGTCGATGTGATCTTGACCTACAACTCGAACCGCGACGAGGCGGAGAAGGTCGTCGCTGAGATCGAGGCGCTGGGCCGCAAGGCCGCCGCACTTCAACTTGATGCCGGCAACGTGGCGGCGTTCGATGCCTTTGTCGAAAGTGTTCGCGAGATCCTCAAGGGCTGGGGGCGTGAGCATTTCGACTTTCTCGTCAACAATGCCGGCACCAGCTACCACGCCCCGATTTCGGAGACGACCGAAGCGGAGATGGACAAGCTTTACAACCTGCATTTCAAGGGGGTCTTCTTCCTCACGCAGAAGCTCCTGCCGGTGATCGAGGACGGCGGCCGCATCGTCAACCTCTCCAGCGGTCTTGCCCGCATGGCCATGGTCGGCGCCTCGGCTTACGGCTCGATAAAGGGCGCAGTCGAGGTGCTGACGCGCTACATGGCCAAGGAGCTTGGCCCCCGCGGCATTGCCGTCAATACCGTCGCCCCGGGCGCCATCGAAACCGATTTCAGCGGCGGGATGGTCCGGGACAATCCGGACATTAACCGTGCGGTCGCCTCCATGACCGCATTGGGCCGCGCCGGTGTGCCCGACGATATAGGGCCGATGATCGCTTCCCTCCTGAGCGATGCCAACCGTTGGGTAAACGCCCAGCGCATCGAGGTTTCGGGCGGCATGTCGCTCTGAATAATCGCGATTGTCGAATAGCTAGACGGCGATCGGTTTCTCCGTCCATCCACTGGTCCAGAGTTCCCGCAGGCGGTCGCCGTCGCCCTTGAAGAAATCCTCAGCTGTCGTGCAGTGCTCCACCCGGTCGCTGCGGAAATTGCGGATCGCCTGGCGCAATTCGCACCAGGCGACGATATTGGCGGTCTGTGAATAATAGATCAGCGCGACCGGCCGGATCGTCCGTTCGCTGGCGCGGCCGAGCTCGTCGCGGTAGCCGAGCAGCAGCTTGCGTTCGTCACGGATCGCGCGGCGCACGATCGCCAGGTCGAAGCCTGCCGGCTGCGCGATCGAGCCCCAGGCGTAAAGCGCTTTGTTGTCCATCGCCTGGCGCAGCGGCGCCGGCACGGCGCCTGATATCTTCCGGTTGACCCGGCGTGCGGCCTGTTTCAGCTCCTCGTCCGCGGTGCGTTCGAGCAGCGCCAGCGACAGCACGATCGCCTCCATCTCCTCGATCGAAAACATCAGCGGCGGCAGGTCGAAGCCC